>JAISCL010000221.1 GCA_031265585.1 Tannerella sp. | reverse complement strand
TTTGATATACATTTGCAATAAAAAAGCGTCATGAAAAAATTACCGGTAGGAATACAGTCATTTTCAAACTTAAGGGAGGAAGGTTATCTGTACGTTGATAAGACGGCGGATATCCATCGAATCATTACGGATGGGAGGATTTATTTCCTGTCCCGTCCGCGCCGCTTCGGGAAATCGTTGCTGATAAGTACAATGACAGAACTGTTCAGGGGAAACAAAGATCTGTTCGAGGGACTTTACATCTATGACAAATGGGACTGGACGCAGCCATATCCGGTGATACGGATTGACTGGACGGCTGTCAGTCATTCCTCAAAAGAGGAAATGGAAAAAAGCGTGTCTGCTTTTCTCAAAGACATAGCCGGTGATTACGGGATTGTACTTTCCGACAGACTGGCATCCGATCAGTTCGGGAAATTAATTAAAGAAATGTATAAAACAACCGGACAAAAGGTGGTCGTTCTGATTGACGAATACGACGTTCCGATACTGGACGCTATCGGTCAGCCGGAAATGGACGGCATCCGCAAATTCCTGCAGGGTTTTTACCGGGAATTGAAAGCCCACGACGACTATCTGAAATTCATATTCCTGACCGGTATCTCGAAATTTTCGAAAGTCTCAATATTTTCCGCCCTGAACAGCGTGGACGATATTACAATGGATGAGGCGTATGCTTCGCTCTGCGGTTACACGCAGACGGAACTGGAACATTATTTTGCGGAACATCTTGACGACATGGCCCGGCACTGTAATTTAACAGTGGAAAACCTGCTGGACGGCATTCGCCGCTGGTACGACGGTTATTCGTGGGATGGCAAAACATTCGTGTACAATCCGTTTTCGACTCTGCTGTTTTTCAAAAAACGGGAATTTTCCAATTACTGGTTTGCCACGGGTACGCCGACGTTTCTGATAGAGCTGTTCAAAAAACGCAATGACTTGAGCGTTCTGCTGCAGCCCGTTCGCGCCGATTCGAGCGCTTTCGAGAGCTGGGATCCGGACCTGATCACCGAAATACCCCTGTTGTTTCAAACCGGCTATCTGACCGTTAAAGAGAGAAAAATAGTCGATATGGAGCCGGAATATACGCTTGAAATGCCCAACCGCGAAGTGGCTCTTTCCATGCAGAATCACCTGCTGTTTGCCTACGCGTCGTATCCTCTGGAGAGCGCGAGCCGTCTGCGGCGAACGGTGCAGCAGCAAATCCTCCTGAACGACGCGAAAGGTGTGGAAAAAAGCCTCCGTCAGATGCTTGCCAGGGTACCCTACCAGATAGACGGGAAGACGGAAGCCTATTATCATTCCATTTTCCTGATATGGATGAGCATGCTGGGATTCGACATCCAGGGCGAAATCTCGACGAACTACGGCCGCATCGACGCCGTGTGGGAGCAGGTGGGAACGGTGGTCGTTGCCGAGCTGAAATACGGCGCCGGCAAACAGGTGGAGGCGCTTCTCAACGAAGCCATCGCCCAAATCCATGACCGCAAATACTACGAAAGATACCTCGACCGCGAGGTAAAACTCCTCGGCATCGCTTTTAACGGCGAGGAAGCGGCTTGCCGGATTGACATCGTTGAGCGTGATTAGGAATTACTATAATCTGTATATTTTCAAAATAATAAACAAACGGATCATGACATGAAAAAACAAGGTATTATCTTACTGACCGCGGCTTTGCTTTGCGCTTCACAGGCCTTTGCCGCCGATTATTTTCTTGAAGCCGAGAGTTTCACGCACAGGGGTGGCTGGGTTGTTGACCAGCAGTTTATGGATCTGATGGGGTCGCCTTACCTGATGGCGCACGGGATGGGAACGCCCGTTGAAGATGCTGCCACGCAAATCACCCTGCCTGCCGCCGGCACGTATTATGTATACGTCCGCACGTTTAACTGGACGTCTCCGTGGCACAGCGGCGAGGGGCCGGGCAAGTTCCGGCTGCTTGTGGGCGGCAAACGGCTGGCTGCGCCGCTGGGTGCGGAGGGGACGGAATGGATGTGGCAGGCGGCCGGGAAAGTCACGGTGCACGACCCGCAGACGGTTGTTACGCTGCAGGATATGACCGGCTTCAACGGCCGCTGCGACGCGATCTATTTCACTACGGACGAGCGCCGGATACCGCCGGCGGACGTCGTGGAACTCGACCGTTTCCGGCGGAAGGCGCTGAACCTGCCTGATATGCCGGACAATGCAGGCGCGTTTGATTTCGTCGTCGTTGGCGGAGGCATTGCCGGGATGAGCGCCGCCATTGCCGCTGCACGGCTGGGATGCCGGGTGGCGCTGATTAACGACCGTCCCGTGCTGGGCGGCAACAACAGCTCGGAGATTCGCGTCCATCTGGGCGGACGGATAGAGACGGGGACTTATCCCGAACTGGGCAACCTCCAGAAGGAATGGGGGCCTTCGCGCGGCGGCAATGCGCAGCCTGCCGGTTTCTATGAGGATGATAAGAAGGCCGAAGCGATCGCCGGTGAGCCGAACATCACGCTGTTTGCCGGCTATCGCGCCACCGGCGTACAGATGGACGGCCAAAAGATCGTCTCTATCGTGGCGCAGCATATTGAGACGGGGAGCGAATTGCGTTTCGAAGCGCCGCTGTTCTCCGACTGCACGGGCGACGGTACGGTCGGCTATCTGGCCGGCGCCGACTACCGTATGGGGCGTGAAGGCCGCGAAGAGTTCGGCGAAAGCACCGCCCCCGAACAGGCCGACCGGATGACGATGGGCGCATCCGTGCAGTGGTATTCCGAAGATGCCGGCAGACCGGCCGCCTTCCCGCACTTCAACTACGGCGTCGCGTTCAACGAACAGAACAGCGAGCGGGTGACGATGGGCGAATGGACCTGGGAAACGGGCATGAACTTTGACCAGATCAACGATTTCGAGCGCATCCGCGACTATGGCCTGCTGGTCGTCTATTCCAACTGGAGTTTCCTCAAAAACGGGCTGAAGGAGAATGACCCCTACCGCAACCGCAAGTTAGGCTGGGTCGCCTACGTGGCGGGCAAACGGGAATCGCGGCGTCTGACGGGCGATTACATCCTCAAGGAAGACGACCTGCGCAAGCACGTGATACACGAGGACGGGACAGCCGCCACCACATGGACGATCGACCTGCACTATCCCGACCCGAAGAACACGGCCAACTTCCCCGGCGCCGAGTTCAAGTCCATCGCCAGGCACAACCCCATTTACCCGTACCCCGTACCGTACCGCTGCCTCTACTCCCGCAACGTGGAAAACCTGTTCATGGCCGGCCGCAACATCAGTGTGACGCACGTCGCCCTGGGCACCATCCGCGTGATGCGCACGACGGGCATGCTGGGCGAAGTCGTCGGCATGGCCGCCTCGCTCTGTCGCAAGTACGGCGTCAGTCCCCGCGGCATTTACCACTATCACCTGGACGACCTCAAGGCGCTGATGCGCGAAGGCGTCGGCCGCAAAGGTCTTCCGAATAACCAGAAATACAACGAAGGCGGCACGCTCCCCAAGCCCCCGGAGGTGAAGTAGGGATAAATTTACGCCGCACATCAACAAAAATCATTTAACTTTGATGCGCTGATATATGGTTACTGGTTGAAGATTACGAAAAAGGGGGAACTGAAAAGCCGCCTGAAAGAAATCGCCGCCAAACTGGACGAAGATTCCAACCCGGTGATCATGCTGATGAAACATAAGAAAAACTGATAAAACAATGAAAAAGACGAATGTAATTATGGCAATAACCCTGTTTGCAATAGCAGGATGCGGAGGAAACAGACCGTCAACGGACGACGTCATTACCGTCGACGTTACGGCAAGCTATCCGAAGAAGGAACTGATCCTCCAGGACTTTATGGATGTGGAATACATCCCGCTGGAAACTACTGATGAATTTCTTTGCCAGGGTCTTCTGCAGGATATCGGAAAGGATATCATCATCGTAAGAAACCGTGTCCAGGATGGAAATATTTTTATCTTTGACAGAAACGGCAAAGCCATCAAAAAGATAAACCGGAAGGGGCAGGGCAGTGAGGAATATGTAACGATTATCAGGATTGTCCTTGATGAAGAGAACGGCGAAATGTTTGTCTGTGACAGTTATACAAGAAAAATGTTAGTGTATGATCTGGACGGGAATTTTAAACGGAGCTTTAAGCACAAAGAGGATGCCAGGTATGAAACCGTATACAGTTTCGACCGGGAAAACCTGATTTGCCACGATAACTCAACCCGCAACAAAGGGCAGTCGTTTATGACCGTATCGAAACAGGACGGAAGCATTACCGGAGACATTCAAATTCCGTTTGAAGAAAAGAAGTTCCCCTGGCTGAGCGCAAGAGACGAAGCAAGCGGCATGAATTACGCCTTAGCCCCCGCCGGCAATCATCCCATAGTTCCTTACCTCGACAGTTGGATACTGGTAGAGCCTTCGGCCGATACGCTGTACCGCTATTTCCCCGACCGCACGATGACGCCGTTTATCGCAAAAACTCCGCCCGTCCGCTCCCTGGATCCGGAAGTCTGGCTTTTCGCAGGCGTTGTGACCGACCGTTATTATTTCATGGAATCGGTAAAAAAGGAAGGGGACGCGATAAGGCAAACCGGACTGCCAACTGCAAGCCTGGTATACGATAAACAGGAAAAGGCCATCTTCAGATATGATGTATACAATGACGACTATTCAACGAAGGAATCTGTATATATGATGTCGAGGCCCGTAAATAACGAAATCGCAGCCTGGCCTCTGGAAGCCCACCAGCTTGTCGAATCATACGAAAAAGGAAAGCTGAAAGGCCGCCTGAAAGAAATCGCCGCCGGACTGGACGAAGATTCCAACCCGGTGATCATGCTGATGAAACACAGGAAATAAATGAGGGTGCGACCATTTGAGTTTGGGTTTCGCAGAAGCCGTAGAAGGCCCCAAGGGGATTCATAAATAAGAAATGGCAATGCACAAGCACGCAGTATAGCGTTCACCACCTTTTAAGTATGCCTGTTTTGCTTATGGACAGGGCGAATCCCAGGTGATCTCCGTAGAGGGGGCCACGGTCGGCGGCTACTTCCCCGGAGAACAGCCAGCCTTCCAGGCGCGGGTGGCAACAGGATATTTTGGCGGCGCAGGACAGGTCTGCCGTCTTTTTCAGGAACGGTTTGTTGGGGATGCCCCAGCCTTCCGGGCGGGTCATTAGCAGGCGCCAGGCCACCTGTCCGGAAAAATACCCTTCCACGCCGATATGCCAGGCGCGTATGCGGTTATTTTGGAAGCCGGTCTTCCCGTTCCGGTTATATTCGGGCGACGTGATCAGGGGCGAGCCGATGCCCCTGTCAAAATAGGAGATCCCTGTTGTATATTCCTCGTTATTGTAATAATCGTCCCTTCCGCCGCCAAAGCCGGGATACTCCAGATGATCGTATGTGATATAATGAACCGGCCCGCTCTGGTTTTTGGTATACACGTATTCAATAACGACCTTGCTGACGGGCGTGAAATGAGCCATATCGACCTGGATGCCGTACAGTCCGTCGGGGAGGTTAAAGAGTTCCATCCCGGAAGCATCGTCAAAATAATGCTGCCGGTATACGTGCAGGTCAAAAAGGGGATTCAGGTATCCGATTTTGATGTCATAGCTGCCGTAATGATTGCCCAGCACATTTTTTTGCGCGGAGAGGGACGCATCTTCCCCGCCGGAGCGTCCCAGCACGATCCGGATGAGATCTTTAAACGAATGTGGCTGGACGCCTTCTCCCGGATCGGTCGACGTGCCTCCCCACTGTGCATGGTGCCGCAGTCCGGCGGCCGCTGTCAGGGGAAACCGCCCGTGGGGATCCAGGAGCCGTGCGTGCAGCGACTTGTGATGCCACAGTACGCCTTTTATCCAGGTGCTGCCGCTGTGAAACGCGTTCAGGTAGCCGGTGTCAAAAGAGCGTCCGAGGGCAAAATCGCCCCTGAACTGCAGGATTCCACCGGTATACGGGACCGTCGTGAACCGGGGTACGGAAACGTTTATTTCCGGCACGGGACGGGCGTTCGAGGAGTGCACCAGGTCGCCGCTGCTCAGGTTTTTATCCCACAGGGAGGTATAATTTTCCTTACTGCCCACGGTCAGGTGGAGGCATTTGTATCCGGCTTCGGCATAGATCTGTTGGACGTAGACATTGCGGTAGCGCGACGTCCCTGCCACGACGTCAAGGCCGGCGCCCCACCGCAGGCCCTTCCCTGCCGCCGCCGGCTGCCGGAGGTGGAAAACGCCTGCGCGCAGGTACCCGTTGCCCGCGTCCAGGGGCACGGTTCCGTACCGGTTGCCTGCTATCCAGAAGGGCGTCCGGTCATCCGTCGCTGCCGACCCGAAGGTCTCGATGCGGTACTCTGCCGTTCCATAGCCGTCACTCTGCGAAAGGCAGGGGAGAAGGGGGGCGCACAGCGCCAGGATCAATATAATTTTTTTCATAGGTTCAGAACATGAATGGTGTGACAGGCAGCAAGCGCCGCCGTTTCGGTGCGCAGGCGGCTTTTCCCCAGGGAGACCGGGAAGAAGCCGGCGGCCAGGGCGGCCTCTGTTTCCCCGCTGCTGAAATCGCCTTCCGGCCCGATCATCAGGAGGGCGTTTTGGCCCGGGCGGTATACTTCCCGGATGAGCTGTTTCGTGCGGTCTTCGCGGCAGTGGCCGAACATTTTACAGCCCTCGAAGCCGGGTGCGATAAACGCTTCGAAGTCCGTCATCCCGTTGATTTGCGGGAGCACGGCCTGCTGCGACTGTTTCATGGCGCCGACGGCGATTTTGCACAGGCGTTCCCGTTTTATTTCGCGCCGTTCCGAATAGCGGCAGCGCAGGCACGTTATTTCATCGACCCCGATCTCCGTCGCCTTTTCGACAAGCCACTCCATCCGGTCTGCGCGCTTCGTCGGAGCCACCGCGAGATGGATCCGGAAGTCGCGTAGCGGTTCCGCGTCCCGTGCTTCCGCGATTTCGACGCGGCAGCGTTTCCGGTGCACGTCCTTCAGGACGGCCCGGTAGAGATGCCCTTTCCCGTCGGTTACGGTTATTTCATCCCCTTCTTTCAGCCGCAGCACGCGCGTGCAGTGCTGCGATTCGTCCTCCGGCAGCTCGCTGCCGGAGGCAATGGCGGGTGCATAGAACAGCGTTTCCATGAACATCGCGGTCAGTTACTGTTATTTTCTTCTTCCCGGCGCAGCAGCTCGTCCCGGTAGATTTTGGCAAACTCGTAATTTTCCTCTGCCACGGCCTTTTCCATCCGCGCCCTGATTTCCTTTCTTTTCAGCGGGTGCAGCTTTTTCCCGAGTTCGGCCGGGTCGTGCAGGTCTTCCTCGGTGAGTTCTTCGGGCAGCGGTTCCGGCTCTTCCTCCTCTTCCAGGATGATGCCGCATTTGCGCAGGATCGTTTCCGTCGTATAGATCTCGCAGCCGGCGCGCAGGGCGATGGCGATGGCATCGGAGGTGCGCGAATCGATCCGCACCTCGTTCCGCCCGTTGTCCAGCACGATTTCGGAATAAAAAATGCCGTCGTTGAAGCGGTAAATGAAAACTTCCTTCAGGAGGAAGCCCGTTGCCTTCGTGCACGCCACGAACAGGTCGTGGGTAAGCGGGCGCGGCGGGGTGATTTTCTCGAGCGCCACCGCGATCGACTGCGCCTCGAACATGCCGATAATGACGGGTATGCGCCTCATCCCGTCCCCGTCCCCGGCCAGCACCAGTGCGTAGGCTCCCGACTTTACCTGGCTGTTGGCAAGCCCCTGTACTTTTAGTTTTACTTTTTTTTCTTCCATGTGTTTCGGTTTTATGGCCGCCCGTCAAGGCAGGCGACAAGTTTTTCAAAAGAAGTCTCTTTCAGCAGCACCTTTTTGTTCCTGTCCAGGAGATAGAGCGTCGGGAAGCGCCTGATATTGTAGCGTTCTTCGCGGTCGATCTGTTGGGTGGCGTCGCGCGCATAAATCCACGCGTCCGGGAACGAGCGGGCATGTTCCGTCCACGCCTCCGTATCCTCTCCGGTATAAACGGCCAGCACGGCGAGCTTTCCTTCGCGGACGAGCCTGCCGACGAGCGGCGAATCTTTCAGCCTGCCGGTCAGCATCCGGCAGTCTTCGCATTCGGGGTCATGGAAATAAAGCAGCGTGCGTTCCGCCGTCGCTGCCGCCGCATGAAGCGTGCCTGTTTGTCCGTCCGCCGGCGTGAAGGTAAAATCCGTCGCCACCTGTCCCGTCCGGTTCTTGAGCGCCTGCTCGAGGAGGTACGCCGGACGGATCTTTTCCGCCGCCCCGTCCAGCAGCGGCGATGCCAGCGCCTGCTTGAGGAGCGGGATCAGCTTCTCTTCGTCATACAGCGGCGAATCCGGCTCGTAGAGGTATTTTTCGCACAGTCTTAAAACGTCCGTGAGCGCCTCTTTCCGCACGCCCGCTTTCCGCATCAGCACGCCGGCCGACTGCTCCCGCACTTCCTCCGGCACGAGGGACAGCAGGTCTGCGTAGTCCGCAAAGCCGCGTTCCAGCAGGTCATCCTTCCGCAGGAAATCCGCGTCCCCGAAGTCATACCGGTCCCAGAAGTGCATGACGAGGTAAGCGGCCCGTTCTGCCGGTTCGGTCAGTTCTTCCGGGATTTCCGGCATCATTTCCGTCAGCCGGCGGTCTTCCTGCTGTGCGTTGCAGTACAGGGCCGGGAGGCAGCCCAGCAGCACGCAGGCGATGTATTTTCGTATCTTTCCGTCCATTTTGATTTACATTTTACGGTTTACTAACGGCAGGCAAAAGTACTGCAAGTTACGGGAAGTACAAAAGGAATAATTTTTTTTTTAAAAAAAATTGTCCCTTTCCGCTGTGCATTAAAAATTTTCATATACATTTGCAGCCGAAGATAATTGTACACGCGATAAACGTCATATCAATAAACAGCCGGTACCAATGAACGCTACGATTTACCAGATAAATTACTTTTACAGACAGCCCGGATTGCCCGATCCCGGAAGTTTGGGAGGCCGGTACTCACAACGGGACGGCTTCCCGCGAGTGTGCGGCAGCCTGTCCCCACGACGGGACGGCTTCCCGCAAGTGTGCGGGAACCTGTCCCCACGACGGGACGGCTTCCCGCAAGTGTGCGGCAGCCCGTCCCCACGACGGGACGGCTTCCCGCAAGTGTGCGGCAGCCCGTCCCCACGACGGGACGGCTTCCTGCAAGTGTGCGGCAGCCCGTCCCCACGACGGGACGGCTTCCCGCAAGTGTGCGGGAGCCCGTCCCCACGACGGGAAAAGCTCCCGTCCGCCGTGGAGATCCCGGTACAAATTACATTTTGCGACTTGTATATTATTCATAATTAAAAATCAGACTACAATGAAAAAGATTTCAACAGTTTATTTGCACATCTTCCGCATGGAAGAACATTATGAGTTCCTGGTTGTCCTCAAGGCCCTTGCCCAGAAGTATCCGGCCGTACAGACACTCATTACGGCGTACATCAATGCGCTCTCCTCACAGATTGATCTGGAAAAAGCGCTGATCAACAACATGCAAAAAAGCGACTACACCAAGCTGATCGCCGAAGCAGACGTGAAGATCGACCAACTTATCAACGGCATGGAGCGGGTCATTGACGCCGCACTCCGGCACTTTGACCCCAGCGTGGTACAGGCCGCCCAGGCCCTCCACAACAGGTTCAAGGCGTTCGGCAGAATCACCCGCAAGGCCTACGAAGAAGAAACCGCCGATGTCAATATCCTCCTCGGCGACCTCAAGAATGACAGCTATGCCGACAAGGTTACCCTGCTCGGCCTCTCCCCCTGGGTCACCCAGCTGACCGAAGACGAAGCCACCTTCGAACACCTGATCGAACAGCGCAATGTTGAATACGCCGGGAAACCGCAGGAACACCTCAAGGACGTACGGCGCGATTCCGACATCCTTTGCCGCAACATCTTCGACCGCGTCGACTCCGCCGCCACCATGGCCACTACCCCCCTGTATGACGACTTTATCAACGAGCTGAATGCACGCATTGACTACTTCAACGACCACGCCCACCAACATGCACGCAGGGACATCAGCGTCGCCGGGCACTGCATCGTCGAAGACGTCGCTGAACAGACCTATACCGGCAAGCCCCTTACCCCGCAGACCAGGGCATACTACCGCGAAGAAGGAAAGCCAACCGTCGAACTGGTGTCCGGACAGGACTTTTTCATCACCTACCGCAACAACGTCGAAGTCGGTACCGCCGACCTCATCCTGCACGGCAGGAACGCCTACAGGGGACAGAAAAAGACGACCTTCAATATTGCCAGGGCGAAATAATTAACAACTCTCCAAACCAACCCTGCGGCGGCAGACGCGAGACCTCCCTCGCGCCTGCCGCTGTTACATTACAGGCCTTCTTGCGGCACAGGCTTTAAATTCCACTTTCAACTCTCAATTATATTTACTATTTTTGCTCCCTCTTAGCATTTACGGGACGATGATTGACAGGATTACCATTGACAGGATTTATAATGCGGCGCAGATTGTGGACGTCGTGTCGGATTTTATCACACTCAAAAAGAAGGGCGTGAATTACGTGGGACTGTGCCCTTTTCATGAAGATTCATCCCCGTCCTTCACGGTTTCTCCGTCTAAAAATATCTGCAAATGCTTTGCCTGCGGCGAAGGCGGCACTTCCGTACAGTTTATCATGAAACATGAACAGGTATCCTATACGGAGGCCCTGCGCTACCTGGCGAAAAAATATCATATAGAAATCCGGGAACGCGAACTCTCGGAGGAAGAAAAACGCGTGCAGAGCGACCGGGAGAGCATGATGGTGGTCAACAGCTGGGCGCAGAAATTCTTCACCTCACGCCTCTATGAACATGAAGAAGGGAAATGTATCGGGATGCCTTATCTTGTGGAGCGCGGCTTCAGGGATGATATCATACGCAAGTTCCAGCTGGGCTACAGTCTTGCCAGGCGGGACGATTTATACGGGAATGCGGTGAAGCACGGCTTTAACGAGTCCTATCTGCTGAAAACCGGACTGGTCTACAAGCGTGATGACGGCGCCGTGGCCGACCGCTTTCACGGACGGGTACTGTTCCCGGTGCATACCCTGAGCGGCAAGGTGGTCGCCTTCGGGGGACGCATACTGGGGAAAAAGGATAAGGTTGCGAAATACGTGAACTCCCCGGAAAGCGAGATTTATCACAAGAGCAACGAACTGTACGGCATCTACTTTGCCCGGCAGGCCATTGTGAAGGAAGATAAATGCTACCTGGTAGAAGGCTATACCGATGTGATCTCCATGCACCAGAGCGGCATAGAGAACGTGGTCGCCTCGTCGGGCACGGCGCTTACGCATGGCCAGATACGCCTCATACACCGGTTTACAAATAATATAACGGTGCTCTATGACGGGGATGCCGCCGGCATAAAAGCTGCCGTCCGCGGCATTGACATGCTGCTGGAAGAAGGCATGAACGTAAAGGTAGTGCTGCTGCCCGAAGGAGAAGACCCGGACTCGTTTGCACGCTCCCGCAATTCGTTTGACTTTACACTGTTCATGAAGGAACACGAAGCCGACTTCATACGCTTTAAGGCGGCCCTGCTGCTGAAGGATGCCGACAGCGATCCGCTCAGGCGGGCGAACCTGATTAAGGATGTGATGGAGAGTGTGGCCGTTATTCCGGATAACATTGTCCGTTCCGTGTACATCCGGGAATGCAGTCACCTGCTGGACGAGAGGGAGCAGGTGCTGATGGACGAGGTGCTGAAGATACGGGAACGGAAGGCGCGTTCCGTCCGGACGGAACGCGACCGGGCGACGGCTGTCGCCGCAGAACGAGCCGCCGTGCAGAACGGGGACGCCCCGGCAGCCGCCCCCGCTACGGAAGAACCGGAAGAAACTGTCCGCGTAAAAGCCGCCAGGTCTTCGCCGTTTAAGAAGTATGAATCCGTGCTGTTGCGCTATATCATACGCTATGGAGAGCGCGCCCTTTTTACGACGGCAGCCGGAGACGGGGCTATCGTGAAAGTGGCGGAGTACATCCGGTCCGAGTTGCAGGATGACGGCATCGAAATCCTGACGCCCCTGTACCGGCAGATCCTGGATGAAGCGGTTGCCCAATGCGAAGACGGCGCATTTACGGCCTCCCGCTATTTCCTGGCTCATCCCGACCTCGAGATCAGCCGGCTGGCCGTGGACATGATGAGTACGAAATACCAGCTGAGCCGCTATTTCGCCGATGCGGAAGATGCGGCGCTGCAGCAGACGACTCTTTCCGAAGAAGAACAGGAAGCCGAAAACGAAGCCCGGAAGACGGCGAAAGAACGTGAACAGCTGGAACGCTGGATCGTACATGATCTGTTTACCCTGAAAAATGCCTATATAAAGCATAAAATAAACGAGGTGAACCGGCAGATCCGGGAGTTTCAGTCCGATGAGGAAAAGGTGATGGAGCTCTTCCGTGAACGCATGAAGCTGGACGGGATAAAGTGCCTGTTAAGCAAAGAGCTGGGAGAACGGATTGTAACGGGAATCGGAAAATAGAAACGGATGGATTTTTTAGAAACAAGAGAGGTCGTCAAGCAGTATGCCGGGCATCGCGCCCTGAACGGCGTCAGCATCCATGTCCCGCAGGGCAGGATCTTTGGCCTCCTGGGGCCGAACGGAGCCGGAAAGACTACCCTGCTCCGCATCATTAACCGCATCACGGCGCCCGACAGCGGGGAGGTTTTTATGGACGGACGCCCCAGTCAGCCCCCGGATATCTACCGTATCGGGTACCTGCCCGAAGAACGCGGACTGTACCGGAAAATGAAGGCCGGCGAACAGGCCGTATACCTTGCCCGCTTAAAAGGCCTTCCGGCAGCCGAAGCAAAGCGCCGCCTGACGGCGTGGTTTGAAAAATTTAATATCATGCCCTGGTGGAACAGGAAACTGGAAGAGCTGTCGAAGGGCATGCAGCAAAAGGTGCAGTTCATCGTCACCGTGATACACGACCCGGAACTGCTGATTTTTGACGAACCGTTCAGCGGCTTCGACCCGGTCAATACCGAACAGCTTAAGCGGGAAATCATCGCGTTGAAAAACGCCGGCCGCACCGTCATCTTCTCCACGCACAACATGGCGTCGGTGGAGGAAATATGCGATGAGATAGCGCTGATAAACAAGTCGGAGGTCGTGCTGTCCGGCCCCGTGGACGAAGTCCGGAACCGCTTCAAGTCAAATACCTTTAAGGTATCCATCCTGAATCCTGCCGTTGAACCTTCGCCCGGCATCTTTACCGTTCTTTCCGAAAAACCCGGGTCGAACCGCACGCTTGATCTCCGCATCCGCAAGGAACAGGAAATGAGTAATTCCGAATTGCTGAACATATTGACACGGAACCATGAAATCTTTTCGTTTGCGGAAGAATTGCCCTCCATGAACGAAGTCTTCCTGCAAGCCGTAAAATGAGGAAATCCGTATGAAAAAGATATTGATTGTTACGAAAAGGGAATACCTGCACCGGGTAAATAAGAAGTCATTTATCCTGATCACCCTCTTTGCGCCCGTTCTGTTTGCGGCGCTGGTGTTTGTCCCCCTGTGGCTTTCTTCCCTGGAGAGCAGTGATGTATATGACGTTGCCGTAGCGGATCATACGGGCAAATACGTTTCGCTGTTTAAGGATACCGACCGGTTCCGGTTTACGGGGACGGGCAATCCGGCCTCTGTGGACGAATCGAAGGATCGCGCCTCCGGCATGTTCGCTTTTCTTGAGATCAAAGACGATCTGCTTGAAAACCCGAAAGCGGCCACCCTCTATTCGGAAAAGCAGATCCCCCGGGATTTGAAGATAGAGGTCGCTTCCATCCTGAATCAATACCTTGAGAAAGAGAAACGCGCCTCCTTTCATATCCCGAATCTGGATGAAATCATCGAAAGCAGTCGTGTCCGCATAGATGTGCAGACCGTTAAGTGGGGTAAGGACGGCGTGGCGACCGAATCCTCCTCCGAAATAAGCAGCGCCATCGGCATGTTGTTTACGCTGATCATCTATCTGTTTATCATGATGTACGGTGCAATGGTGATGCACGGTGTGATGGAAGAGAAAACGAACCGTATCGTCGAGATCATGATTTCGTCCGTGCGGCCTTTCGACCTGATGACGGGCAAGATCGTCGGCATCGGACTGGTAGGCCTTACCCAGGTTTTTATCTGGTGTATCCTGACCGCTCTGCTGGTTACCGCCGGAGGTCTTTTTTTCGGTGTCGGCGGCGGCGGATCCGTGCCATACAATGCTGCTGAAATATCCCCGGCAGCAGGCATGATGTCAAAACTCGGCTCCTTTAATTTTGTTGAGATAATCATCTATTTCGTTTTGTTTTTTATCGGAGGGTACGTTTCGTATGCATCACTGTTTGCCGCGATAGGTTCTGCGGTTGACAGTCCCGACGATTCGCAGCAGTTCATGACGCCGGTGATGGCTTTTCTGATATTTGCCGTTTATGCAGGTATTTACAGTGTAAATAACCCGGACGGGCCGCTTGCCTTCTGGTGTTCACTGATACCGTTTACCTCGCCGGTCGTGATGATGGTGCGCATTCCATACGAAATACCTTTCCGGCAGATACTGCTTTCCCTTGTCCTCCTGTATGCTTCCGCCATCCTTCTGGTATGGCTGTCAGCCAAAATTTACCGTGTAGGAATCCTGATGTACGGCAAGAAGCCGGGCATTAAGGAAATCGCCCGCTGGCTGAAATATTGAAACCCGGCTGATATGGATGCCCTGCATACGGCCTGCCGGATCATAAAAATGAAGGCGCCCCTTTTTTGAGACGCCTTTCCTATCATAGTATCAATTATTCATCCTAAATAAGCTTTTAGCAATTTACTTCTGGATCCCTGGCGCAGGCGCCGGATGGCTTTTTCTTTTATCTGGCGTACGCGTTCACGGGTAAGGCCGAATTTTTCCCCGATTTCTTCCAGCGTCACTTCCTGACATCCTATGCCGAAAAACATTTTTATAATTTCGCTTTCTCTTTCAGTCAGGGTGGAGAGTGCGCGGTTGATTTCCTTTGCCAGCGATTCGTTCATCAGTTCGCCGTCGGCTATGGGCGCATCATCGTTTACCAGGACATCCAGCAGGCTGTTGTCTTCTCCTTCTACGAAAGGAGCATCTACGGAGATATGGCGGCCCGATACTTTCAGTGTATCCGATATTTTGTCCACCGGAATATCCAGTTCCGCAGCCAGTTCTTCGGGTGAGGGCTTGCGTTCGTTTTCCTGTTCGAATCTGGAAAATGCCTTGCTGATTTTGTTCAGCGAACCAACCTGGTTCAACGGCAAGCGTACAATACGTGACTGTTCGGCCAGGGCCTGGAGGATGGACTGGCGGATCCACCACACGGCATAGGAGATGAATTTGAAGCCTCTCGTCTCGTCGAATTTTTCCGCAGCCTTTATCAGACCCAGATTGCCTTCGTTGATAAGGTCGGGGAGGCTCAATCCCTGATTCTGGTACTGTTTTGCAACAGACACCACAAAGCGCAGATTAGCCCGGGTCAGTTTTTCCAGCGCTCTGCGGTCACCCTTTTTAATGGCCTGCGCCAGTTCGACTTCTTCCTCTACCGTGATTAAATCTTCCCGTCCTATTTCCTGAAGGTACTTGTCTAAAGAAGCACTCTCACGATTCGTTATGGATTTTGTTATTTTTAACTGTCTCATTAGAATTCGCCCTTTATAAACGGGTGCAAATATAGCATATTTTTTTTGAGATATACTATATCTGCCTCCCTTTTAAGTTAAATTATAAATTTTCAATCGATTAAATCAATTGCATAATGCCTTGTGGCTCCTGTATTCGGGTAAAATCCTTTGATGAGAAGCCCTTTTTCATCGGTGCCTCCTCTTAGTATTTTATCAACTACACTGTAGAAGTCTTCCGGCGTTTGAACCTTCTGATCGTTCACAATCATTATGACAAACCCTTTCCGGATTCCGCAGTCCCTGATTTTACCTTTTGAAATGTCCGATACTTCAATCCCGTAGCTTATGCCGTAGCTGCGCTTGTCGTTGTCATTAAGCGCCTTGAATGCGGCGCCCAGTATTTCGGCGCTGTTGCCGCCGGCTTTCATGATTTCCGTATTGCCCTGTACATTTTTCAACTCTACGGTAAACTCCTTTTCCGTGCCGTAACGGTCAAGCTTAATTTTCACCTTGTCACCCGGCTGGTATTTTATAATCTGTTCCTGCAGGTTGTTATAGGAAGTCACTCTGTTGTCGTTTACTGCCGTTATGACATCACCCTTTTCGATCCCGGCTTCTTTTGCCGGACTGCGCATGGTGAAATCATTCACATACGCGCCTTTCAATTCTTTAATCTTAGTATCCGTATCTTTTACGATAACTTCCGGATCACCTATGATAATTCCTAACATGGCGCGCTGTACGGCTCCGTATTTCTTCAAGTCGCTGACGACCTTGCTGGCAATGCTTACGGGGACGGCAAATGAATAGCCTGCAAAATCACCCGTTTGCGAATAGATAGCCGTATTGATGCCGACAAGT
Organism: Tannerella sp.; assembly: GCA_031265585.1. GTDB lineage: Bacteria > Bacteroidota > Bacteroidia > Bacteroidales > Tannerellaceae > Tannerella. The sequence goes on along the minus strand of JAISCL010000221.1, from coordinate 7,284 downwards.
TCTCCCTGTGTATTGACAAGCGCTCCTCCGCTGTTTCCCCGGTTAACGGCCGCATCCGTCTGAATAAATGACGTGATTTTATCCATGTCGCTTTCCCCCATCATGATGGAACGGCCTTTGGCGCTGACAATTCCGGCTGTTACCGTTGATGTAAGATCAAACGGATTTCCAACGGCCAGCACCCATTCCCCGATTTTCAGTTTTTCGGAATCCCCGAATGTGACAGGCTGTAAATCATCCGCATCAATCCTGATCAGGGCGATGTCGGTGCTTGGATCCGTGCCGATTACTTTGGCCATGAAAGACCGTTTGTCGTTCAATGTGACGTTAATACTGTCCGCTCCTTCGATTACGTGATTATTCGTGATGATGTACCCGTCGGTCGAGATGATCACACCGGATCCGGAACCGATACGCTGCTGCTGCCTTGGCCGCCTGCTGTCACCATAGCCGAAGAAGAACTCAAACGGATCCAGATACTGTCTGCCTACGGAAACGGTAGATACTACTTTAATGTGTACTACTGCATGTATCGTCTTTTCGGCCGCAAGTGTAAAGTCCGTATTTTCTGCGGCCACACTGTTATATGACGCCAGGTGAACGGGCTGTTTAAAAGAGTTCTCCTGCTTTTCCGAAAATGGATTATACGCCTCTTTATTCTTCATCACATAAGCTGTTACAGCAACTGCTACTCCTCCGCTGATTAATATGATTAATACAGCATTTAATGCATTTTTCCAAAACTTTTTCATAACTTCTCTTATTTAATTTAATTCTTAAATTTAACATTTTTCATTTACAGGTTAAACTCAAAAAAAGTGCAATTATTGATTGATGCACCCGGTTTTTCAGCACTTTTAACCCCGCATGCCTCTTATTAACCCCGCTTAACCATCCGGAGAGTCGTTTCAGATCATTTTAACATTTCAAGCAGACAATTTGGCAGTCGGTTTTTCGTATTTGTCAACTTGAATGAAAACTTGGTGAAAATTATCCTGTTGAATGGCGACGAAAATATTGTTGCTTATCTCAATGCGCTGATAGAAAAATACGATGCCTTGCTGACCTACGCAAGGGGCGGAAGAAAGAAGAAGACGTTAAATGAACTGCCTCGCCGCTTGCGGCGGGGAATAAAACCCGAAGATATTAAAACAGGTGTTGTGCCACGGAAAGATCGTTCCTGTTAAAATCGTTATAGGGAAGAAGTCGGATGAAAGCCTGTTGAAGAATGGATAGAATGGAAAACAGGATGCATATAATCAGGGAAATGAATTTATGCATCCTGTTTTTGTGCGGGTTATTGGGGGCTGTTTACCAGTTTGGGGTCCATTCTGAATCTGACCGGAACATTGTATCTAACTCTGACTATTTCACCTTTATCTTTCCCAGGCGTGAATTTGGGAAGTGTTTGTAATGCGCGTACGGCTTCGGCATCCAGTTCGGGGTCGACCGATATTACTATATGTACATCAGATACGGAACCGTCTTTCTCAACTGTAAATGTGCAGCCTACACGTCCCTGTATTTTGTTTTTTTTCGCATTTTCCGGATATTTTATATTTTCCGAAATCCACTTTAACAGGGCTGCGTCTCCACCGGGAAATTCAGGCATGTGTTCCGCTTTTATATATAAGGTCGGATCGTTAGGGTCTGTAATGCTTTCTTCTTTTTTGTCACCGGCTTTTGTTGGTGGCGGTGGCGGTGGAGGAGCGCCGTTTGAATTATTTGTGGCTTGTAGTTTGAAACGGACCGGAACACTGTATCTAACCCTGACTATTTCACCTTTATCTTTCGCGGGCGTGAATTTGGGAAGTTTTTGTAATACGCGTATGGCTTCGGCGTCCAGTTCGGGATGGATCGGTCTTACTACATGCACATCTGATACGGAACCGTCCTTTTCAACTGTAAATGTGCAGGATACACGTCCCTGTATGTTCTTTTTTGCTGCATTTTCCGGATATGTCATATTCTCCGAAACCCACTTTAACAGAGCTTCGTCTCCACCGGGAAATTCAGCCATGACTTCAACCTTAAAATAGACGGAATCCGGAGGGCCGGCATTCGAGATCGAATGATTGCCATTGAAACCGGCGGGTGAAGCGTTTGCCGGATCAGACGGTGTTTCATCCGCCGCATTTTTTGCGGGTTCCATTTCCGGGATATTTTCCTGCAGCAGGAAAATTTCTGTTTCCGGAGCATTTTCAACTTCATTTGTGCCTGTTGTGAAAGCAAAATGACTAACTTTGGCGCTTGAAATCTCTTTAAACTGTTTTGAGATTTCCGGACGGGCAAAAGCCGCTACGGTTGTAACAGCCAGCGGGAGTACATAAGCGTACTTCAACCGCGCCCACGAGTTTGACTTTTTTTGTAACATCATAGTGATACGTTTTTTAAGATTACTGTGAGTAAAGCTGTTGGCCATAGAGTAGAGTCGTGTGCCGACAGCTTTTTTTATTAATAATAACTGATATTGTTTTGCATCAATGCCCTGATGGAGCACGGCTTCGTCTGCTTCGTATTCGTGGATATTCTGCAGTTCCCGGTAAAGAAGCCATGCGGCGGGATTAAACCATTGCATGATCAGGCAGACCTGCGCGATGATCAGGTCGCAGGTATGGTGCAGGCGGATATGTGCGATTTCGTGCGCAATGATCGTGTCGCCGGCTTCTTCATAATCGGATTGTGAAAGTACGATGTGTTTCATCCAGCTGAAGGGTGAAATTTTTTCATTGTCCGGAATAATAAACGTTGTTCCGGTACCGGTTTTCAAACATTTGCCTTTCCGGATGATGAGGATAATTCGTATCGCCTGCAGGACGGATCGCATGAGCAGTATGACACATCCCGCCAAGTATGTGATCAGTAAGAGGGATAAAAGGATATTGCCGGTTTCGTTTTTTGTATGTCCGGCTGTATTGTTCATCTTTTCCGACAGGATATCATCCTCGGCGGAAAGCAGGATGTCAATGTCCGTCATGGCTGTTGCCGGTTGAACCGGAAAAACGGTCAACGCCGGCGGGATGATGAATGATAATGCCAGCACGCCCAGCAGTGCGATACGGTTAAAGCGATGGAATGTCTCCCGGCTCAGTAATACTTTGTAGAACAGGTAAAATGTGGCCAGGCAGATTGCCGATTGCAGCGAGTAAGCAAAGAAGGGTCCCATAGCTGTTTATTTTTTCTTTTTGTCACGGGTTTGTACGGACTGGGTTTCAACTTCGTGGATAAGCTGTTTGAGTTCGTCGATCGTGATGTTTTCACTTTTTACAAGCGCTGATACGGCGTGGAGGTATGAGTTGCCGAAATATTTGCTGACGACATTCGTCAGGGTTCCCCGGCTGTATTCATCGTGGCTGATGATCGCGTAATACCGGTATGTATTCCCGTATGCTTTGTGCGACAGGAATCCTTTCTCTTCCAGCCCGCGTACAATCGTCGAAAGCGTGTTGAAATGAGGCTTCGGTTCCGTGTAGAAATCACGCATGTCTTTTACGAACAGCGCCCCTTTTTCCCAGAAAAAATCCATCAGTTCCTCTTCTTTTACAGTCAGTTTTTGCATCATATATCCTTTTTGTTATTATTTTACCGGCGACAAATAACGAGACTTTTTAGTTGCCAAACTAATTTATTTAGTTAAATAAAACTAAAGGCTGTAGTTTCATTTCATAAAGCGATGTATTACTTTGAATATCTTTGTGGCAGAACAGCAGGTTCATCATTCATACCGGTCGCCCCAGAGCTGTTTCATCCGTTCGATCAGCTTGTCTTCTGCAGGATTATGCTGACCTTCCCAGAAGCGTTGTTTCAGCAGTTCGCCGGGGAGGTAGTCCTGTTTTACGAAGTTACCTTCGTAGCTGTGGGCATATTTGTAATTTTTCCCATAGTCCAGCTCTTTCATCAGTTTCGTGGGTGCGTTGCGCAGGTGAAGGGGCACCGGAAGATTGCCTGTCTCGCTGACGACCGCACTGGCTTTGTCTATCGCCATATAGGCCGAATTGCTTTTCGGACTGCAGGCAAGGTATACGGTTGTTTCCGCCAGGATGATGCGTCCTTCCGGCCAGCCTATTTTTTTGAGGGCGTCGAAGCTGGCGTTTGCAAGCAGCATCGCATTCGGATTGGCCAGGCCGATGTCCTCGGCTGCCGATATCAGTAAGCGGCGTGCGATAAATTCGGGGTCTTCGCCTCCTTCTACCATGCGCGCCAGCCAGTAGACCGCCGCATCGGGATCGCTTCCGCGTATGGATTTGATAAAGGCTGAAATAATATCATAGTGTATCTCGCCACCTTTGTCATAAGCCGCCGGGTTTTCCTGTAACCGGTCGACCACTTTTTTGTCTGTGATTTCTATGGTATCGTTCCCTTCCTCGGCGGATACGACTAATTCCAGTATATTCAGGAGCTTTCGCGCGTCACCTCCCGAATATTTAATGAAAGCGCCGGTTTCCTTCAGGATGATTTTTTTTTCCTTCAGGATGAGATCTTCCGTAATGGCTTTGTTGAGTAGCGTCAACAGGTCTCCTTTTTCGAGCGGTTTCAGCACATAGACCTGGCATCGGGAAAGTAACGGACGTATTACTTCAAAAGAGGGATTTTCGGTAGTTGCGCCGATGAGGATGACTGTCCCGGTTTCCACGGCGCTTAACAGGGAATCCTGCTGTGACTTGCTGAAACGGTGGATTTCATCAATAAACAGGATCGGGGAACCGGCATGGCTGAAAAGCGGATTGCTTTTGGCCTTCTCGATCACTTCACGCACGTCCTTTACACCGGAGCTGATGGCGCTCAGGGTATAAAAGGGTGATTCCAGCCTGTTGGCAATGATCCTGGCCAGTGTCGTTTTTCCTGTGCCGGGGGGGCCCCACAGTATAAACGAGGGTACGCGTCCGGCTTCTATCATCCGGCGCAAGACGGCCTGTTTTCCTACAAGGTGCTTCTGTCCGATATAATCATCGAGTGTTCCGGGACGTAATCTTTCTGCTAATGGCTGACTCATGGGGCAAATATAGTGTAAAATTTATTTTTTTCTTACTTTTGCATCTTCTAAATCATAAAATAATGAATCATATCATTCCGGCACTGATTGCCGAAAAACTTCAGATCACAGAACGACAGGCAGTAAATACAATTACTTTGCTGACGGACGGCGCCACTGTCCCGTTTATAAGCCGTTACCGGAAAGAACGCACGGAGGGGCTTGACGAAGTGAAGATCTCCGATATTTCCGACGAATACAAACGACTGACGGAACTGGAGAAAAGGAAGGCGGTGATTGTTGCGACGATAGAGGAACAGGGTAAAATGACCGGAGAGTTGCGCAGTAAAATAGACGGGACGTGGACGTCGGTCGAGTTGGAGGATATTTATCTTCCGTATAAGCCTAAGCGCCGTACACGTGCACAGGTTGCCCGTGAGAAAGGGTTGGAACCACTGGCGAAAATTGTGATGTCGCAGCGACAGCCGGATCCGGAAGCGGCGGCGGCACGCTTTTTGACGGACGACGTTCCAACTGTTGAGGAGGCGCTGGCTGGAGCACGGGATATTATGGCCGAATGGATCAATGAAAATGCAACGGCTCGCCAGATCGTCCGTTCGGTATTCGAGCGGGAAGCGGTCATTACAAGTCGTGTTGTGAAAGGAAAAGAAGCGGAAGGCGATAAATACCGCGATTATTTTGAGATCAGCGAACCGTTGCGCCGTATTTCGTCGCACCGGCTGCTGGCGATGCGTCGCGGTGAGGCGGAAGGCTTTTTGCGTGTCGGCATATCGCCTGATGAGGAACATGCACTGGACCGCCTGTACCGTTTTTTTGTAAAGGCGGATCATGATGCCGCCGCGCAGGTCGGGATGGCGGTAACCGATAGCTATAAGCGGTTGCTGCGACCTTCTATTGAGACGGAGTTTGCTGCCTCGAGTAAAGAAAAAGCCGATAAAGAGGCGATCCGTATTTTTGAAGAAAATCTGCGCCAGTTATTGCTTTCTCCTCCGCTCGGACAAAAAAGGATCCTTAGCATTGATCCCGGATTCCGTACGGGCTGTAAGGTGGTCTGTCTGGATGAACAGGGAAATTTGCTTCACAATGAGACCGTTTATCCGCATCCGCCACAGAACGAACGTACTGCGGCCATGAGAAAACTGGCTCATCTGGTTGAGCAGTTTAATATCCAGGCGATCGCCGTAGGAAACGGGACTGCCGGGCGGGAAACGGAGCAGTTGGCGCAAAGTATCCGGTATGACCGGAAGGTGCAGATATTCAGTGTGAGTGAAAGCGGTGCGAGTATTTATTCCGCATCCGGGATTGCGCGTGAGGAATTTCCGGCATACGATGTAACGGTCCGGGGCGCCGTATCGCTGGGACGCCGGCTGATGGATCCGCTGGCGGAACTGGTGAAGATAGACCCTAAATCAATCGGAGTTGGGCAGTATCAGCATGATGTAAACCAGACCGCATTGAAAAATGCGCTGGATCAGACGGTTGAAATGTGTGTGAACAGGGTCGGGGTGAATGTCAATACGGCAAGCAAATACCTGTTGACATACGTTTCGGGAATAGGCGATGTATTGGCGCAGAATATTGTTAACTACAGGGCGGAACATGGTTTGTTCCCTTCCCGTAAAGCATTGATGAAGATCCCGAAGATGGGCGCCAAATCATTTGAGCAGAGCGCCGGGTTTCTCCGTATCCGGGACGCGGAAAACCCGCTTGACAATTCAGCTGTTCATCCGGAAAGTTACGGTATCGTAGAACGTATGGCCGGAGATCTGAACTGCAGTGTCAAAGATTTGCTGAGTGATGAACTTTTGCGGAAGAAGTTAGTTTTGGCTCATTATGTAACGGAAACGGCAGGTCTTCCAACGCTGCAGGACATCCTGGCGGAGCTTGGCAAGCCGGGGCGTGATCCGCGTGAAACGATCAAAGTTTTTGAATTTGATCCTTCTGTAAAGACGATCAACGACCTGCGCGAAGGGATGATATTACCGGGCATTATTACGAACATCACAAAGTTCGGCGCTTTTGTCGATGTAGGAATCAAAGAGAACGGACTGGTACACATCTCCCAAATGACCGGCCGTTTCATCCATGACCCGACAGAAGCAGTCGCCCTTCACCAGCACGTTACAGTGAAGGTGCTGGAAACGGACAAAGCCCGTAAAAGGGTAAGTTTGAGTATGATCATTTGATAAAATGAATAATAATCGTATATTTGCAACGTTTTATGAAAGAAAAATGATAAATGGAAATGAAACGGATACGTTATAAAATAGATATATACAGGGTGTTTACCG
>JAISCL010000044.1 GCA_031265585.1 Tannerella sp. | reverse complement strand
ACGCTGCAAAATTACAACAAAAAGTAAAGCAAAAAACAGGCAAATAAAAATCGAGCCTCACTTTTGTCCACTTGAACGAAATGAACAAAAATTAGCCTCACTTTTGTCCATTAGACCGGTATCATTTGGCGACCCCAGTAGGTTGCATTATTTCCTGAACTTGGACGCCAATCGGTTATAGTTTCATACGATGCTTTCCATCCTCCAGCAATCGTTTCAATTTGGCTGGAGTAATCTGCCGGATGGGTTGCAATTTCTTTTTCCAGTTGATTCCAATCGTAATCGCTGGGAAGAACCCAACCTTCCGGGCAAATCCCCTGACGGTCGGAAGATTTGTTGAGATATGCGTTTGTGGCTTCTGTCGTTACTGTACCGATATTGGCTGCGCCCCAGGTATATAACAATCCGTAATTGGGATCGGCAGATTCGTTCAAATCGGGATAATGATAAGACACTGCATTGTTGTCGTTAAGAACATTGTTGTCTTTGGTTATATCTTGCCTTTGCGTTCCCTGCCAAGTATATGTAGAACGCAAATTCTGAGTCATCCAGCATCCGGCAGGTCCGAATTTGGAAACCGTATAGAAATTTCCTTCCGCATCCCGTAAACCGGCTACAGGAGAACATTCGTCCCGGTCGCCAACGGTGATTTTCCGCCGGAGCGTATAATTTTCACTACCATCATTTACCACACATTTCAAAATAAAAGTTTTAGCAGCATCCGGCTGATTTACAAGGTCAGCATTGCTTAGAATAGAATTTTTGAATTTAAGTTCTACCATAGCATTGGTTACATCATCACCCAAAAATGCAAGTCCTCCTGTTTCATCATCCTCAATCGACCATAAATAAGTAACCGAATTTATTCCGGCAACCGTTTCTACGGTGTAGGTATTTCCGGTCAACGACATTTGAGTCCGATCGCCATCACGTCCTTTGGTAGCATCATTATAATCGGTAGCTTTGATATCATAACCGGTAGCACCGGTAAGTCGATACCAACCCTGATATTTTCCTTCGTCGGGTGTTTCTATCCACGCCGACCAGTCCGAATCGGACGTTCCGTTGTTGGAAATCGCTTTTGCCCGAGCCTGATACTTTCGTTCCGTATTATCGTAGGGAACAAAAACGACTTCACGCCGGCTGCCGGAAATCAAAATTTCGGGAACATAGTCCGGATCTTCAACTGCTTTTATCTCCCATAAAAACCGGGCCGTGTTACCCATATCGGCGTATGCAGCGGGTACTTGAAACGTCGCACCCAAGCCCAAGAGCGGACTGGAAAGGACTGTAACAAACGGAACAGTCGTGATCGGTTGTAAAGTACTGTTGCCGATAGGCGTCCGTTGAATGGGCACCCAAACGGTATCGCCCCACACATAAACGCCTTTCCCCAGATAAAAATCGTCGTTGGTATTCCAAACCAAAGCGCCATTCAAAGGAGGAGCGCTGTTTAATTCCTGTTTTGCGGAAGTAAGTGATACGCGAGGCAAATAAAGGCCTAAATTACCCGCATTGCTTTCATTATCGGTATTCAAATCCAGTATTGCCGATTGATGAGGGTCATCCAGCCCGCCAATCCGCACCTGTGCATTCACACTTGCTGCGCTCATCATGATGAACGCCAGCACTAATAAAACTGTTTTTTTTGTCATGTTTATAAAATTTTTTAAAACGATATGTTAGAAATTAATGAACACTCTTAACCCTTAGTTCTTAACCCTTAGTTCTTAACTCCTAATTTTATCCGGATCCGGTAAAGACAACCGGCATTAAACATGAGAAAAACGAGAAAAATAATTTTTTAAATTCGAAAGGTTGTCTTTACCTTCAGCCGGAAATATTGGAATCGTTTAAAAAGCAAGAGCATGAACTTAATAACTTTATTTTCCTTAGAGGTTATCGACTACCCATATCAGCAAATAAGTTAAATAAGCCCACGCTCTTTACGCAGACATTTACAACTTATTCTTACTGATATTGAAATTGTCGATATTTCTAAGGTAAGAATAAGGCAAAACGCCTTTTTATCTATGTAAAATTAAAATACTGTCTGTTTCTTTATGAAATTTGTAACTATTCAGTCTCATGGATAACAAACTAAAAAAAAATGATTTTTAAATACTAAACTGATTGAAATTGCGTTAAGAAATAAGAACGCTTGTCTATATGAAGGAAAAACAGGACATAGAAGGATTGGTCAGGGTATTGTTGGAAGAAAATACATCGTTACGCGAAGAAAATACATCGTTACGCGAAGAAAATACCCTTTTGTGCGAAGAGAATGCCCTTTTTCGCGAAGCATTTTCACAGATGGAAGTCCGCATATCCTGTCTTGAGGCCAAATTGTAGCAGTACGGGCATCCGAAAAACAGCAGTAACAGTTCTATCCCACCCACACAAGACCCGCATCGGATAAAGCGTACCATGAGTTTGCGGGAAAAGAGCGGTCAAAAACCGGGCGGTCAGAGCGGACATCCGGGTTACAGCCTGGAGTCTTCCCTGGAACCGGATAAAGTAATCGTCCATCAACCATCTTATTGCAGTGCCTGTGGCCGGGATTTGTCAGAAACAGAAGCGATTTTCGAGGGAAAACGCCAGGTGATAGATATCCCGCCGGTCATACCCCAAGTCATCGAACACTGGATTTACAGCCGTCAATGCTGTTGCGGTCACAAACAGGAAAGTGTTTATCCCCAACAGGCGCACAGTCCGGTCTGTTACGGAGAAAACCTGTTGGGCATGACTGCGTATTTTCACTCCCGCCAGTACATACCCTTTGACCGGCTGCGAGAGATGTACCGGGATATTTTCGGTTTGGAAATAAGCAGCGGCACGCTTGTTCAAATGATACAGCGGTTTGCCGGAAAAGCCGGTGGAATATACGAAACCATTCGTCAACGCATCGCCCAAAGCCCTTGTGTGGGAGCGGACGAAACGGGTGTTTGCATCAAAGGCAAAAATCACTGGGCTTGGACTTTCCAAACGGAAAATGCAACCTGGATAACCATAGATGCTTCCCGTGGAAAGAAGGTGATTGAGTGCAATTTCCAGGAAGGTTTTCCGGTTTCAACGCTGGTACATGACTGCTGGAAACCTTATTTCAATACCCCGGCACAAGCCCATCAGGTCTGTACGGCTCATTTGCTGAGGGAACTTAAATATCTTGGACAGCTCTATAATGATGAGTGGCCAAAATCTTTCAGGGAACTTTTGACCGATGCCATGCAAGTGAAAAAGAAACTTGTTCCTGTCGATTATTTGCAGCCCGTTGAAGAACGAAAGTCCCTGGAGGAAAGGTTGGATAAATTACTACAACAGTCTCTCAATGTGAAATATAATAAACTGATCGCTTTCCAAAACAGGATGATCCTCTATCGTCAGCATCTTTTCCGTTTCCTTTATCAACCGGATGTGCCTGGGGATAATAACGCCTCCGAAAGGGCGGTAAGAACCTTCAAGGTTAAACAGAAAGTGTCCGGTTTGTTCCGATCTACTGACGGTGCGCAAGCCTTTGCCGTTATACGTTCGGTCATTGATACTGCTATCAAAAATTCTCAAAATGTCTGGAGCGCTTTGACTTGTCTCGCGGCTGTACCTGAATAGTTACAAAGATTATTTATTGTAATATTGATAATATTAATTCACAATGGTTTATACTCAACAAACGCTTCAATAGCTTCATAACATGCCAAACCTAAACGGTGATACAATTCGGCTGTTGCCCGGTTACGGTCTTCGGAACGTTGCCAAAACAGACGTTCATCGTTACCTAAGAACGGTGCGCTTTCCATTTGAGATTGATGTTT
>JAISCL010000032.1 GCA_031265585.1 Tannerella sp. | reverse complement strand
ATATATTTTCTAACTCTCTCTCTCTCTCTCTCTCTCTCTCTCTCTCTCTCTCTCTCTCTCTCTCTCTCTCTCTCTCTCTCTAATAAGATACGCATACGCGCTACGCGCGTTATTGATCGCGTGCGAAACGTACACGCGCGCCAATATACATCTTTTTTCAACACAACAAGTCATACGACTTATTCTGATTTTCAGACGGACGCACGAAGTTCGAAAGCAATTCTTCCCTATCCTGGCGTCCGTTCTGCTTTTCAGGACGTCCTGTACCCTTACGACCTGATCCATCGTTCATTAATCACTCTTAGATATCAATGCTTTATGCAAGAGTTAACAAAATCAAAATTTTTAAATGAATTTGCCTATGGAAAAAATCGGAAAGAAATGAAAGTCGGACAAAAAAACGCCGGTAGAAGTTCGAATGTCTGCCGGCGAGTGATATATAACTGAGATTTTTAAATATTATTTAAAACACACAAAAATGAAAGTAAAAAAATTATTGCAATGTATGATTAAGAGGCCGCGTTCCATCGGGAAGACAGTGGCGATGTTAGCCGTACTCCTTTTATTTTCCGTCCAAATAGCGGCAAGCGAAAGCGAAGTACAAAAGAATGTAGAGACCTCCCAACAGACGGGGAAAACCGTTACCGGTACGGTAAAGGATAATAACGACGAGCCGGTTATCGGCGCCGGTGTCATGGTCAAGGGAACCACGATCGGTACCGTGACCGATTCAGACGGAAGTTTTTCACTGAATGTTCCGAGAGACGCAACGCTTCAGGTATCGTATATCGGATACCTGACCCGGGAAATTGTTGTAGGAAACCAGTCGACCGTCGATGTCATTTTGATCGAAGATACCCGCTTGCTGGATGAAGTGGTGGTAATCGGGTACGGTACGCAGAAGAAGGCATCGGTTACCGGCGCGATTGCTACCCTGCAGACAGAAAAAATTGAAGACATTCCGGTAGCCAATGTTTCCAATGCACTTGCCGGTCGGATGAGCGGCCTTTACGTGAATCAGGTATCCGGCGCGCCGGGTTATGCGGCAGCCATCCGGGTGCGTTCCATCAATACATGGAAAAGCACCGGCAACGACCCTCTGTATGTCATTGACGGCATCATTCTGGACAAACGTTCGTTTGACATGCTTGACTATTCCGAGATCGAAAGCATCTCCGTATTGAAAGATGCGGCTTCCGCTTCCGTTTACGGTGCACGGGCCGCCAACGGCGTTATCCTTGTAACGACCCGGACGGGTAAAGAAGGCAAGTTTAAACTGAATTACAACTATTCCTACAGTTTTGACCAACCCGCAAAATTGATGGAGTTTGGCAGTTCTGCCGATATGGTAAGGCTGAACAATCATGCGCGGGCAGTAGCAGGCGTCCAGCCCATGTTTGACGAGGAAGAAGTTGCCTATTTCAATCAAAATGACCCTGGAAAAGCCTGGTTCGACCTGGCATACAGAGATCCGACGCTGCAAAAACATACGCTGAATGCTTCCGGAGGTTCTGAGAAAGTCAGGTATTTTATCGGTGGAACCTTTTTCGACCAAACGGCCTTTATAAAAAATGCAGACTATAAAAAGTTTAATGTCCGCTCGAATGTGGATGTCAATTTCACCAACGAACTCAGCGGATCGTTCAAACTGGCCTACAACGAAGGAACCCGGACGCACTATGCCTTTCAGGAAGACCAGAGCGGTCTTAACATATCCGAAACATTCGGCACCGTGTGGGCACGCCTGCGTTACTATCTTGCAGAGGTACCTCCTGTTACGTCTGACGGTAAGTTTATTAATCCCGGTTGGATAGGTAATCCTTTGGCATTTATTGAAGAAGGTGGAACCAATACGCGCAGGGATCGCAATATTGATGTCAATTTCGGGTTGACCTACCGGTTGCCATTTGTAAAAGGTCTGTCACTCTCGGCCAATTACAGCCGAAACAATTCAAATGCTACGATTAAACAGTATGAGGTAAAGCCGACCCTCTACAATGTGGTTCGCAAGGGCACGAACGGGTGGATTTACACGGATGAAATCATTGATTCGCAGAAATCATCCTTTCCGAACAAGGAGCGTCTGGCGAAAACGTCGGAAACATCCAATGACTATCAGTTGAACCTTTCGGCCAATTATGCCGGTTCGTTCGACAAACACAGCATCGATGCCGTTTTCGTGTATGAGCAAAGCGAAGGGGCTTACGAGTATTTCGAAGGCACGCGGGAAAACTTTCCTCTGTTGCAGAAAGACCAGTTCTGGGCGACGTCTTCCGACAGGGCAGATTCCTACGTAAATGGCAACGAAAATGAATACGGACGCGCTTCGTTTATCGGAAGGGCTACTTATAATTATGATGAAAAATATTTCCTTACCGCTGCCGCCCGCTACGACGGCTCCATGCGGTTTGGCCCCGATTACCGGTGGGGGCTGTTCCCGTCTGTACAGGCAGGATGGGTGATATCAAGGGAAGGCTTTTTCAATACGGAGGTGATTGATTTCCTGAAACTCCGTTCCTCACTGGGACTTACCGGAAACGACGCCGTGGGCGGATGGGCATGGAGCGAATCTTATTCAACCGTAGGGAGCTATCTGTTTTCATCCCTGGAGCCGCAGGTAAGATACGGCGGAATCGTAAACAGGAGACTGACCTGGGAAAAGACAAGGGACTGGAATCTCGGCTTCGATTCGCGCTTCCTGGACGGGTATTTTTTGAACCTTGAGTATTACAACCGTCACAACTACGATATCCTGGACAGCCGGATTGCATCGCTGCCGCGCTCGTTCGGCGGAAGCATGCCGCCCGAAAACTACGGCATTGTGGATGCACACGGATTTGAAATTGAACTGGGTTACCGGGGAAGTATAAAGGAAGTAAACTACGGCATTCAGGGCAATTTCTCCTACGCGACGAACACTGTCAAACTGCGGGATGTGGCCGAAAATGTCCGGGATGCGGACGATCCGAACGGAAGAAGTACGGACTACGTGAAAATGCTGGTTGCCACCGGTATGATCCGGACGCAGGCCGATCTGGATGCGCTGCCCGAAGGATATACGATTTACGGTAAAAACCCGGCGCTGGGCGTAATTAACTTTGAAGACGTCAGCGGTTTGAACGGTGTGCCCGACGGGAAGATTGACGATTATGACATACAGATTATTAAGGGGAAACATACCGTAGCGCCCTATACGTTCGGACTGAATTTAACGGCCGACTGGAAAGGGTTGGGCATTGACGTACTGTTTCAGGGAGTTGCCGGCGTTTCCAAGTTGTATGACGATGGATTTGGACGGAGGTTTTTCGACGGAACAAGAGCGCCTGCCTTCTGGAATGATTCCTGGACGCCGAATAATGTAAATGCCGCCTACCCCCAGGTAGTTACATGGGATTATAGCAATGACCACCGTGCCTCTACCTTCTGGTTAAAGAACGGCAACTATTTGCGGCTGCAACAGGTAAGCCTCAAGTATTCGCTTCCGAAAAGCCTGATTAAAAAGGCAAGGCTTACCGACGCGACCTTCCTGCTTTCCGGAACCAATCTGTTCACGCTTAGTAAATTTGACTATTATGACCCTACATGTGAAAACATGTGGACGTATCCTGTCATGAAGACTTATACCCTGGGCGTCAATCTCAGTTTTTAATGTTATATGTATAACCATAAAATTAAGATAAAGATGAAAACAATAAGTAAATTAGCAGGTATCATTGCTGTAATGTTTACCTTTATGCAGTGCGGCGACCCACTTGATAAAGAGAATCTGGCCGCCATCACCGGCGACCTCGTATGGTCGAATCCCCAGATTGCGGAAGCCTATGTGAATGACATGTATGCCGCTTTTATGCCCGGATTTGATACGGGCGAATTCTCGAATACCGACGAAGGCGGCGGAATCTACGGAGGGTCTACCATCAGCGCCTACATAAGAGGTTCCATCATCTCCAATTCGTATGACTATTATCCGTATGACGACATTCGGAGGATCAATATCTTTCTGGCCAATATCAATGGCGCCACCTTCGGAGAAGATGTCCGTAATTCCCTGAAAGGCCAGGCGCTGTTCTGGCGGGCATGGGCGTATTTCCGGATGGTACGCGCTTACGGCGGCGTTCCTTTAATCCTGGAACCGGCCGAGCCGGATGACGAAGCGGCGATTTTTGTGCCCCGCAACAAAACTTCGGAATGTTTCACTCAGATTGCAAAAGATCTGGACGAAGCCATTCGGCTGCTGGAAAACAAAAGTGATATCGGTCGGATCGACAAGTGCGCGGCAATGGCATTCAAGGGTCGGGTACTGCTGTTCAAGGCCAGCCCGCAATTCAACCGCGACAATAGCGCCGCTCTCTGGCAAGAGGCTTATACGGCCAACCGGGAAGCGCTTGAGTTTCTGGATGCACAGGGTAAAGGCCTGTACGACGACTACCGGAATATCTGGCTGGACGAGATGAACCGGGAGGTCATTATGGTCAGACGGTATGCCTATCCGGCAGCATCGAATGGCAGTTCGCAGCAGGGCATGCGCCCGCTGTTGTATTCCAGAGGTGCTGTCGGCGGTAATGTGCCTTCACTGGAACTGGTTAATGCGTATCCCATGAAAGACGGCTCCCGCTGGGATCCGGCCACGATGGATTACCGGAAACTGCATCAAAACCGGGATGCGCGGTTCTATGCTTCCATTGCCTGTAACGGTACAGAACCCTATATCAGTCCCATGTTCGGAAACGAAAACTTGTGGACATACTGGTTTGATGGCGATGGCGATCCCTCGACCGGTATCAACGGAAAGGAATCGCGGGCAGACAATAATTCCGACTTCGGGCAGTGGGCGGAAAATCTCTTTTCCTATACCGGTTTCTATCCGGCTAAAATGCTGGACCAGACCATTACGAGGGTTACTGCGCCGGACGGTTCGGTGGACTGGATTGAAATTCGCTATGCGGAAGTGCTGATGAATTATGCGGAAGCGGCCAGCGAGACCGGAAAAACCGACGAGGCATTGAACGCCCTGTACCGAATCCGGCAGCGGGCCGCTATTGAGCCGGGCGATGGCAGTTACGGAATCAGGGCCGCTTCGACCGAAGAACTGCGAAAAGTGATTCAGGATGAACGGTTCGTTGAATTTGCGTTCGAGACGAAACGGTTCTGGGATTTGCGCAGATGGCGCATATTCGGATCCACATTCAACAATATGGAAGATAAGTCCCGCCACGGTTTACGAATCGAATATACCGGCGATGTTTCCCAGCGTCCGCGGCTTCTGACCGACATCAACAGCGTCTGGGATCAGTTTACCGTTACGGTAATCCCTGATTTCGAACCGTCAAATGTGCTTCCGGAAGATAAATATTCTTTCTTCGGGATTCCGACGTCGGTGCTGGACCGTAACAGCAAGATTGAACAGAACAACACATGGGAAGGGACGTTTAATCCGCTGGAATAGTTTGGAGAATATTGCACAGGGGCATGACGCGCCGTGCCCCTGTGCAATTCACAAAACCACACCGTGCACAGTATAACAGTTATACAGTAATGATATTAACAAAAAAAGGAGAAACAAAATGAAGTACAGACTTATGGAGCGGAAAAATCCGCAAAACCGGCAAAGTCCGGGTAAATGATTACAGCCGGGAACCTGCCGACAGCCTGAAACTGCGTGTGGGCAGTAGAGACGCAATGCATTGCGTCTCTACAACGCAGGCGTAAAAGGCGGATAACCCAAAGAAAAGAATTATCTTTGCTCGATGAAAACAGATTATTGAAGAATTTAAAGTAAACATAAAAAGTTATATCATGAACATGAACCGTTTTTGAAAAAGATGCAAATCCCGAAGTGATTATGAATGTGAGATGCCAGAACGGCTTTTTTTATCACAGATGAAAATAATCGTATTAATTTATCAAGTATGAACAGTGATTTTAGAAAACAATATACATGAAACAGTTTTTTTTTGCAGCAATTGCCATTTCGGCGATAACATTTGTATTGGCATGTACGTCGCCGGAATCCGCCACCGTAATGACGGCGGAAATGAATCCTGACAACGGGCAGTTTATCATCAGGGAATCGGGGAAACCTGTCTTGCAATACAATTATCAGACGATTTATGAAGGCGATGTGGTACGTCCCGAAAGTCAGAAGAACAAAAAGATTGAATATTCTCCGATAGGCGGCGTCTATCTGGACGAATACTACCGGTCGAATCCCGCCGTGAGCAACGACAGTAAGGCGACGTCGGCAATATGGGCCGTTCCGCGCAGCAACTATATTCATCCGCTGTACGGGCCGGACGGCGAAATGCTGACCTGCGACTGGCCCGACGGCGGCCATCCCCATCACAGGGGTATCTTTTGGGCGTGGCCTGAAGTGGAGTACGGCTCCCAACGCAGTGACCTCTACGCGCTGCAAAGGACATTTGCCCGTCCCACCGGGAATGTGAAATGTACCGGCGGACGGGAATATGCCGAAATCGAAGCCGAAAACCGGTGGATATGGGAAGAACGGGAAGCGATTGTCCGCGAGCGGGTGACCATCCGTGCATACCGCGCATCGGAAAGATGCCGTGTGATTGATCTGACTGTCCGGATGCAGGCGCTGACGGACAGTGTCACGGTAGCCACGCGCTTCACCAACAGCTACGGCGGATTGAACGTAAGGATGGCCACGCCTGAGAATCAGAAGATTTCGCACTATACCGATGAGACGGTCGCTTCGCCGGTACGAAGCTGGGCTGATTTCAGCGGAATCTTCGAAGGTAGCCGGTCAACTTCCGGAATGACGATCCTGCAACACAGGGACAATCCCGAATATCCGGGTCAATGGGTCGAATATCCGAATCTTTCGTGGGTGCAGCCGACCTTCCCGACGCCCGATACGCGCTATCCGCTCGGCAAGGACAAACCGCTGATTCTGCGCTACCGCCTTATTGTTCATCAGGGAGAAAAACCCGGCGACGCGGTTTTGTCGAAACAGTGGGACGAATATCATTCAATTAACAATTAATCATTATACAGTATGTATTCAAGAAGACAGTTTATCAGGACAGCGGCGGCTGCGGCAATCACAGCGCCGTTGATTGTGAAATCCTCCACAGTGGCAGGATTGGGACACGTCGCTCCGAGCGACAAAATCAGCCTCGGCTTTATCGGTTGCGGCAGTATGGGAACCGCCAATCTGAACGCATGTGTCAACCGAGAAGACGTAGTACTCACCTCAGCCGCCGACGTATGGAAACAACGCCTCGACGTAGTGCTGAACCGCTTTAAGGATTGCAAGGGTTATACCGGCTATCGCGAACTGCTGAATCACAGCGGACTCGACGCCGTGATCATCGCAACGCCCGCTCACTGGCACGCTCTGCAGGCAATCGACGCGGCAAAGGCGGGGAAACATATCTATCTGCAAAAGCCGATGAGCATGTATCTCGGCGAAAGCCTGGCCATCCGCAACGCCGTTCGCCGTCACAAGGTCATTTGCCAGGTAGGGACGCAAATTCACGCCACCGACCACTATCGCCGTATGGTCGAACTCGTCCGCTCGGGCAATCTCGGTCATATCTCCACCGTTCGCACCTTTTTCGTGATGAACGATGCACCCGGCGGTATCGGCTCGGGCTTCAACACCGACAGGGTTCCCGAAGGTCTGAACTGGAATGACTGGGTTGGTCCGGCGCGTATGCAGCCGTTCAACCCCAACCTGGTGAAAGATGCGTATTATCACGGTTTCTGGATGGATTTCAGCGGCGGCTGGACGCCGGGCATGGCTCCGCATATCACCGACCTGCCTGTCTGGGCACTGAATCTCGGCTATCCAACCGAAATCAGTTCGACCGGCGGACGTTTCGTGCTGAAAGACGACGGCGATGCGTATGACAATCAGGAAATCCTGTGGCGCTATCCGAATATGACGATGACATGGATGTTTTCGTCGGTCAACAGTCACGGCTGGGCGTTCCAGAATGTCGACCGTACGGGCATCGGTTACGAAACCGGTACACGGCGCCGGCTGGGCATCTACTTCCACGGCACGAACGGCACGCTGATGACCGATTATTCATCGCATATCCTCGTCCCCGAAGGCAATAAAATGGACGGCATGGAGACGCCTCCGCAAACGATCCCTTCGTCGCCCGGACAGGAACACGAATGGCTGGACTGCATCAAAACCGGCAAACAGCCGCTGTGCAATCCCGAATATCACGTCAAGGTAGACGTTCCGGTAGTGTTGAGCCTGTTGTCGATGCAGCTCGGACGCAGCATCAAATTCGACCCCGTTAAGGAAAAAATCGTGGACGACAAAGAGGCAACTCGTTTGTCTATCCCCGAATACCGTGCGCCATACAAGTTCCCGAAAGAATATTTGTGAACATAATAAAAGATGTTATACTGTGCGTGGGCTGAAATTGCGAGATGAAACGTCCGCCACCGTAAGCCGCACGCAGTATAGCAACAAGATAATTATAAATAAAATATCAGTTAAAATGAAAAAGTTATTATTTCTCAGTATCGTCTTATTATCTGTTGGAACTCTTTACTCTCAAGAGAATATTGAGGATTTGAAAACCCGGAGCGCCGCAGAAGAATCCGCTTCCGTTATGCGGAAAGTGGCTTCCGAACCGGCTGTTGAGCGGTTGCTTGCAGAAAATCCGGCTGCCCGGTACTTCTGCTTTACGGAAGACCGCGCTCATGACGTCCGCTTAGACAATGCTATTCCCGCCCGCTGGACGGAACGCGCCAGAGAATCGCGGACACAATTCGAGGGCGCTCCGGCTCCCGGCGAGTTTTATACCTGGCAAATCGGGGTGTATGCGCCGTATTTGGCGCTGGAAGATGTGAAGATTACGTTTTCGGATTTGAGGAACGAACAGGGCGGGAAAATTCCATCTTCGGCGATTCGCTGTTTCAATCTGGGAGGCGTCGGCAAGGACGGACAGCCGTTTGTGAAACGGGTGGACGTGCCGCAGGGCGGCGTGCAGGCGTTTTGGATTGGCGTGGACGTGGGTGCGGATTGCCGTCGAGGAGCATACCGGGGAAAAGCGACGGTAAGCCCGCGCGGTTTGCCGGCGACAACCGTAACGGTCACTCTGAATGTAACCGGCGATGTCTTAGCAAATCACGGCGACGACGAGGGCTTTCGCAAAACACGATTGCGCTGGCTTGATGCAAGCGCAGGGAGCGCGAATACGCTCACTTCGCCTTATATCCCTTTGAAAGTAAACCGTCAAACAATCGACTGGTTGGGAGGTACGGTGGAACTTGCCGCATCGGGACTTCCTCGTCAGATTACAACCCGGTACGACCGGAGCGTCCTGTTGAACGATACGGTCAGGAACCCGATTTTGAACGGCGAAATGACATTTGTGATTGAAACGGAACAGGGCGTCGAATCATTTCCGGCAGGAAAACTGCAAATTACATCCTCCACGCCGACAGGCGTTCAGTGGAAATCGGTACAACAAAACAGGCATTTCGAAATCGTTTGTCTGGGACGCATGGAATTTGACGGGTTCTCGGAATATAAAATCTCGGTTAAGGCAAAAAACGACCTGACAGTTAAAGATATTCGCATGGAAACGCCCTGTTCGGCAGATGCTTCCCGCTACTTGACGGGACTGGGAAACAGGGGAGGAAAAATGCCCGCCCTGCCGGTCGAATGGAAATGGGATGTGAAAATCAAACATCAGGACAAACTCTGGATTGGGGACATCAATGCCGGGCTGAACATGAAATGGAAAGACGAAAATTACGAACGTCCGCTGGTTAATATCTATTACGGTTTCGGGCCGTTGAAGGAGCCTGTTTCATGGGGAAACGGCAGCAAGGGCGGCGTTTCCGTACTGCCGGACACCGGACAGGGCGTCCGAGTGAAGGCCTACAGCGGCGAACGCAGTCTGAAAAAAGGCGAAACCCTGCACTATTGCCTCGAAACCTCCATCACGCCGGTTAAACCGCTTGATTTAAATCATCTGGCGCAGGAACGGTTTTATCATGGCGGCGGAAACACATCCGGATTTATATCTGCCGCAAAAGATACGGGCGCAAATTATGTTACGATTCATCACGCTGCCGATATTTATCCGTTTATCAACTATCCCTATTCCGACGAAACGACGCCGGATTTGAAGCGTTTTGTTCAGGAGGCGCACCGGAAAAATCTGAAACTGCGCGTCTATTACACCACGCGCGAATTGACGGTTAAAATTCCGGAAATATGGGCGCTGCGAAGCCTCGGCGCCGAAGTGATTTACGACGGCCCCGGCAAAGACGCGCGAACCCTGATTCTTCCGAACGGGCCGAATGAGTGGTTAGTTAAAAACCTTTCCACGCATTTTATCCCGGCCTGGTTTAACAGGATTCCGGACGGAAAATTCAAGGGCGATATGGATATATCGGTCATCACGACGCCCGATTCGCGCTGGAACAACTACTATCTGAGCGGACTGGACTGGATGGTGAAAAACATCGGCATCGACGGCATCTATATCGACGACAGCGCTCTGGATCGCGAAACCCTCCGGCGTTGCAGACGAATTTTGGATGCGGACGGTAATCGACGTTTAATAGACATGCACTCATGGAATCATTTTAATCCACACGCCGGTTATTCCAACTCGCTCCATATTTACCTTGACTTGCTGCCCTATATCGACCGTGTCTGGATTGGAGAAGGTTTCAGAGACGATAATTCGCTTGATTTCTGGCTGGTGGAAATGTCGGGCATTCCCTTCGGGCTAACGGGCGAAATACTGGATGCACGCAATATCTTTCGCGGAATGATATTCGGCATGTTGCCCCGTTTGCCATGGAGTGGAAACCCTGTTCCGATGTGGAAACTCTGGGACGCCTTCGGCATGAAGGACGCCCGCATGCTGGGTTACTGGGATGCTCGCTGTCCGGTAAAAACCAGCAATGAAAATCTGCCTGCAACGGTCTATATCAACGGGGATAAAGCGCTGGTTGCCATCGCAAACTGGACGGACTTGCCGCAGAATGGCGAATGGACGATAGACGAAACGCTGCTCGGTTTCAAGCCTTCCAAAATGTCGTTGCCTGAAATCAGGAAGACGCAATGGGGCAATCCCTTTCGTGGAGGTAAACTGGAAGTGATGGGACGCAGCGGATTGATTGTTCTGTTGGAAAAATGAAAGTTATTATTAATGTATCGTAGAGACACAAAAATGAAACACAGTTATTTTAGTTTATGTAAACTTGTTATGATGGCGATTGCATCGCTGTCCATAATAGCCTGTTCCCCGAAAGATGCGTTTTACTGGCAAACAAAAGGAGGAAGCATGTATTTGCTGTCGGCGGATAAAACCCCTGTCGGTCAGTTACTTGATAATAAGCCGGAAGGCATGAAGGTCGCCGGCGAGACAGTACGGATAGATTCATCGACCTTTAAGATTGTCCGGCGATACACGGCTGTCCGGGAGATTGATTCCGTGAGTTTGTCGCTTGATTTCCGGCATCATTCCCGCAGTCATTTCTGGATGATACCGGCAGTGTCGTATAACGGAAACCAGTGGGGACGCGGCAAAGAACCGAAAGGAGCGGCGGAGAACGGACACTGGCGTACATTCTCATACCGGCGCACTCCCATTCCGGGCGCAACGTACTCGGAAGGCGAGCGGTTTGCCGTGGCGACCTGGAGCGATACGCCAGACGGTGAATATCACGATTTCTCCTGTTCGCTGGTGCCGGAAGAATCGCAAACGACGCATCGAATCCTCTGGCCCGAAGAAGAATTGCCCACCATGTACAACGACCGTGACCGCTATACAAGCGGTTATAAAAAACACGTTCGCCTGAAAAAGGGCGACACCGTAACCCTGACTTTATACTTAGTCGTCAGCGCCGTCGAACCCGATCACCGGGCGATGCATCACTTCATGCGCAGGGCATGGGAATATTCCGAAAAGCCCCCTGTACCCGTTTTCGACGCTCAAAAACTCTGGGAGCTTGGCATTCGCTACGCCACCGAATCGCTCTGGGCGGAAGAAAGCTCGTTTAAAGGATTCAGCATCGGCTTGAATGCCGACGGTGAAAAAGGCTGGAAACAGCGTTCCGGCGGGAAATACGAAATCGGATGGTGCGGACAGAACGCATCGCTGGCAAATTCGCTGCTGACCGACTATCTCAAAAACGGTCGCGCCGAATCGCTGAACAAAGCGCTGGCAACGCTCGACACCTGGGCGACCGCCTGTCCGCTGCCCAACGGCCTGTTTGTTGCACATTACGATAATATACTGAACCGCCGTGACAACTTCGTGATGGACGCCTGCAATCTGGGTGTCGCCGCCTTGAATTTCTTTGAAGCACGCGACCTGACGCGCGCCGCCGGCATCGACCGGCCACAGTATGAGCATATAGCCCGCAACATTTGCGACTTCGTCAAAGCCGACCAGCAGCCCGAAGGCGTGTATGCGCGGGGATGGACGCCGGACGGGAAATGCTACGTTCGCGAAGGCACTATCGGCTGTTTCATGGTTCCCCCGATGCTGGAGGCTTACCGGCGTTCGGGCGATTCGGCGTATCTCATTTCGGCGACAAAAGCGTACGCTTACTATCTGAAAGGATTGAAAACCGACGGATATACTACTGCCGGAGCGCTGGATACATGGTGTATCGACAAGGAATCGTCAGCGCCGTTGCTGCGCTCTTCACTGATGCTGTACGACATAACCGGCAATCCTGTCTATCTCGACGACGCCGTGTCGGTATCGTATTATCTTTCGACCTGGCTGTGGCACTATCAGGGAATCTATCCTGACGGCGACAACTTTACGGAGTATAGCTACAGCATATTCGGCGCCACCTCGGTATCCGTCCAGCATCATCACCTCGACCCGTATGCCCTGTCGTGGGTGTCGGACTGGATAAAACTCGCAGACCTGACGGGCGACAGTCAATGGAAAGAAAAAGCGCTGGCCATCTGGCGAAACGGAAGTCAGTTAGTGTCGGACGGGACGCTGGAAATCAACGGGCGTATCCGTCCCGCCGGTTCCCAGAACGAAGCGTATTTCGAATGTAACTGGGCATTCGGGGCAAGCGGAAAACGTATCAATTCGTGGTTAGTGGCATGGCCCGGAGCGTTTCGCCTGGAGACTTTACGCAGGTTGAATGATTATCAAATAGTAGAGGAATAGCTTGCTTTTTTATGAAAAAGAACAGATTAAATTAAATCGAATTTCAGGAAATTGCTGCTGTTCAAGTCGAACAGGATTGGCGGTTACAGTTGGAGACTTGTAAAATGAATATTTGATTTGTGTATTTCGGGAAAAGTGTATAATTTTACGCTCTAAATGTCGATTTATTTGAATAATAATATTATAAATGTTACTCAGGATGAAAAATATTACTTTTATTTTGTCTTTATTATGCGGGTTCCTTTTTTCCTGCAACAATAAACCCTCTGTTCAATGGGTTGTTTCAACCGCCGAATCTTCGTGGGAATCGCAAAATGTCGACGGCGTCGAATTTGTTAATGCCAATACGTTTGACGTGGAAGTGGACGTTTTGAACCCCAAACAGACAATCGAGGGTTTTGGCACATGTTTCAACGAGCTGGGCTGGACCTCGCTGAGCATGTTAAGCGACGCCGATAGAGAAGCTGTCATGAAAGAGCTTTTCGAACCCGGCACGGGAGCGAACTTTACCGTTTGCCGGATGCCTGCAGGCGCAAATGATTTTTCGCGTAACTGGTATTCATACAATGAAACCGATGGCGATTTTGAAATGAAAACCTTCAGCATCGACAATGACAGGGAAACGCTTATCCCTTTCATTAAGAATGCGCTGAAGTATAATCCAGCCATAAGATTATGGGCCTCGCCGTGGTCGCCTCCCGTCTGGATGAAATACAATAAACACTATGCCTGCGCTCCTATGAGCGACTTTTTTGATCAATCGTATCAAAACAACATAAAGCCCGAACAGTATGGTCGCGAAGGAACAAACATGTTTATTCAGGAAGATGCATACTTTAAGGCGTATGCGCTGTATTTTTCGAAATTTATCGAAGCCTATCGTAAAGAAAACATATCAATAGCAATGGTTATGCCGCAAAATGAATTTAATTCATGCCAGCCTTTCCCCAGCTGTACATGGCTGTCATCGGGATTGAACAAATTTGTGGGAGAATATCTCGGGCCGGCAATGAAGGAACTTGGAGTAGAGCTTATGTTTGGCACTGTGGAACGACCTGATCCTGCGATGGTTGATACTTTGTTGCAAGATCCCAAAAGCAGCAAATATATCACGGGAGTCGGTTTTCAGTGGGCAGGCAAACAGGCTATAAGCGCGATTCACAAAAACTATCCCAATATCAAACTCTATCAGACCGAACAGGAGTGCGGCAATGGACAAAACAGCTGGAAAGCATGCTGTTATGCATGGGATTTGATGAAACATTATCTTAATAACGGAACAAACACGTATGAATACTGGAATACATCTCTCGAAGAAGGAGGCATGAGCCGCTGGGGATGGAGACAAAATTCATTAGTCACAGTAAATAAGGAAAATAAGACTTACAGGTATACATACGAATATTATGTCCTGAAACATCTGAGCCATTATGTACTTCCGGGCGCTCAACGTCTTGCGACTTCCGGCGAATTTTCCAATTTATTGGCTTTTAAAAATACCGATAACAGTTATGTGCTTGTGATATACAATGATAAAGACACGGAAATCAAACCGTCCATCAAAATCGGCGAATACAATATTTCAGTTGTATTGAAGCCTGATTCGTTTAATACAATAGTAATAGGCTAAAAATTAATATATATCTTCTTCCTTCTCATAAACATGCTGCAGGAAAAGACCTGATGTGTTATCCGCATCTCGCAGATGAGCGAATGTTAAACTTATATAATCAGCTGTTATTTTTTTTATTTTCGCTTGCAATAAATAAAAAAGATACTCTATCTTTGCCTCGACTAAAAAATATGAACGGTTAATAAGAAGAACATGAGACACAGTACATTATTCATGCAGGAAACAAAAAATAGAGAGGCGTTAAGTATTTTTATGCCTTTTAATTTGTTTGTCATGAATATTTTGTGCTCTCTCTCTCTCTCTCTCTCTCTCTCTCTCTCTCTCTCTCTCTCTCTCTCTCTACATTAATATACGCATGCGCGCTACGCGCGTTATTGATCGCGTGCATAACGCACACGCGCGTCAAGATACATATTTTTTCAACACGGAAAGCCATACGGCCTTTCTTACTTTTCAGATGGACGCACGAGGCTCGGAAGCAACTCTTCCCTGTCCCGACGTCCGTTCCGCTTTTCAGGACGTCCTGCACCCCTACAATCTGATCCGTCCTTACTGTTCGCTAATCTTTAATCCCTATAACATTATGTTTTACACAAGAATCAACAAAATCAAAGTTTT
Source organism: Tannerella sp. (assembly GCA_031265585.1). Lineage (GTDB taxonomy): Bacteria > Bacteroidota > Bacteroidia > Bacteroidales > Tannerellaceae > Tannerella. Next base: position 576 of record JAISCL010000032.1, on the reverse strand, counting down.
CAACAATCGCAAAGGTTTTTTGGGACTTTTGTCAATCGTAGCGCCGAACTGCGTATATACCGTTATGTGTCTGTTCCTGAACGGGCAGGGAAGAACCGCAAGGTTTGGAGAACACTATCCAAAATTTAAAAACGTATGAAACGAATTATTCTAATTCTCGCATTTATCTTATGGGCATTTGCAACAGTACATGCCGGAAAAACTGTATTGAACAACACGGCTACCATTTTGTACTGCAAAGGGTTTCACCTGCCGGGCTACCGGATTTCGATTACTCGGTATTACCTGCAGGCAAACATCCATGCGATTAAACAAAAAATGCAGGGACTGACAGACAGGGAAGAAGAAATAACCGTTCCGGCGCTGGAAAGCCGGACGGACGCGGGGGAAGGGAAGAGTTGCTTCCGAACTTCGTGCGTCCGTCTGAAAATCAGGATAAGCCGTATGACTTGTTGTGTTGAAAAAATATGTATATTGACGCGCGTGTACATTAACGCGCGTAGCGCGTATGCGTATCTTATTAAGAGAGAGAGAGAGAGAGAGAGAGAGAGAGAGAGAGAGAGAGAGAGAGAGAGA
>JAISCL010000362.1 GCA_031265585.1 Tannerella sp. | reverse complement strand
GGCCCTCCCTGGAATTTTACAAAATTAGATCTCTTGAAAGTTTTTAAAGAGTTTATTCTCAACGACAATGAAGAGGTTTTACCTGTCGGCATGAGAGCGCACGCCTATCTAAAATGTGGTTGTAAAATCCCTTAATGTTTTGATTAAAATGAAGCATAAATTAAGCGTTGTATTATGATGAGAAAATATTTAATGACATTTTTGACATTCCTTGTATTGGGGGGGGCATTAGTAAATGGATTAAGAATTAAAATAAATTACATTAAAATGAAAAAGAACATATATTCAAAAATATTCGTAACTATTCAGCCGCCGGCAATCCAGCAATAAGCATCAGCGCCTTCAAAACATTTTGAGCATTCTTGATGGTAGTGTCAAAATAACCGAACGGATAACGGCAAAAGCATTTGCACCATCCGTGGAACGGAACAGGCCGGAAACCTTCAGTTTGACTTTAAAGGTTCTCACCGCCCTTTCGGACGCATTATTGTCGGGCGGTATTTTCCAGTCGTATAAAAACGGGAAGAGATATTTCCGGTATCGAACCATCCGTTCACGCAAAACGGTCAACTTCTCATATTTGGAGTCAATATCCCGGACAAGTAATCTTTCAAGTTGGCCTTCCATGGCACGTCTCTCTTCTACGGGTTGCAAATAATGGGAGGGGAGCAGTGTTTTTTTCAACTCCAGTGCACGGTGAAGCAGGGCTGTGAAATTCCCTGTCCACTCCTGTTGCGGATAAAGTTTGTCCGGATATTTCAATTCTCTCAGTAAATGAGCCGTACAGATTTGATGGCCGCCGGTACGGACTCCGAAATACGGCTTCCAGCAATCGTGCACGAGCGTGGTACGGGGAAATCCATCGGGGAAAAGGGATTCGATGACCGTTTTCCCGCGCGAACTGTCCGTGTGAATAAACGTTGCTTCCGGCGTTTGGAAGACCCACGACCAGGCGTTTTTCCCCTTGATGCAGGTGCCCGTTTCATCGGCTCCCACTACCGGAGAGTGATGTATCCGATCATGAATGGCCGCATAAACACCGGATGCCTTTTCCGAAAATTTACCGGTCAGACTCACTAAAATTCCGCTGCTTATCGACAGGCCGAACAGGTCACGGTACAACTCCTCCATGCGCTCATAAGGGATATACTGACGGGCATGAAAATAAGCAGTCAGAGCCTGTATCCCGGAGCCGTAACAGATGCTCGAATGAGCTTCTGCCGGATAGTCGCCCTGCGTAACATGACCGCAACTGCACTGTTTCCGGTATAATAGATATGACACTGGAAAAGAAACTGACCTCGGGAGAAGCATGTTACCTGTCGTTCCGGAACGAAGGAGAGGCCTTCATCGTATACTCCGCAGAAGAAGTAGCGGCAAACAGCGCCCTGGCCTCCCGCATCGATCTGGTATATGCCTATAACAGCAGCGCCGACCTGACACACGGATTCTTCGCGGCCGATTCACCGGAAGCGGTTCGTCCGGGCGTAGTCTTTCCTCCCGGATTTTCGAATCAGACAAGGATGATCAAAGTATATAGCCTGCGCGACCGCCAACTGTCGAACCTGAATAACAGCCAGCACATAGACGACCTCGACTTCCGCCAACTGGATTACAGCAAAGCAACCTCAAACGCCATAAAAATGGTAGCCGAAGGAGGTTTATGGCTTGAAACGGCCGACGGACAATACCGCGCCTTCATCTTTATAAACGCCACGGCAACCGATACTGTCACAATCAGCGCCAAACGCTACAAGATGTAGCAGATAAGAGAAAGAACCCCTCCCTCCTCCGGGCAGGGTTCTTTTTTTCATCATCCAAATAACCGGTAAAGCACGAAATAATCATTGCACCATGAAAACAACACACCGGATAATACACACCCGATAAAAACAGCTCTTTAACAACCACAAATGTTAAACTTTCATAATCAGCTGTTATTTTTTTGTTTTTCGCTTGCAACAAACAAAAAAGATACTCTATCTTTGCCCCGACCAAAAAATAAGAACGGTTAATAAATAGAAGAACATGAGACACAGTACATTATTCATACAGGAAACAGAAAATAGAAGGGCGTTAAGTTTTTTTATGCCTTTTAATTTGTTTGCTATGAATATATTTACCTCTCTCTCTACTAATAGTATACGCATACGCGCTACGCGCGTTTACGCGCGTTATTGATCGCGTGCGAAACACATACGCGCGTCAAGATACATATTTTTTCAAAACAACAAGTCATACGGCCTATCCTGATTTTCAGACGGACGGACGAGGCTCGGAAGCAACACTTCTCTGCCCCGGCGTCCGTTCCGCTTTTCAGAACGTCCTGCGCCTCTGCGGCCTGATCCGCCCTCACTGTTCATTAATCACTAATTACTATAAGTACTATGTTTTACACAAGAAGTAACAAAATCAAAGTTTTCAACAATCGCGAAGGTTTTCTCGGACTGTTCAATCGCAACGCCGAACACTATCCGCATGGCGCCCGCGACCGGCAGGATACGGCCGATACAACGGGAAACATCCTACTGCTATGTTAATTTTCAAATGACGGATATAGTTTTTTCAGTTTGACTCTTGCATCAGCGGTAGTGAACTGCCAGTTTATCTTTGCCAATTGGTTATTTCTGCTATTTTGCCATGC
>JAISCL010000361.1 GCA_031265585.1 Tannerella sp. | reverse complement strand
ATTCACTCTTCCCTCAAATGCAGGGGGCTTGCTTTTGATAATCAAAAATACAATATCTGATTGTTAATTATTTATAAATGAAAAATAACTGTTTTCTGATTTTACCGGACAGTAGTGATATTATTTTAAAATATCACCGGCTTATTGCAAAAAAAAATCAAACGGGAGCGTTGCGGAACTTTTTAAGTTCCAGTTTTTTGCCGTTCCATTCTGCGTATGAGAAATGGTGCATCCAGTCTCCTATGATGAGCAGGCGGGATTCGGGGGTTAGCGCTGTGTCTGCCAGGAGGTGCAGGTGGCCGAAGAGGAAGAAGTTTATGCCGGGGTGTGTACGGAGGTGGGAGCGGGCAAATTCTTCCAGCGCTTTTGTGTTGCGCGCCTGTGCTTCTTTCAGTTTTTCAGGTGTCAGTCCGTTTTTGCGGCTGCTTAGCGACCAGCGGCGGGCAAATCCGAAAGTCCAGCGCGGATGAACGGCGGCATAGAGGATCTGGCAGAGGCGGTTCCGGAAAAGCGCCTGCAGGATGCGGTATCCCGGCGGGCGGCGTCCGACTTCGTCGCCGTGCCCGAGGAAAAAGTTTTTGCCCAGCAGGTCAACCGTTAACGGTTCACGATGGATGACGGCTCCAAATTCTTTGGTGAAGTAGTCGAACATCCAGATGTCGTGGTTGCCGGTGAAGAGGTGGATTTCTATCCCGAGGTCGGAGAGTTCCGCCAGTTTGCCGAGGAAGCGGATCTGTCCGCGCGGCACTACATACTTATATTCATACCAGTAGTCGAATACGTCTCCCAGAAAATAGACGGCGATGGCGTCTGTTTTGATGCCGTCGAGCCACCGCACGAGTTTTTTTTCCGTATCTGCCGGGTTTTCGAGATAGCGGTTGCCGAGGTGGATGTCCGAGGCGAAGTATATTTTTTTCGGAGGCATGGCGCGCGAACCGTTTGTGGTTATAAGAGTCCGAGTTCGAGGCAGGCTTCTTCCGTCATCATGTCTCTGTTCCATTCCGGTTCGAAGACGAGGTTGACACGGGCGCTTTTTACGCCTTCGACGGCTTTCGCTTTCTGGCGTACGTCTTCGAGGATAAAGTCGGCGGCAGGGCAGTTGGGGGCGGTGAAGGTCATGTCGATCGTGACGTTTTTGTCGCCGTCGATATCTACGCTGTAAATCAGTCCCAGGTCATATATGTTGACGGGGATTTCGGGATCGTATACGGTCTTGAGCACTTTTACGATTTCTTCTTCTGTTTTCAAAAATTCATTTTCCATTGTTATAGTTTGCCTTCGTCGGCATAGCTGTAATACTGTTGATCGCTTATAATGATATGGTCAAGCAGCTGCATGTTCATAAGTCCGGCGGCTTTGCCGAGCCTGGATGTCAGCAGATCATCCTGCGGGCTGGGCTGCATGTTGCCGGAGGGATGGTTGTGGCAGAGGATGATGCCGTGACACGTCGTGTTGATGGCTGCTTTCATGATGAACCGCAGGTCGGCGGATGTTTCGCCGAGTCCTCCCTGACTGATTTTCATTTTTTCAATGACTTTGCCTGCGCGGTTTGTCAGGGCAATCCACAATTCTTCGTGGGGGATGTCGCACAGCGCGGGATAGAAGAGCAGGAAGGCGTCACGGCTGCTGCGAACCGGTTCGCGCTTGAGGGGTTCGGCTCCTGTCCTGCGCCGTCCGAGTTCCATCGCAGCGGCAACGGTGACGGCTTTGGTCTGGCCGATGCCTTTGTGTTTCATCAGTTCTTTTACCGACAGTTTTCCGAGGGAGTTCAGGCTGTTGGAAATGCTGCTTAAAATACGCTGCGCGAGCTGGACGGCGGTTTCTTCACGGGTGCCGGAACGGATCAGGATGGCGATAAGCTCGGCGTCGCTCAGCGAGGCGATTCCTTTCAGCATCATTTTTTCACGCGGACGGTCTTCTTCCGCCAGCTCTTTTATGCTGAGCTTCCTGCCGGTTGTCCCGTCCTCCATGCCGTTACTGTTTTATACGTCCCACATAGGAGCCGTCGCGGGTGTCGATTTCGATCTTTTCGCCGGTGTTGATGAACAGGGGGACACGTACTTCCGCGCCTGTTTCGACGGTGGCGGGCTTGAGCGTATTGGTCGCCGTGTCGCCTTTGATGCCGGGTTCGGTGTAGGTCACTTCAAGGATTACGTGGGCGGGCAGTTCGCATGTGAGGATCGTTTCGCTTTCGGCATGCACCATGGCTTCTACCATGTCGCCTTCCTTGAGGAACGGTACGCCGTCAATGCTGCTTCCCTGCAGGGAGATCTGTTCGAATGTTTCCGGGTGCATGAAGTTATAGCCCATGTCGTCTTTGTAAAGAAACTGGTAGGGACGGCGCTCAATACGGACTTCCTCGACTTTGACGCCGGCGTTCCAGGTTCTGTCCAGTACGCGTCCGGTCGTTACGTTTTTCAGTTTTGTGCGTACGAAAGCCGGCCCCTTGCCGGGTTTTACGTGAAGAAATTCAACGATAAAAAAATAGTTGCCGTCGATGTTAAGGCACATTCCATTTCTAAAATCTGCTGTTGTAGCCATAAGTTTGTAAGTATATAATTAATTGTTTGCGGTGCAAATGTACTGCTTTTAACTGAAAAATGAAAAAAAAACCGTTATCCCATCAAGAGGGTGGTGGTCGCCATATAAATCAACATGCCGATGATGTCGTTTGTGATGGAAATGAACGGCCCGGTCGCTATGGCGGGGTTGACTTTGAATTTATCGAGGATCATGGGCACCAGCGTTCCGAATGTGCTGGCAAAGATGACGATGGCAAACAGGCTGACGGAGACGGACAGGGTGATGCGGTGATCTCCGAGCGTAAAATAGTTGTAGATAAAAACGATGAGGCTTATGATTGCTGCGTTTATCAGGGCTACGGCCGCTTCTTTGAGCACCTGCCTGAAAATCTGGGGGTGTTTCAGGCTGTTGTTCGCCAGTCCCTGGACAACGATTGCAGAAGACTGTACGCCCACGTTTCCTCCGGTTCCCCCGATAAGCGGTATGAAGAGCGCCATTTTGGGGTTTTCCGCAAAGGCGTTTTCGAAGCCGCCGAGAATCCTGGAGTTGCTCAGTCCGCCGATCATTCCGAAAAGGAGCCAGGGCAGGCGCGCCGCAGTCTGCATCAGTACGTTATCCGATGTTTCCACATCCTGCGAGATACCCGATGCCAGCTGGTAATCGCGTTCATGATGTTCCGTTATTTCATCCATCACGTCGTCTACCGTGATGTGTCCCAGCAAGCGCCCGATGCTGTCCGTTACGGGCAGGGATACAAGGTCGTATTTCAGGATCAGTTCCACTACTTCTTCCGTATCGGCGTTCTCCTGTATGGAGACCGGGTCTTTTTGCATGACATGCTTTATTTTGGAAACGGACGGGTTGGTGATCAGTTTCTGCAGAGGCAGCACGCCCCGCAGCCGTTCGTCGTCGTCAACTACATATACATTATATATCTCGTCCATGTTTTCTTCCCCGGCCTGGGTTCTCATTTCTTCAATGCACTGCGGCATGCTCCAGTTCTCATTTACCACGATCATTTCGGTTCCCATCAGTCCTCCGGCCGTATCTTCGTCGTATTTCAGCAGGTCGATGATGTCTCCCGCCTGTTCCACGTCGTCTATATGCGAAAGGATTTCTTCCTGCCGTTCTTCGTCCATGTCGCGCATCAGTTCCACGGCGTCGTCGGTATCCATTTCGTTGACGAAGCGTTCGGCGATCACCTTGTTCGGCAGTTCTTTCAGGAGCTTGCGGCGGTCGTCTTCTTCGAGTTCCATCAGGACGTCCGCCGCTTTATCTCCGTCTAAAAGGAGGTAGAGGTAGATGGCTTCTTTCAGGGTAAGCTCCCTGTACAGTTCGGCGATGTCGGCGGGATGCAGACGTCCGAGTATTTCCGAGGCTTTTTTTTCGTCCTTTTTGTCAATGACTTTCTTCAGGTCATCTATATATTTTCCGGTTAATTCAATCATGATGGTGCTTATTGAAAATGAATAACTTCTTTGCCGGCAGTATAGACGTAGCGTATACTGTCTTCCTTAAACCGGTCCGAAGCGATGCTTTTTTCCGGGATTTCGCCGGGGTAGTGTATGTCTGCTATATCCAATATGGAATGGAAGATATTGGAGGCGCTTATTTTTTTGTTCCGGTTTGTTTCCAGGGCCTGCTGCTTGCCGGGATAGGCGTTTTGGTAGGCAGGTGAAGTCCAGATGAACAGGGGGACGTGGATTTCCGGCACGGGGGGCGTTTTGCTGCCGTGCAGGACGGCGTTGCTTCCGTGATCATACAGGTTTTCGGCATGATCCGAAATGTACAGGACGGCGGAAACGCCCTGCCGGGATACCACCCTGTGTATTATTTCCGACAGGATATAATCGGTGTACAGGATGCTGTTGTCGTATGTATTGGTGAAGAGTTCCCTGTTTTTACCGGAGGCAATGGCGTAATCGTTCGTTCTTTCCAGCGCCGGAGTAAATTTTTCAAAGAGTTTGGGGTATCTGAAATTATACCTGAAATGACTTCCTAACGTGTGTACGACCAGAAAGGTCTTCTGCCTGTTTTCATTTAGCAGCGAGTCAATATAGGGTAAAAGCTTATTGTCGTAGTTTTCCAGGGTTTCAAATTCGTCGGAAGGGAAACAGGCGCGGTCGATGTCTTTTGCGATGCGTTTGATGTAGGGATGATAACCGGACTGGTTGGCTACCCATCCGGTATAAAAACCGGATTCCCGGAAGGCATCGGCAAAGGTCTTTTCCCGGTATGCCTTTTCAAAATTTAGCGGGGTGGCCCTTGAAAGCAGCAGCGGTATGGCAAATTCCGTAACGTTTGAGGTCGCGTAAACATCGCTGTATGTCAGCAGATCTTCTATTTTTTCCAGTTGCGGCGATGTTTTCCGTTCATATCCGTTGATTGAAAAATTGCCGTAACGGGCGGATTCGCCGATTATAACGACATACGTCTCGCAGTCGGGGAGGCGCTTCCCCTTTTTCGCATGATAGGAAAAGGAGGCGATGTTTCCGGGCATATTTTTTAATACCAGGTGCTGGTCGTATTTGCGGGCCAGGAGGGTGATGATGTTGCAGGGGTATGTCTTTTTATAGTTGTCTATAAAATCCTCCCTTACCTCCCTGATCTGCGATCTGTTGTATTTGTATTCGGTTGCATAGATTCTTCCGAAAAGGGAAATGTTGAATAAAATGACGGTGAGGCCGGCTACTACCGAAAATTTGCCCGTAAATAGATAGTCGTTTTTTATTTTTTTGAAGACAATGACAAAATATCCTGTCCATACGAACAGGAGGAGGAGGCATTGCCATTTCATCGTCAGGAGCAATTCGGCGGCCTCTCCCATGTTTGTGTTGAACAGGGAGGAAATAAAGCCGTCCGTTACCGTGGATTTATAGAGCCAGACATACCCTATTTCAAACGGGGCGCACAGCATGAAGATGCTTTCAAAGATGAAGTACCATCGCAGTTTCAGGAACAGTGCGGGTACCAGCAGGAACAGGGATGAAAAGATAAAATATTCAAACTGCTTTGCCGTATTGCCGGACAGGTCGCTTGAGAGGAGCATCACGACAATGTTCGGCAGGATCAGGATCGCAAACAGCAGGGTGATCCATACATGATTGTTTGTATTGACAATTTTCCGTTTTATCAGTTGAATAAGGTTCGTCATCGTGCGGTCTCCTCCAGGTGTTTAGCGGTTATTAATGTCAGTTCGATAAACTGTTCGATGGATAACTGTTCCGGCCGCTTGTCGAAAATGGACTGCGAGAAATACGGGCAATCCTTTCTCAACAGCGGTTTCATCGAATTTCTCAATGTTTTCCGCCGCTGGTTGAACGAGGTCTTGACGACCTTTTTATACAGGGCTTCGTCGCAGCCCAGTACGGTACGGTTATTCCTTGTCATCCGTATGACGGCGCTTTTGACTTTGGGCGGCGGGTCAAACACCTCTTCGCTGACGGTAAAAAGATATTCCATATCATACCACGGCTGTATCAGTGCACTCAGTATGCCGGAGTTCCGACTGCCCGGGGCGGCGGTGAGGCGTTCGGCTACTTCTTTCTGAATCATACCCGAACAGCAGACAACCTGTTCCCTGCAGTCGAGTACTTTAAAAAAAATTTGGCTGGCTATGTAGTAGGGATAATTGCCGATGATGCAGAGTTTCGCAGGGTCTAATTTCATTTTCAGGAAATCTTCCGCGAAAATGCGTCCGGAAAGTGCGGGAAAATGCTGCTCAAGATAGTTTACAGACGCCGGGTCTATCTCTGCGACAGACAGGTCATATCCTTCGTCAAGCAAAAAGCGGGTGAGCGCACCCATCCCCGGCCCTACCTCCAGCACAGGCAGGCCACGGCAGGCGGACAGCGTTTCCGCTATGCGCTGTGCAATTCCAGAGTCTTTCAGGAAATGCTGCCCTAAAGACTTCTTCGGCCGGATGATCGTCATCTGTTTTCAATTTGTTTGATGTTAAGTTAGGAATAAATGACTATCTTTACGGGCGCAAAGATAAAATAATAATTTAAGTTTCACATGGATTTTAAACAAATCTTCCGAAAGATTATTCAGATACTGCTTCCTTTGGCTATCGGTATGATGCTGTTATGGTATCTCTACCGTCATCAGGATTTAAGTGAGATTATGCACGTAGTAAGGAAAGGCGTCCGTTATGACCTGTTGCTTTTTTCGCTGCTGTTCGGCCTGGTCGGCAACACGGTTCGCGGTTTGAGGTGGGGGATGCTCATTGATTCGTTAGGCAAGCGCGTAAGAAAGAAAAATGCGGTATGTGCCGTCTGGGGTAATTATGCGATCAATATGGCGCTTCCGCGTGTCGGTGAAATCTGGCGCTGCGGCGTCATGTCAAAATACGAAAAGATCCCGTTTACGAAATTGCTGGGAACGTTATTTGTAGACCGGATCACGGATACGCTGGTCGTCGGATCGCTGACCCTGTGCCTGTGTGTTTTTAATATCGGCTTTTTCCGGAATTTCTTTGCGGAAAATCCTCCCGCTATCATCGCGATGCTCTACCGATGGCTTACCTCCGTCTGGACGTATGCCGGGATTATTTTCCTGGCATTGATTTTTTGGTTTGTTTTTGTCAGACTGAAACATTTGTCCGCTATAAAAAAAATAACCGGAATGTTCCGGAATGTCTGGGAAGGATTCAAGACTTTGTGGAAGATGGAACATAAGGTGCGCTTCATCATACAGACATTATTAATCTGGGGCGGTTATTTTCTGTATTTTTATATAGCGTTCTTTGCCTTTGATTTCACGAAGGATTTGGGTATCCGCATCGGCCTGATTGCCTTTGCCATGAGTAGCATAGGAGTGGCTGTGCCTGTCCAGGGCGGAATAGGAGTATGGCATTTTATGGTAATATCCACGCTGGTAGCCTTTGGAGTCGACAGTTCGGATGCCGGCGCGTTTGCCATGGTGGTATTTGCCGTACAGACCGGCTGGGTGGTTTTGGTCGGACTGGTTGGCATTGCAGCCTTGCCGATCGTTAATCGAGTGGAAAGCGGGAAATTGAAAATTGAAAGTTAGCTCCTGCCAACTTTCCACTGTTTAAGATTTTGAACCTTTAAAAATAAAAAATATGGCAACAGAAATTAGGACACTTACTCCCCAGCCGGTATGGGGCTATTTTTATGAACTTACGCAAATCCCGAGACCAACGGGACAAATGGAAGCCGTCACCCGGTATATGGTTGATTTTGGACACCGCCTCGGCCTCGAAACCGGGCAGGATGCCGCGGGCAATGTACTGATACGGAAACCGGCCGCTCCGGGTTTTGAGGATCGGAAGGCGGTGATTTTACAGTCTCACCTGGATATGGTTCCCCAGAAGAACAGCGACGTCCCGCATGATTTTTCAAAAGACCCCATCCCGGCCTGTGTCGATGGAGACTGGGTGAAAGCGCGCGGCACTACGCTCGGAGCGGACAACGGGATCGGCGTCGCCATGGCTATGGCTGTACTGGCCGATCCGACCCTGCCGCACGGGCCGCTGGAAGCGCTCTTTACGGTAGATGAGGAGGTCGGGATGGACGGCGCCAACGGATTGAAGCCGGGCTTCCTCCGTGGACGGACGTTGCTGAACTGTGATTCGGAAGAAGAAGGGAAGCTTTTTGTCGGCTGTGCGGGCGGCGCCGACCTGGACATCTCTTTCCGCTACAGGAAAGGCGCTCCCCTGATTGACGGGGATGTTCCCGTTCGCCTGTTCCTCTCCGGTCTGAAAGGCGGACATTCGGGCATTGATATTCACTTAGGCCGGGCCAATGCAAACAAACTGATGTTCCGTTTCCTGAAGGAGGCCGTGCGTGGCTACGGCGCCCGCCTGGCATCTGTCGACGGCGGTTCCCTCCGCAACGCGATCCCCCGTGAAGCGGAAGCCGTCATCACCCTTCCCGGGGATAATGTGGAAATGCTGTGGGAACTCGTTGCCGATTATCAGGATCTGTACCGCCTGGAATATGCCGGCATAGAAGACGGCATCCGTTTCATGGCGGAAATGACAGGCCGTCCCGATATGCTTATACCGGAAGAAATCCAGGATGATTTGATCAATGCGGTGGAAGCCTGCCAAAACGGAGTTGCGACCCTGCTGCATGATTTTCCGGGTACGGTGGAATCCTCCTCCAATCTTGCGCTCGTTAAATCTTCCGAAGGGCTGATCGAAATAAAGATCCTGGCGCGCAGTTCGTCGGAGAGCCGGAAGACGGCGCTGCTTTCCTCCCTGGAAAGCGTGTTCGCGCTGGCCGGCGCCAGGGTGGAATACGGCAACGCCTATAACGGCTGGCAACCGGACGCCCATTCCCCGGTACTGAACGCAATGCAACACGTATATGAAGAACTGCACGGAAAAAAAGCGCAGGTCACCGTCATGCACGCCGGCCTCGAATGTGGCATCATCCAGGGCGTCTATCCCGATATGGATATGATCTCGTTCGGCCCCGACCTGAAGCACCCCCATTCCCCCGACGAAGCAGTCCGCATCTCCTCCGTAGCCCGCGTCTGGGAATACCTGAAATCCACCCTGGCAAACATGCCGGTTGCCGTTTAACCCGTCAACTGCTTTTGATTTTCCGCACGACGTCTTTTCCGAATGATTTGTTGACGAGGTCGCGGTTGCGCGGGCGATAGGTGCCTTCTTTCATTTCGCGCAGCACCACGCCGGTAAACAGGCGGAACATTTTCTGCTCCTGGCTTTCGTCCCGGTAGAACGTCTCCCAGGCATATTCGTAAAGCTCCTGCAACCGTTCCGCCGACATGTGTTTGGGATGGAAGACTACCTGGCCGGCATTGTAATGATCCCAGTCAAAATCGAAGATCCGTCCCTGGCGCAGGTAATCGTCATAGCCTTTTGTATGGGGGAAGGGGGTCATGACGGTAAACTCGGCCAGGTCGAGGTCTATCTCCAGCAGGAAATCCACCAGGCGTTTGATGTCGTCTTCCGTCTGGTTGTCTATCCCCAGCAGGATCGTGCCTTCCACGCCTATGCCGTAATCGTGGTAGCGCTTCACGCGTTCCTTAATATAGTTCGAGGTGTCGTATACGGCCTGGTAGACATACCAGGCGCCGGCCTGCGCGGCAAGGTCGAGGACTTCGGGATCGTCTTCGATCGTATGGCTCATCCATTTCTTTTTGAACGGTATCATCTCGCGGAAAAGCGTCATCTCCCATTCCTTATTCTGGGCCAGCGAGTTATCCACCACAAAGAGGCGGTTGTTGTCGATCGAGGCCAGGTCTTCAATCACTTTGTCCATCGGACGGGAACGGAACACGCGGCCGCCCAGGTAGGATACCGCACAGGGATAACAGCTGAAACGGCAGCCGCGGGAGGCATGGAACAGATCCACCATCTGCACCCCCTTGTGGTTATACAGTTCGCGCCGGTACAGGTCGCGGCGCGCAGGCCCCACGTCCTCAATCGGCGGCTGCTGCGCCATATAGTTGTAGACTTTCTTCAGCGTCCCGTTTTGCCAGTCCTTCATCACCTCTTCCATACGGCCTTCCGCCTCGCCGAGGAAAACGGCATCCGCATGAAGCAGCGTCTCCTCCACGTGCAGCATGGTCGAGATTCCGCCGAAGAGCACCTGTTTGCCGCGGCGCCGGTATTCGTCCGCAATCGCCCACCCGCGTTTGACCTGCGTGCTGAGCATCATCGAAATGGCGACAAGATCACATGCCTCCTCGAAGTCAAGCTCCTCCACATTCTCGTCCGTAAACGAGACGTCCACGTATCCGGGAAGCGTCGCCGCAAAAACGACCGGCCCGTGCGGGGGCAGGTTAAAGGTGGTCTGCCCGGGCAGCTTGTTCCATTTGGGATAAATCAATTTAAGCTTCATAATCTGTTTTTTCCGTGCAAAGATAGCGCAAATCGGAGACAATCCAAAACAGGCCGGTCTATTTCCATAAGAAGCAGAAACGGATTATCCCGGAACTTCCGGGAACAGACTGACAGCGTACAGTGGCTTCCCGGAATTTCCGGGAACGGACTGACAGCAGACAGTGGCTTCCCGGAATTTCCGGGAACGGACTGACAGCAGACCGTGGCTTCCCGGAACTTCCGGGAACGGACTGACAGCAGACAGTGGCTTCCCGGAACTTCCGGGAACAGACTGACTGCAGTCGGAATCGGAGTCAATTCCGAACATCAAAAAAAGAGTTAGCCTTATTTTTGCAGAAAACTTTCAATGCCGGAAATAAATTGTAATTTTGCGGGCATTATGCGAACACTTTTTATAAGAACCGGACAGTGTATCCGGGGAATAATTGACCGTACCTATCCTCCTTTCCGGAAACTGGTCCCGCTGCAACTCTACCGGTACGGGGTTTGCGGCGGCGCCAATGTCGTATTTGACTGGGTACTGTATTTCCTTGTCTATAATTTTGCCATCCGGTACCGCGACGTCAACCTGGGCCCGGTCACCTTAAGCCCGCATATCGCCACCTTCATCCTGCTGTTCCCGGTTGTCACGCTTTCGGGGTTCCTCCTTCAGAAATATGTGACCTTTACGGCATCCCGCCTGCGCGGAAGCACACAGCTGGCACGCTACCTGATGATTGTCCTGGCCAATCTGCTGATCAATTATGCCGGGTTGAAAGTGTTTGTAGACGGGTTTGATTTTTACCCCACCCCGTCTAAAATGATCGTGACCCTCCTTACAGTCGTATGCAGCTACATCGGGCAAAAGAAATTCACGTTCAAATCCGCCTCCCTTGTGAAAAGTGACAAAAACCTGCCGTAGAGACGCGATGCTTCGCGTCTCCGCGAGGCCGGGACGCGACGCATCGCGTCTCTACAGTTCTTTCAGAAATTCCGAGGGGGATTTGCCGTACTGTTTCTGGAAGCTGGTGGAGAAATAGGTCGGGGAGGAAAAACCGACCCGGTAGGCGATCTCGCTGATCCTTTTTTCACCCGACTGCATGAGGTGGACGGCTTTTTTCAAACGCGCCATGCGGATGAAATCCACGGGGGAAAGATCCGATATGGCTTTCACTTTGCGGTAAAGGCCGGAATTACTCATTCCCATTTGGCCGGCAATCATTTCAACGCTTAGCTGTTCGCTGGTAAGATTCTCCTCAATATAGGCATTCAGCTTTTCCAGGAAGCGGTTATCTACCGGAGAGACGCCCAGCGACGAGGTGGGCGTCTGGGGTTTCTCAAGGTAGGATCGGCGGATCCGTTCCCTGTTTTTCAGCAGGTTTTCGATCTGGGCGAAAAGATGTTCCAGTGAAAAAGGTTTTTCCATATATGCATCCGCTCCCTGGTGAAGGCCGGTCAGGCGCGACTGCAGGTTATGCTGCGCAGTCAGCAGGATAAACGGGATATGGCTGTGCCGGATGTCGTTCTTGACGCTGTCACACAATTCATAGCCATCCATCAGGGGCATCATAATATCGCTGACGATCAGGTCCACCCGGTTCTTTCCGAGTAAAAGCAGCGCTTCCTTCCCGTTTTCCGCTTCTGCCGTTTCATATTTATCCTTCAGTTCCCCGGCTAAAAACATGCGCATATCCGGCTGGTCTTCTACGATTAATACCGTCTGCCTGTCCGGGACGGCGGCGATTTCCGGAGGGACTTCCGGCTGTTCCGACAGGTCAAAATTATACGCTTCCTGCCGGACGGGTAGCACCAGGATAAACCGGTTCAGTCCATCCTCCGTTTCCCGGTAAGTGATCGAGCCCTGGTGAAACTCCGCCAGCGTGCGCGCAAGGGAGAGGCCGATGCCGCTGCCCTGCCTGTTTTCCGTCTCTTTGAGGCGGTAAAAGGGTGCAAAGATCCGTTCGCGTTCCTTTTCGGGCACCACCATGCCGTCATTTGTCACAATAACCCGGAAAGAGCCGTCATCCGGCGACGGAGGCGGCAGGCAAAGCGAGACCGTGCGGGATGAATATTTCAGCGCATTGGTAAGCATATTCGTGACAATTTTTGTGAACGCATCACGGTCAATATACGCCGGAACGGGGCTGCCCGGCAAAGCGGCGGAAAACTTTTTATTTTCATTCCGGAAAACAGGGATAAACGGCGTCAATATATTCTCCACCTGAAGCGTGACATCCGTCTTCACGAAGTTGAGGCGGAATCCCCGGCTTTCCGTTTTCCTGAAATCCAGCAGCTGGTTACTCAGATCAAGCAGGCGCTGTGTGTTCTTCCCGATCATTTCAAGATGCTGCCTGGTTGCTTCATTCCCGTCGTTCGAGCGCAGTATTTTTTCCAGCGGGGCTTTGATCAGCGTAAGCGGCGTGCGTATTTCATGCGTGATAAACGTAAAAAACTGTATTTTGGCATTATATAATTCCTTTTCCTTTTCTACTTCAAAAAGTTCCCGGTTATGCTGCGCTTTCAGGAAAAACTTCCGCTTTTTATACCGGTAAAAGGCAGCCAGGCACAAAACGGCCGCCGCCAGGTAAAGCAGCCAGGCCCATACCGTCACCCGGAAGGGAGGCGTGATGATGATATGCAGGGTTTGAATATTATCCTGCCAGGCGCCGCTGCTATTCGTCGACCGCACCCTGAAAGTATATTCGCCGGGAGAGAGGCCGGCAAAGGTGACGTCCCTGTTTTTGTCCATATAAATCCACTCCCTGTCAACGCCGTCCAGCAGACAGGCATATTTGATGGCATCGGGCGAAGTGTAGCCCGGCGCCATATAGGAAACCGTAAAGGTGGACGAGTGATGGGGCAGTTTCAGGGTATAGGGTTCGCCGGAGGCCCGGTTCGGCAAAAACCGGCTGTTGCCGGGATGATCGTGCGTATGGATGCGCGTGATGTAAAGCTGCGGCACATAGCTGTCTTTTATGAAATTCTTCGGATGAAAGGAAATCATGCCGTTAACCGTCCCCATATAGATCACCCCGTCCGGCGCCTTATGGGAGGACGAATAGTTGAACTGCGTCTCATGCAGGCCATCGGAATAGGAATAGGTATGCATGACATGCGTTTCGGGGTTGAAGCGCACCAGTCCGTTGGCGGTGGAGATCCAGAACAGATGTTCGTCATCCTCCACAATCCGGTAAATCATATTACCGGGAAGCCCGTCGTCCACAGTGATGCGGTTGAACAGGCCGGTATGTTTATTGTAAAGGGAGAATCCGTAGACGGTGGTGATCCAGATGCGGCCTTTGGAATCTTCAAAAACGGAAGTCGTATTCGAGCTGCCCAGTCCCTGGCTCCGGGACGACGGGGCCTCGGTGTAGCGGATCATTTCCTCCTCCGCAGACGCATCCGCAGCGGGAGGGGTATATTTATACAGTCCGTTATTGGTTGAGACCCATATATTCCCGTCCCGGTCTTCCAGGATCTGCCGGACAAGATTTTCGACCCCTTTCCAGCGGTAGAACCGGCTGTTTTTTTCATCAAGGGCGACCACCCCGGAAGCCGTCCCGATCAGGAGAAGCCCCTGCCGTGTCCTGTAAAAGCAGAGGACAAAATTGGAGATCAGTCCGCCGTCCGTATTGGCGGAATTATAATTTTTAAAAACCTTCCCGTCGGGAATATGCATCAGCTCGATGCCCCTGTTAAACGACCCGATCCAGAGCGTGTCGCCCTCGGCATACAGCCCGTGAATATTCGTCGCGGCCAGTTTCCGTTCGGGGTTTAGCAGCGAATAGTTGACCATCCTGCCGGTCTTCCGGTCAAAACGGTTGATGCCGTTATCTTCCGTTCCCAGCCACAGGTTCCCGTATTTATCCGGGCAGATTTCACGCACGATATTGCCTGTCATGCCGGGATGCGTTTTCCCGCCGATATAACAGGTGAAATTCAGATGGTTTTTGGGCAGGTAATTGATGCCGCCGAAAAAGGAAGTGACCCAAACGCCGCCTTCGCGGTCCCGGGTAAGCGAGTAAACGGCATTGTCGGCAATGGTATATTCATTCGTCAGCGACTTGCGCAGGTTGACCACCGACCGGTCGATCAGGTTATAGATATAAATCCCGGATTCGGACGCTATCCAGTAGGTATTCGAATTACAGAGCATAATCGAACGGACGTGTATTTCCGGGATCACGGTCTCAATCTCGCCGCTGCCGGCATGATAGAGCAACAGCCCCTCCAGATCCGTACCGATGAAAAAACCGGTCTGGGGCGCTTCCTTCACCGAACTGATCACCGTCAGATCATTCTTCCGGAACGTTTCAAGGCTCAGCAGCCGGTCGAAATGATCCGATTCCGGATGATACGCATACAGGGAAGAAGCATCCGCAAAGACGGGCGTCCCCTCCTCCGTCATGGTCATCGTAACCGACCGGAACCCGTATTCACCGGAATGATAGGTCTTGAAGGAGCGCGTCTCCCGGTTGTACCGGGTGATATTAAAATGATCCCTCAGCCACAGATTTCCGCTTTTATCCTCGCATACATGCTCGGCAAAATAGGGAGACGACTGCGATTCCAGGATGAAAGGATAAAAGGAATCGGTCTCATAATCATAACAGCAGACGCCGCCGCCGGTGCAAATCCAGATCTTCCCCGAAGAATCTTCCGCAAGATCGCTGATCCGGTCATTGATGAGGCTCTTTTCCGGATGCTCCGGGCCATTGTGCCGGAAGACCTGGAACGAATAGCCGTCGAAGCGGTTCAGCCCGTCATCCGTACCGAACCACATAAACCCCTTCCGGTCCTGCAACGAACAGTAAACCGTGTTGTGGGACAGGCCGTCCCTGTTCGTATAATGCCTGAAATAATAATTATCCCCGCCACGTGCCGGGACATTCCCTGCGACTGTCAACAAAAAAAGTATACTGAACAACTGTTTCATTTCCCTCTGCAACCCTGATATTTTGCACAAAGATAAAGCTTTTGGATGTATATACCGTACACGGGCTGAAATTATATGATATTATACTTCGCACGGCCCTGGTTCTTTCGTGAATGACATGTGATTCATAAAATCCGCGGCCTCGGAAGAGGTGTACGGCAGGAACAAAAACGTAGAGACGCGATGCATCGCGTCTCTACACTGTACCTGTCCGCACACAGTATAATACGGATTTTTGTTCATCGCTAACCCCGTTCGGCGGAGGCTCCTTAACAAACAACAGGCCGCCCCGGTAAAAGCCGGACATCAGTCAAACAGTTCCTGCAAAATCTTCTTCATCTCACCCGGAGTCGCATTGACGGCCAGGAAACGCCCCTGCGCATCGACCAGGAACTCGCCGCCGCCGGCATTGCCGATGCCGAATTTCGTCCAGATGCCATGTTCGTCGTTCAGTTCCAGCAGGTTCACCCACGGATACTGATCCCTTTCCACCGCCATCGCCATTGCTTCCTTCTTTTGCTCGCGTGCAATGCCCACGACCGTAAATCCTTTGTCCCTGTACTGTTCGTAAACCGGTATCATCTCCCTGCCGTGATTCCGGCACGGGCCGCACCACGACGCCCACAAGTGAACAAGCGTGACGCGGCCTTTCATCAGTTCCGACAGCCTGACCTCCCTGCCCGTACCGGCATCCAAAGCCGTGACGTCGGGACAGGGATTGCCCGTCCGTATGGCCGCCGCCTGCACGTAGCTCTGCACCAGCGACGTGTACGGGTGGCGGGGATATTTCTTTTCGTACACGTCATGGAAGATCGCCAGCATGGGCGACACATCCAGCTCATAACGCCTGTACTCAACGGCGCGGCGTATATTTTCCACTAAAAACGTGTACCCCAAAATATCCGCGTGCGTTTTCGCGTAATCCAGCAGTTTGTCCACATACATCGTCCTGTAGATCCTCACATCCTCCTGAAGCAGCGCCTTCGCTTCGCCGGTCAAATCCTTCCCCTCCTTTTCCAGTTGGGAAAGCCGGTCGTACAGTGCGTACCGTGCGGCGGCATCCCCTTCGCCGAGCGCCTTCAACTGTTCATGGACGGCGCTCATTTCGGGCGTGTAAAATCTGTTTTCCTCCTGCAGTTGCCGGCGTTTTTCGCTCAGCGTGTCGTACAGGGGCCTCATCTCTTCGTTCAGCGCCTTGATCATCGCATGACGGGCTTCCGTGTATTTGCCTCCCTTTATGGAATTGTTCAGCCATTCATCCTCATGATTCAGCGTAAATTCCAGCGTCCCCGATTCGGCAATGAACTCGACCGGACGCCATGACCCCCTCCGTATTTCATCTTCAAATATCAATTCGTAAGCCTCCTCGTCACCGGCATAAAGCATATAGTCAAACGCCCCGTCGTACACGGGAATATACGTCACCTTTGCCGTCCGGAAATCCTCGCCCGCCCTGAGCAGTGCTATCCGGCTGCTTTGGGGCCTGCCGGTTACCGTCCCCTTCAACCGGCACTGTACCGGTTCGGTGTGCTTGACCTTATACAGCTTAATGCCGGTTATGGTTTCGTTATTCTCGTCCAGGTCAATGTAGTCCACCACCTTCTCGTCCCTGTCAACCGGTTCGAAAGAAAGGGCAAACGCCATCGTCCCGGATTCCGGCATGTGGACCTCTTTGTCCAGCTGGAATCCCGTGCAGTCAAGCAGCCGGTAAGTCTTCCCCTTGCTGTCCCTTAACTTGCCTTTGGACGAAAGGTAAATCCAGTAGCCGGGCAAATGGTAGACGCCGGCATAAACAACGGTCGCCGTATCGGTACGTTCGATCCGGGATAAAATCATGTAATCCGCATCCGTGGTGTCAAACTCGGGGTTGACGATGACGGTTTCGTTCCTGCAACCCGCAAAAAGCGCGAAGCACAGTGCAACAGTAAAGATTGTGTGTTTCATTTTCGTATAATTTATAACTGATTCGGCGGTAAAGTTATGGAAATTCCGCGCACTTTCATATCATTCCGCATGAATTATGAAAGATTTTGAATGATTATTGAATATATTTTCGAATCGTATGGACTATTTTTGTGCCGGAATTTTTAAGATTTTCAATATCATGAATCGAACTGTTTTCGCTTTCGCTGCACTTCTGCTCGTTGCATCCTGCTTATACGGATGCTCGCCGTCGCCTGCCGACCTGTTCAAGCCTGTTAAGGAAAGTTCACTCCGCGCGCCGGCCTTTCCGCTGATTACGATCGACCCCTACACCAGCGCCTGGTCGTTTGCCGATGAACTGAATCAGGACATCGTCCGCCACTGGACGGGCGTCAAATTTCCCCTGCTCGGGGCTTTGCGCGTGGACGGCGTCACGTACCGTTTTATGGGGATAAACGACATTCCGCTGATCACCGTCCTGCCCACAGCGGCTACCGAACGGTGGGAAGCGGCTTATACGGAAAAGGAGCCTGCAGGAAACTGGACGGCTCCCGATTACAATGAGAATCTGTGGCAGAAAGGAAAAGCCGCCTTCGGAACGCCGGAGATGCCGAACCTTTCTACGCCCTGGGAAAGCCGGGACATCTGGGTGAGGCGCACGTTCGAACTGGCGGAAGACTGCTCCGCCCGGCCGGTGATCCTTGAGTATTCGCACGATGATATTTTCGAGTTATACATAAACGGGATCCGCGTCGTGGCGACCGGTTACAGCTGGAACCGGAACGTCCTGCTGGAATTGCCCGACGAGGTGAAAGAAACGCTGCGCCCGGGCAAAAACATCATTGCCGCCCACTGTCACAACCGCACGGGAGGCGCTTACGTAGATTTCGGCCTCTTCCGGAAGAATGAAGCCGTAAAATCCTTTGAAACGCCCGCCGTGCAAAAATCCGTGCAGGCGCTCCCAACGCAGACTTATTATACGTTCACGTGCGGGCCGGTGGAACTGGACCTCATCTTCACCTCCCCCCTGCTGATGGACGACCTCGAACGGATGTCCACTCCCGTCAACTACCTGTCTTATCAGGTCCGTCCGGCTGACGGAAAAGAGCATGAGGTACAGATCTACCTGGAAGCAACGCCGGACTGGGCCATTCATTCCCCGGGACAAAAAACCGAAACAACCCTCTCGGAAGCCGGAAACCTTGTCTTTGCAAAAACCGGGACGGTCGAACAGCCTGTCCTGCAAAAGAAGGGGGATAACGTACGGATCGACTGGGGCTATTTTTACATCGCATCCCGGAAAAAAGACCGGACGGCCATCCGCATCGGCGAATATGCGGAGATGAAGGAACATTTCATCCGGACGGGAAACATCGCCCTGCCGAACGTGTCGGAAACCGTGACGCAAAGCGGCTCGACCGTCCTGGCCTTCTGTGAAAACCTGGAAAAGACAGCCGCCCCCGCTTCCGGATTCATGATGATCGGCTACGACGACATCTATGCGATTCAGTACTTCCACGACAACCGCCCGGCCTACTGGAAGCAGAAAGCCGGCATCACCGAAGCCTTCGAAAAAGCCGCCGGAGAGTACCTGCCCGTCATGCAGCGCTGCCGGAAGTTTGACACGCAACTGATGAACGGAGCGGAAAAAAGCGGCGGGAAAGAGTATGCCGAACTCTGCGCCCTCGCCTACCGCCAGGCCGTCTCGGCGCATAAACTGATTGAAGACCGGGACGGCAACCTGCTCTTCCTCTCAAAAGAAAATTTCAGCAACGGCTCAATCGGGACGGTGGATATTACCTATCCTTCCGCGCCCCTCTTCCTCCTTTACAACCCCGATTTGCTGGAAGCAATGATGACCCCGGTCTTTTACTTCAGCGAAAGCGGCCGGTGGAACAAACCGTTCCCGGCGCACGACGTAGGCACTTACCCCATCGCTAACGGACAAACCTACGGCGGAGACATGCCGGTCGAAGAAGCCGGCAACATGCTCATCCTGACCACAGCGATCGCCACCGTGAAAGGTAATGCCGGATTCGCCAAAAAGCACTGGGACGTCCTGACGACATGGGCGAACTACCTGCTCAAAGAAGGCCTCGACCCGGAAAACCAGCTGTGCACGGACGACTTTGCGGGACATTTCGCTCACAATGCCAACCTTTCCATCAAGGCCATCATGGGCATTGCCGGCTACGGGAAAATGGCAGCCATGCTGGGCGACCGGGAAACAGCCGGCAAATACACCGGCGCAGCCAGAGAAATGGCCAAACAGTGGATGCAGATGGCCGACGATGGCGACCATTACCGCCTGACGTTCGACAAGCCCGGCACCTGGAGCCAGAAATACAACCTGGTCTGGGACAAACTGCTCGGATTGAATATCTTCCCGGAAGAAGCGGCAAGGAAAGAAATCGCCTGGTACCTGACGAAACAGAACCGGTACGGCCTCCCCCTGGACAGCCGCGAAGACTATACGAAAACGGACTGGATCATCTGGAGCGCCTGCCTCGCCGACAATCCGCAGGACTTCCGCCAACTGATGCTGCCCGTCCACACATACGCCAACGAAACGGTCTCCCGCATCCCCCTGAGCGACTGGCACGATACGCAGGACAGTCATTCCATGAATTTCAGGGCGCGTTCGGTAGTCGGAGGCTATTTCATGAAAATGCTGGCGGACAAAATGACAAAATAACACATTTTTAATTATAACTATTTTAATTTTTAAGACATGAAGAAATTATCTTTCGCAATCTGCGCCTGCTTACTCATCGTAAGCGCACATGCACAGTGGTCTCCGGCAGGAGACAGGTTGAAAACGGAATGGACGGAAAAGGTCGATCCGCAAAACGTATGGCCCGAATACCCGCGTCCGCTGATCGAACGCAGCCTGTGGCTGAACCTGAACGGGCTTTGGGAGTATGCCGTCGCTCCCCGCGGCACGGCCGAACCGTCCGGATTTGAGGGGAAAATCCTCGTCCCGTTCGCAATCGAATCCTCCCTCTCCGGCGTTATGAAGGAAGTGGGCGAGGCAAACGAACTGTGGTACAAACGTGAATTTACGGTACCTTCCAACTGGAAAGGGAAAAACGTCGTCCTGAACTTCGGCGCCGTGGACTGGAAGGCGGACGTGTTTGTCAATGACATCATGATCGGCTCCCACAAGGGTGGATATACGCCGTTCTCCTTTGACATCACCCCGTTCCTGGCCGGGAAATCAAAGCACAAATTAGTCGTCCGCGTATGGGATCCGACCAGCAGGGGATACCAGCCGCGCGGAAAACAGGTCAACCGGCCGGAAGGCATCTGGTATACCGCCGTAACGGGGATCTGGCAGACCGTCTGGCTCGAACCGGTGCCGGACAACCATATCACGGCGATCAAAACGATCTCCTCCATCGAAAGCGGATCCCTGAACGTGACGGTGGAGACCTCGCAGGGATGCCGGACGAACGACATCGTCGAAGTGAAAGTGACGGACAAGGGACGGGTCGTCGCCACGGCAAAAGGCCTGGCCGGAAGCGAACTGCGCCTGGGCGTGGAAAATCCGACCCTGTGGGACACGCAGAATCCCTATCTGTACGATATGAACGTATCCGTTACGTCCTCCGGGAAAGTAGTCGATGAAGTGAAATCATACACGGCATTCCGTAAAATCTCAACCAAACGCGATGCAAACGGAATCATGCGCATGCAGCTGAACAACAAAGACCTGTTCCATTTCGGGCCGCTGGACCAGGGATGGTGGCCCGACGGACTCTATACGGCGCCCACGGACGAAGCGCTGCTCTACGATATTAAAAAGACGAAAGAATGGGGATTCAACATGATCCGCAAGCACGTGAAGGTCGAACCGGCGCGCTGGTACTATCACTGCGACCGGGAAGGCATCCTCGTATGGCAGGACATGCCGAGCGGCGACCTGGGCAATCAGTGGGTGTCCAGCGAGTACAACGGGGGAACGGACAAGAAACGCACGCAGGAATCCGTCGACAACTTCTACCGCGAGTGGAAAGAAATCATGGACTTGTGCATGTCGAATCCTTCGGTCGTCGTATGGGTGCCCTTCAACGAAGGATGGGGGCAGTTTAACACGGAAAAAGCGGCGGAATACACCAAAACGTACGATCCTTCCCGCCTGGTAAATCCGGCCAGCGGCGGAAACCACCGTCCCTGCGGCGACATGCTGGATCTGCATAACTACCCGCGCCCCAGCATGTACCTCTTTGACCCGCAACGCGTCAACGTACTGGGCGAATACGGCGGGATCGGCCTGGCGCTCGAAAACCACCTGTGGTGGGACAAGCGCAACTGGGGCTACGTCCAGTTTAAAAACGAAAACGAAGTAACGGCAGAATACGTAACCTACGCCAAAGAACTGCAAGACCTGGTAAAACGCGGCTTCTCCGGAGCCGTCTACACGCAGACAACCGACGTGGAAGGCGAAGTAAACGGCCTGATGACCTACGACCGCAAAAAAGTCAAAATCATCGAAGCCGAAGTCCGCAAAGCCAACCAGTCCGTCATCAACGAACTGAATAAATAGGACGTGCGTAGAGACGCGATGCATCGCGTCTCTACATCCCGTCCGGCGCAGTCTCCAACCTTCGCCAAACAGGTATAACTTTCAACTTTCAATTATGAATAAATACTTATTACTCGTTTTTTCCTGTATCGTCCTCTCATGCAGCGGCAACAGCAGGGACGCAGGAGCCGTTGCCGATCCCGTCCTCTTCGGCGACCCGTTCATCATGCTGCACGACGGCACCTACTACGCTTACGGGACGCACGCCCCGAACGGCATCGAAGTCTACACCTCCACCGATCTCCGGGTCTGGGAAAAAGCGCCCGGCTTAGCCCTGCAGGCCGGAGACTCCTGGTCGGCGGAACCCCGGAACACCTTCTGGGCGCCCGAAGTATACTACATCGAAAGCAGGAAGAAATTCTTCATGTACTATTCCTCAAGCGAACATATATGCGTAGCGACCGCCGCTTCGCCGTTCGGGCCGTTCGTGCAGGCGGAAAAAAAGCCGATGCTTGCGGGCGAAAAGTGCATCGACAACTCGCTGTTCATCGACGACGACGGAAAACCGTACCTGTACTTCGACCGCTTCAACGACGGACTGAACATCTGGGTAGCCGAACTGGAAGACGACCTGCAAACCGTCCGGGAATCCACCCTGACGAAATGCATCCACGTCTCGCAGCCCTGGGAAGAAGTCTGGCCCCGCGTGAACGAAGGCGGATTCGTCGTCAAACACAGGGGCGCGTACTACCTCTCCTACTCGGCAAACAGCTATGAAAGCCCCTTCTACGGTATCGGATATGCAACCGCCGCATCGCCCGCGGGACCCTGGACAAAATACGAAAATAACCCCATCCTCCAGAAACCGGATACGCTCGCAGGCGTCGGCCACAGCGCCACGTTCCGGGACAGGGACGGCCGGTTAAGGATCGTATTCCACGCGCATCATTCGCGGGAAAAAATCCATCCCCGACGGATGTACATCGCAGATGTAGTCTTTTCGGACGACGAAAACCCGGTCATGAGCATATCGGGAGAAATCATACAGGCCCGGATGAAATGAAAACGCCGGTACTGTTCCTTTTCTGCATCCTCTCGGGCTGCACCTCCTCCTCCTCCTGCAACAGCGAACCGGCGCTTTACCGTAATCCCGTCGTAAGCCGAAGCCTCCCCGACCCCACGATCCTGCGGGCGGCAGACGGCAGCTTCTATCTGTATGCAACGGAAGACACCCGCAACACCCCGGTCTACCGCTCGGAAAACCTCACCGACTGGGAATTTAAGGGCACCGCCTTTACGGATGAAACGCGCCCGGACTTTGAACCCGGCGGAGGGATCTGGGCGCCGGACATCAACTGCATAAACGGCCGCTACGTCCTCTATTACTCCATGTCGGTATGGGGCGGGGAGTGGACGTGCGGCATCGGGGTCGCCACGGCCGACAGGCCCGAAGGCCCGTTTACCGACCGGGGAAAACTGTTCCGGAGCAGTGAAATCGGCGTACAGAACTCCATCGACCCGTTTTACATGGAGGACAATGGTAAAAAATACCTCTTCTGGGGCAGTTTCAGAGGTATCTACGCCATCGAATTAGACGGTGAAGGCTTAAAAATAAAGGAAGGCGCCGAAAAAAGGAAAATCGCCGGCACCGCCTTCGAAGGAACTTACATCCATAAAAAGGGAGCGTACTACTACCTCTTCGCCTCCACCGGAAGCTGCTGCGAAGGCATAAAAAGCACCTACAAGCTGGTCGTGGGACGTTCCGCCTCGCTGTTCGGCCCCTATCTCGACAAATCCGGAAAAGACATGATGGACAACGGCCGCACGACCGTGATCGACAGAAACTCCCGCTTCACAGGAAACGGCCACTGCTCGGAAATCGTCCGTGACGACGCCGGCAGCGGCTGGATCCTCTACCACGGCGTCGATACAGACAACCCCAAAGGACGTGTCCTGCTGCTCGACCGCATCCGGTGGGACAGCGAAAAATGGCCCTGCATAGACGCCGGCGCCCCCTCCCTGAGCGCCCCGAAACCAATATTCAAAACCGGCAAATAACAGCCGTAGAGACGCGATGCATCGCGTCTCTACACACATTATTGATTGCATGCAATGCACAAAACCAGGCTGCGCGCAGTATAATTTTCAACTGTCAACTGTCAATTTTCAATTATTAAAGCGTATCTTTGCCGGCTACATGTACACAGGTAAAGTTTATGGCTGAGATTGAAGTGACGGATATATACAAGTCGTTCAGGGACGTGCAGGCGGTGCGGGGGATCTCGTTTGACATCGCTGCGGGGGAGTTTGTCGCACTGCTGGGGCCTAACGGGGCGGGCAAGACGACGACGGTCGAGATGATGGAGGGACTGCGGCGTCCCGACAGCGGACAGATCCTCCTCAGGGGGAAGAACTGGCAGCGGCACGAACGCGAACTGCGCAGGATCATCGGACTGTCGCTGCAGGAAACACGCTTTGCCGAAAAACTGACCGTCTGCGAGACCCTGCGGCTCTTTGCCGGCTTCTACGATCTGGGCGACGAACGCGTACGGGAAGTGACGGAGCTGACGGGGCTGGAGAGCAAGCGCCGGGCGCTGGTCGGCACGCTGTCCGGCGGGCAGCGTCAGCGGCTGGCGCTGGCGGTGGCGCTGCTGAACAGCCCGCAGATTCTTTTCCTCGACGAGCCGACGACCGGCCTTGACCCGCATTCGCGCCTCGACCTGTGGAACATCCTCCGGACGCTCAAGCGCGAGGGCCGCACGACGCTTATCCTCACGACGCACTATATGGAAGAAGCCGAATCGCTCTGCGACCGCATTATCATCATCGACGAAGGCCGCATCCTGCGCTCCGGCGACCTGGCGACGCTGCTCGACGGGGACGGGGCGCGCAACCTCGACGAACTTTTTATCAAACTCACCGGCAAACGGCTGACGGAAATACCCGCACAACTATGAAACCGCTCAAAAATAACCAGCTCTACCGCCTCTGCATCGCGCAGGTGCTCGAAACCGTCCGCGAACCGGAGGTGCTTTTCTGGGGAATGATTTTCCCGGTACTTATTTCCATCGGCCTCGGACTGGCCTTCACGCAGACGTCGGAGGTGAAGTTCCGGATCAGGGTCGTGAGCGAAAACACGACGCCGCTTGATTCGCTGCTCCGCGTCCATGCCGCCGGCGAAAAGGGCGGCGCATACGTCTGGAAAATCGAGGACAGGACGCTGGGAAATACCGTCTTCACGTTCGAATACGGCGACTGGCACGACGCCATCGTCGCCCTCAAGCGGGGCGAGGCCGACCTGGTTGCCACGGATTCGGCCGGGCGTGTACGGTATCATTTTGATCCGCTCAACTCGCAGGCGCAGCTTGCCTATACCCGGCTGACGGCGCTTGTCCGCGCCCCCGACCGGCCGGCGGCGACCGCGCAGGCCGACATCTCGCCGCTGACGCTGACGGGCGTGCGGTACATCGACTTCCTCGTGCCCGGACTGATCGCCTTCGGCATCATGGCCGACATCCTGTGGGGCGTCAGCTACACGATCATCGAGCGCCGTTCGCAGAAGCTGCTGCGCCGGATGGTCGCCACGCCGATGCGCAGGTCGAACCTGCTTATCTCGATGATGTTTATCCGCATCCTGATGAACCTCGTCGACGCCGCCGTCATCATCCTTGCCTCGTGGCTCATCTTCGGCGTCCGGATACAGGGGAACATCGGCGCCCTGGCGGCGCTGTTCCTGGCCGGCAACGTCGCCTTCACGGGCATCGCGGTGCTGATTTCGAGCCGGACGTCCAAAACGGAGGTCGGCAACGGCTGGATAAACGCCGTGCAGATGCCGATGCTGATCCTTTCGGGCGTCTTCTTCAGCTACCACAACTTCCCCGAATGGAGCCTCGGCGCCATCAGGATGCTGCCGCTTACGGCCCTTGCCGACGGTTTCCGCAGTATCTTCAACGAAGGCGCCGGCTGGCTGGAAATCCTCCCGCCCGCAGCCGCCCTCACGCTCTGCGGACTGGCGTGCTTCGCCGCCGGAATGAAACTTTTCAAATGGTATTAAAATATGGATAAACCGGGATTAACAGTTGCATGTATGGCGTTAGTATGCGTGTTTTCCTGCAGGGAGCGGGAAAGCGGCGGGGCGGCGGCGGATCTGAAGAAGATCGACGTTGAGCAGGCCCTGCAAAACGTCACGCGCCTCAAGGTTTCCGATTTCGGAAAGACGGTGCGCTACATCCCGCTGGAAACGGCGGACAGCGGACTGGTGGGCGGAAATCCCGTCGTCAAGGTGCTGAAGCGGTATATTGTCATTGAATACGGCACGCAGCACTGCCTGCTGTTTGACCGGGAGGACGGACGCTTCATCGCGGAAATCGGGCACCGGGGGCAGGATCCGGAGGCATTTACCTCCAATTTCTCCCGGACGGACGGAAGGGAGGAGTTCCTCTATTTCGAGCGCCGGCCCAACCGGCTGGTGAAATACGATATGAAGGGGCATTTCCGCGGCCGGACGGAGTTCGCGCCCTCTGCCGGGCTGGCGTCCTCCTGCCTGATTACGGATTCGGAGATCATCGGCTATTTTGATGCGGTCAGTTCGCCGCCGGGCAGGCAGTGGATGCTGGGACTGTTCGACCGGGAGGGGAATTTGAAGGATACCGTCCCGCCGCTTTCCCGGGCGGAAATACCCGCCGCGCCGGACGAAATTGCCGGCATCGCCGTGCAGAGGAACGGAGTGTATAGCCTGTACGGACAGTGGGCGCGGGCAGGCGCCATCATCATCGACTATAAAAACGACCGGAAGCGGATCATTGCGCCCAACGCGGTAAGGATGTGGAAAGGCAGCGGGGACGTGATCCGCTTCAAGGAGGATTTCACGGACACGCTCTACACCGTCTCCGGCAGCAGGCTTGTCCCCTCGATCGCCTTCCACACCGGCAGGTACCGCTGGCCGGCAGCGGAAAAAACAGACAAAAGGCATAACAGCGAACGCATCTTCATAGCGGATGTGTCCGAAAACGACAGCCTCGTCTTCTTCCAGTGCATCCGGGGACTGTATACCGACAGCCCCGTCCTGTACAACGGCCTCTACGACAGGAAAACGGGAGAGACCCGCCTCGGCCGCCACAGCGACGGCATCGAAGACGATATTACCCGCTTCATGCCCTTCATCCCTTCGGGCATGAGCACGTCCGGCGAATTTGTCTCCCTCGTCGAAGCCGCCGACATCACGGCGTGGCTGGAACAGCACCCGGAAGCGCCGGCAAACGCACAGCTCTCCTTCCTCAAAGAGCTGGACGCGGAAGCAAACCCGGTCGTCATCCTGGTAAAATAACCCGCCCCGCACGCAAAATAATATCCCCCACGCAATAGCTGTTAATAAAAAAGCATATCTTTGCAAAGAAATTTCAGTACGCTAACAGATGGATATTTCCAGTCGTAAAACAAATTACCGTCCCGGACAGCCCTCGCCGGATCCCGCCCGCCCCGCCGGATGCAAAGCCTGCACGGCAGGAAGCCTTCCCGTATCATTACGGCAGGCTTTCCTTCACGGAAGGAAACCTTCCCGTACTGCTACAGCAGGCTTTCCTTCACGGAAGGAAACCTTCCCGTACTGCTACGGCTGGCTTTCCTTCATGGAAGGAAACATTCCCGTACTGCTACGGCGGGCTTTCCTTCATGGAAGGAAACCTTCCCGTACTGCTACGGCTGGCTTTCCTTCATGGAAGGAAACGTCGCCGCAAGATTTTACCCGTTAAAATTTGAACCGCAATGAAAAGGATTTCGACTATCTATTTTCACTTCTTCCGCAACGATGAGCACTATGAATTTATGACTGCAGTGCGCGACCTGATCCTGAAATTCCCGGCCGTACGGGCGCTTGTCGCTCCGTTCTACGATTCGTTCACCGGCCTGATCGACAGGGAGGAACAACTGATCAACGTCATGCATAAAAGCGACTACACCCGGACGATCGCCGAGGCTAACGGCCGCGTAGACCATACCCTGGCCGGCATGCGCGAAGCGATTACGGTTGCACAGCACCATTTCGACCCCGCCACAGCCGAGGCTGCCCGGAGTCTCCGCAACCGTTTTAAAGCCTTTGGTAACATCGTCCGGAAGGCCTACGAGGAGAAAATACCCGACGTCAACCTCCTCATCGGCGATTTCCGGAGTGACGAATACGCTGCCAAGGTCGCCCTCGCAGGTCTCTCCCCCTGGATCGACGAACTCCAGGCCGCCGAAACCTCCTTCGAAGAGCTTATCGCCCTGCGCAACGCCGAAACTTCCAAAAAGCCGCAGGGACGCCTCAAAGAAATAAGGCGCAAAACCGACGCCCTCTACCGCCGCATCACCGTCCACATCAGCGCCGCCGCCACACTGGAAGACGCCGCCGCCACGCCGGAAGCCCGCGCCTCCGATACATACGGCAAGTTCATCGCCGAACTCAACGTCCGGATCGCCTATTTCAACAACCACGCCCGCCGCCACGCCCGCAAGGACATCGGCATAGCAGGCCACTGCGCCGTCGAACCCATCCCCGCCCAGGCGTACACCGGCAAGGCCGTCACCCCCCTGCCCGCCGCCTGCTACCTTGAGGAAGGCAAGCCCGCCGCAGAACTCGTCTTCAGCCGCGACTTCACCGTCACGTACCGGAACAACATCAACCCCGGTACGGCCGACCTCATCCTCCACGGCAAAGGCGCCTGCAAGGGACACAAAAAGATCACTTTCACCATCCGCGGCGCCATATGAAACGGTTTGTGCATTATGGAGGGGCATGGCGTGCCCGCGCGGGGTATGATTCCGGCAGGGACGCGGTCATCCGCGACACGCTTCTTAACCTGTGACGGCCTGTGGGCCCGGGGGTTATTTCTTGATCAGGTTCATAAATTCTTCCCTTGTTTTTGCCTGCTGGAAAGAGCCGGTAAAGTCGGATGTGGTGGTCAGGGAGTTTTGTTTCTGTACGCCGCGCATCTGCATGCACATGTGTTGGGCTTCGATGACAACCATGACGCCTAACGGGTTGAGGGTTTGCTGGATACTGTCTTTTATTTGCAGGGTTAGCCGTTCCTGTATTTGTAGCCGGCGTGCGAAGATATCTACCACGCGCGGAATTTTACTAAGTCCGGTGATGTATTTGCGCGGTATGTATGCAACATGTACTTTCCCGAAAAACGGCAGCATGTGATGTTCACAGAGCGAGAAGAAGTCAATGTCTTTAACGATGACCATCTGTTTGTAATCTTCTTCGAGAAACATCGCGGATTTTAGCGCTTCTACCGGATCTTCACCGTATCCCTGCAGCATGAACTGCATCGCTTTGGCTACTCTTTCCGGAGATTTTACCAGTCCTTCACGCTCCGGGTTTTCTCCCAGTAAACGGATGATTTCCCGATAGTGTTCGGACAGCGCCTGCGTGATTTCCGGAGACTTTTGTTTCATTTGTGAGGTGTTTATTGTCCGGTCAGTCTAAAAGCAGCCGGATCCCGTCTTCAATAATATAGATTTCGTTTCTGGTTTGGGGAAACGTCTCCCGCAGGCTGCGGAGCATGTGGGAGGCTTCTTCATACGACCGGTAATCGCCTATGTGAAGTTTCCAGAATGGGGCGTTGTATGTTACGTATGCTCTGACGTCGGGATAGATTTCGTTTATTTTCTTTTTTTTATCCATTGCTTCTCCTTTGGATGTACGCTGGTTGTTTCCGGAGTAAACCTGTACGCGATAGCCTTCTGTAATCAGGTATGTTTTCCCGTTTACGACATCTATGTTTTCGCTGTCTATGCGTGTGCCTACAAGCTGTTTCAGCGATTCGGGCTGATGTATGATGACGACTCCCGCTCCGGGTTTCGAAGCTGTTTCAAATGAATCAAAAATGGAAAAATACGGGGATTGAGCGCATGACAGGTGATGTCCCGATAACATGATCGCGGATATAAAGATGATGGAAAGCAACCGATTTTTCATAGATGTGTATATTAACCCCCCTGTTTATAGCTGAAATTGAACCTTACCCCGTTTTAGAGGGCAAGGTTCTCCTGTTATTATTTTTCAATACTTTCAATTGCTTCAATGATGGGCATAAATTTATCTGCGCTCAGTGAGGCGCCTCCGATCAGTCCGCCGTCTACATCCGGATTGGAGAATAATTCTTTTGCATTATCGGCATTACAGCTTCCGCCGTAAAGTATGGGAGTCCCGTTTGCTATATTTTCGCCGTATTTTCCGGCAATCGTCCGGCGTATGTGTGCATGTATTTCCTGCGCCTGGGCTGCCGTAGCGGTTTTGCCGGTTCCGATCGCCCAAACCGGTTCATAAGCCAGGATCAGCTTGCCGAAATCTTCGGCTGACAGGTCGAAAAGTGAATTTTTTATTTGTCCGTCAACTACTTCAAACTGTTTGCCGGCTTCACGTTCTTCAAGTATTTCACCGATACAGAAGATGGGAGTCAGGTTGCAGGCCAGCGCCTGCTTCACTTTTTCTTTTAATATTCCGGGTGTTTCATGATAGTAGGCGCGGCGCTCGGAATGGCCTAATATAACGTAGTTAGCTCCTGTGGAAGCAATCATGGCGGCAGATACTTCGCCGGTATATGCGCCTTTTGCTTTGTCTGCACAATTCTCGGCAGCTACGCCTATTTTGGTTGTGTCGACCGTTCCGGCAATGCTTGCGAGATGCGTAAAGGGAGTACCGATAACTACCTTACATTTTGTTGTTTTGCCCATCAGGGCTTTGTTTAGTTCTTCGGCAAGCGCAATTCCTTCCGTGAGGGTCGTGTTCATTTTCCAGTTTCCTGCTACAATATTTTTTCTCATTGTCTTGAATATTTTAAAAGTTTTTATTTCGGGTTGTTTTCCTCCTGTTACGCAGGTAATCATAAATCCAAACGGACAGCAAAGGTAATGCAAAACAGGATATGATCCATATCCATGGAGACTTTTCTTTTTCCGCCTGTTTCTCCGGCGCATGAAGAAGCCTGTCCATTACGGCGTTTGCCCGGTCTTCGGACGGGATATCGTTATAGTGCCATTTCTGAAGAATCGTGCCGGATTTTAATAAAACAAGTCCCGGATTGGAGCGTATGATTGTTTTCAGCGTGACATCGTCCGCTGTTAAAAACGGATATTCCGCTCCGGTATTGTTTATCCAGGCATTTATTTCTTCTCCGGTAGAACTTGTGACGCCATAGAAGCCGAGATGGCGCTCCTGGGCATAATCATAGATATTATTGATTTCATCTATTTTTTTGTCGCTTGCTTTTTCGGTTTTACAGACTATCAGAAGGAACACTCCGTTTTCCGCAGACAATATTTCTTCCGCTATATTCTCCTCCCTGTTATCATACAATTCAAAAGAAGTAATCGGGGGAACATATCCTTCTTTGATCAGTTTCGCTTCCACAAACGTCCAGGTGGAGTCTCCTGCCGGCGCCGCTTCGGGAGCAAACGCTTTCTTTTCGCCGTTTTTCTCGTAGACGAACCGGTATTCGTCCTGTGGCGCATCTGCAGGAAAAGACATGAGTTCGGGTATGTTAGCGCCGACCTTGTAGGGACGGAAATCTTCAATGGGGAGATGGTTATAGTTATACCAGGAAAACCATACCGGGAAGGCATACGCAAAAAGAACGGGAAACCAGTAAACTTTATGCGTATATACCGGCGTCATTCGTTTGTGGTATAGACAGGTGATGAGAGAAGCCGGAAGAAGGATCAGGAAATTTTTTAAAAAGGTTTGCCGGTTTGTAAGGATAATGGCCTCGCCGAAACATCCGCAGTCATGTACGGGATTAAAAATGGCAAGGTATAAGGTAAGCAAGGTCATGAAGGTCATGAAGGTGAGCATGCATATTGTGGTCAGCCTGCGATAGACTGCCGTCAATATACACAAACCCAGCATAAATTCGACGGCGGACAGGTTGATGGATACGAATGTGGCGATCGGATTAAGGGCGGAAAGGCCGAAGGCGCCGAAATAATCTTCTATTTTGAGAGCGCCCCCTACCGGATCGATACATTTTACGGTCCCGGAGAAAATAAAGGTCGCTCCAAGTATAATACGGCAAAATTCAGTACTGATTTTTCGATAATCGATCGTTTTCATATCAATTATGAATAAATGTCAATTTATGAACAGCGTATTTTTTGTCCGATTTTTAATATCATGTTTTGCCTGATATTGTTTATTTCACATAATTTCCGGATACTTATTCCGTATTTTTGGGAGAGTGAAGATAAGGTGTCGCCGGATTGGATTTTATGGTACACCACTCCATCGGGCACATCTTCATCGGAGGATGTTTGAACCGGAACTTCTATTTTTTTCCCGGTAGAAGTACCGGCATTGGCGGCGGGCGTCTGTGTGTTTTCGGGTTTAGCCGGCAGGGACTTTTGTACGGCATCGGCAGAGGCTTCTACTGTTACCTGTTTGGCCCGGAACCGGATGGATTGTCCGATGGAAAGTGTGGATGTTTGCGAAATGCCGTTAAGGCGGCATAATTCGGCAACGGACGTTCCGTATTTGCGTGCTATCAGGCC
>JAISCL010000330.1 GCA_031265585.1 Tannerella sp. | reverse complement strand
GGGGTGATTATGGAAGAAAATTACAACATCACGATCGTGAAGTCGTCGGTTAACGGTTCGGATATTATCATCAATAATATCCTCAACTCCGGCGAATCGGTGAACGCTACGATCAACAGCGGGACGAATTTCACCATTCCGCAGCAGACGATCAGCGGCAACGGAGTGAGCGGGTCGGGCCGTATCGACGGTTCGTACATCCGGTTCTCAATAACGCTCACGGGACAGGTTTTAGGACAGGTCAACCTTACCTGCGAGGGGCCGAAACAGTGAGGTGCAGGGCACGCGATGACGCGGATTTCCGCAGGCTTTCCCTTGTGAAGACCGGGGTTATCCGTCTGATCCGCGCCATCCGTGCTCAAAAAGCAATGATTTATGGAACGGAAGATTAAAATCAAGCATCAGACCGGCTCCAAAGCCGGACAGGTAGAAGAATTTCCCGCAACGTCGGGCGACCTGAAAATCGGTCGCGGCAATCAGTGCCGGATTCAGTATGACCCCGACCTCGACGACACGGTCAGCCGCGAACACGCGTCCATCTCGACCGACGGCAAAGAGGCCGACACTTTCTGGATAGAAGACTACAACAGCAGCAACGGCCTGTTTGTAAACGGCAAGCAGGTATGGGGCAAGGTGAAGATTTACGCCGGCGACACGGTACAGGCCGGCGCCGACGGGCCGACGTTCATCTTCGATCTCGACCCGCGTCCGGAGAGCCATATCCGAAAGACGCAGGTGTTGAACATTCCTCCCCTGAAAGCCACCACTTCCCGCAAGGCCGTGACCCCTGCTCCGGAGCAGGCGGACGGCAGCGGTGACGGTGACAGCGCCGGTACGACGCCGCCCGCCGCACCCGTCAAGCAGGGCGTGGGAATGGAAACGGTACAGCGCATGGTGGTAGCGGAGCGGAAAAAGTCGAAGGCCGGCATGCTGCTCATCGTCGCCGGCATCCTTGCGCTCGTGGTTGCCGGGGGCGTCGCCCTGCACCGGAAGATCGCGGCAGGCAGCGGCGATACGGGGACGGCCATCGGAGAAATACGGGGCCGGATCGACGAAGGACTGATCAACCTGAAGGATTCGCTGGACGCCAAGACCCGGCCGAACTCAAAAACACCGTCACAGATCGCTGCGGAAAATTCCGACAAGGTGATCTTCATCGAAATGGCCTGGAAGCTGATCTATACGCCGACAAGCGAAGACATAGTACACCACTTCATCACGACCGAAGTCTACGGGATAAAGAAGCGCGTCGGCGCCTTCATACAGACGCAGAGCGGCATCGAGCCGCTGCTGTTCACGCGTTCGGAGGCTCCGAACGCCGATTTTGAACCGATACACGGCGCCGGCTCAAGCTCCGGTTTCGTGATTGCTCCGGACGGCTTCATCCTGACCAACCGGCATGTGGCGGCAAACTGGCTGACGGCCTACCTGTTCCCCGAAAATACGTTTCCCGGCGTCATGGTGGACGATCTGGGGAATGTCATCCCCAATACCTGCGTGACCGCCGAGATGGTCAAGGGCTGGGTGCCTGCCGGCGCCATGAACATCAACAACCGCTATGCCGCCAAACTGGTGGAAGGCACGAACACGTACCTCGACATCACCTTCGCCCGCAACGACCTGCGCATACCGGCAAAAGTGACGCGCATCTCGAACCGTCACGATGTCGCGATGATCAAAATAGACATCCCCAAGGTGCTGCCCACCGTCGACATGCTGGATAACTATACCGAAATCAAAACGGGCGACGTGGTGACGGTCATGGGCTATCCCGGCGCTTCGCCCGACCAGTATTCGCATATCCAGTCGCACGACTATTTCAACAGTAATCCGCAGCTGGTCCGCGTGCCTGTGCCCACACTCAGCCAGGGGAACATCGGACGGCTCATCCGGGGAAGCGGCCAGACTTCGTCCGGCAACTACTACAGCAGTTTCGGCGATTCCTACCAACTGACCATCAACTCGACCGGCCCCGGAAACAGCGGCGGCCCCCTGTTTGACGACCTGGGGCGGGTGATCGGCATCTTCAACGCCGGCAACGGCATCATGACCTTCGCCGT
This sequence comes from Tannerella sp., assembly GCA_031265585.1. Lineage (GTDB taxonomy): Bacteria > Bacteroidota > Bacteroidia > Bacteroidales > Tannerellaceae > Tannerella. The sequence goes on along the minus strand of JAISCL010000330.1, from coordinate 9,811 downwards.
ACCCATCAAGTACGGCCTGGAACTGATGGGTACCGAGCCGGTGATCGAATCAAGGTAGCTTTTAACCGAAACAGCACATGTTCCGAAAAAAGAAAAGACGCAAGCTTGCACGCATCCCCGCCGGACGGCTGCTGATCCGCGCCATCACGCTGACCGACGCCGGCTGCGTGCGGCAGAACAACGAAGACCGTGCGGCGTTCCTGTTCATGGACGGCAGCAAAACGGATTTCTTCGCCGTACTTGCCGACGGCATGGGCGGGTATGAGCGGGGAGAGGTGGCCAGCGCGATGATGGTCGAAACGGTCTGCAACGATAACGGCCGGAGTCTGAACCGGAAACCGGAACAGTGGCTCGCCGCCATGATCAGCCGGGCCAACAGCCGCATCTACGGACAGACGCAGGAGTGCCGGTCGGTCATGGGCACCACCTGCTCCATGCTGCTGATACGGGGCGGGGAGGCGTGGTGCGCCCACGTAGGCGACAGCCGCCTCTACCTGCTGACGGACGGCGTGTTCCGGCAGCTGACCGCCGATCATACGGTGGTCATGGAGATGCTGCGCAGGGGAGGGATTACGCCGGCCGAAGCGGCCGGACATCCGCAGCGCAACGTCCTGACGGCGGCGATCGGCACCGCTTCGCAGGTCAAACCGGACATCTTCCGCATCACGGACGCCATCCGCGCAGGCAGCCGCTTCCTGCTGTGCAGCGACGGACTGCACGACAGGGTCGCCGATGCCGAGATACGCCGTCTGCTGGAAATGAAATCGCTGAAAACCGCCGCCGCAGCGCTGGTCGATTCGGCAAGGAAAAACGGAGGCTACGACAATATCACGGTCGTACTCGTGGAAATAAATGAAAAAACGGGTCATTCTTTTTTTGAGGAATGAAAATTTATGGCGGAAATTTCCGGAACAGGGGTTTATTCCGACCGGATATGCTGTATCTGTTCAGAATAAGTGTATATTATGACCATTTCCGTCTGAAATTTTCAAAATACAGTTGTAATACGACTATTTCCGACGGAAACCTCCGGAATCCGATGAAACGAAAAAAACAGAAAGTATAAATTATAGCATTATGAATCATACGATAAATATCCCCGGTCATACGGTTGTAAGACGGATAGGCGAAGGAGGCATGGGCGTCGTATTCCTGGCGACGGACGATATCCTGCAGCGCCGTGTAGCCGTCAAGGCGCTGAAACCGGACGTCCCGCTTCAGGAAGAGACCGTACGGCGCTTTCAAACCGAAGCCGTCACGCTTGCCAAGCTCGGCCATCCCGCCATTACCATGCTCTATAACCTGATACGGACGGACGGGCGGCTGTGCATGATCATGGAGTACGCCGAGGGCGAAACGCTCGAATCCGTCCTGAAAAGCCGGGGGGCATTCACGGCGGAAAAAACAGTGCACATTGCCATTCAGACGCTCGACGGACTGCAACATGCGCATGACAGGGGCGTCATCCACCGCGACCTGAAACCTTCCAACCTGATGCTGTCCGCGGAAGGCAACGTCAAAATCATGGATTTCGGCATCGCCCGGATCGCCGGTCATTCGCGCCTCACGAGGACGGGACAGGCCGCCGGCACGCCGCAGTACATGTCGCCCGAACAGGTCCGCGGACAGGAAGGCAGCCATGCCTCGGACGTCTATTCGCTGGGCGTCGTGATGTACGAACTGCTGACGGGCGTCGCGCCTTTTACGGGCGGCAGCGAATTTGAAATCATGCAGGCGCACACAAGCCGGAAGCCCGTCCCCCCGGCTGCCCTGAATCCCGCTATCCCTGCCGCACTGAACAGCGCCATCCTGAAAGCCCTCGCCAAAGTTCCTTCGCAACGCTTTGCCAGTGCGGGCGAGTTTCGGCAATGCCTGCAACAGATTGCCGATAGCGCCGCCGTCGCCGCCTACCCGCCCAAATGGACGCCTCCACAGCTAAAGCTGCCCGCACTGCCGGGCAAATGGAAACTGCCCGGCCGGCTCGCACACCGGAAGCTGCCGGACTGGTCTGCATACCGGAAGCGCCTCAGCCGGTTCATGCAATGGAAACTGCCCGACCGGCCTGTACACCGGAAGCTGCCCGGCTGGTCTGCATACCGGAAATGGCTCGGCCGGTTCGTGCAATGGAAACTGCCCGACCGGCTTGTACATTGGAAGTGGCCCGACCGGTCTGCATACCGGAAGTGGTTCGGCCGGTTCGTGCAATGGAAACTGCCCGACCGGCTCGCACACTGGAAGCTGCCGGCAACCGTCGACCGCCAGTATCTGGCCGGCGCGGTTTTCCTGGCTGTCTCTCTCCTTGCCGCCTGCCTCGTGATATTCCCCGACAGCAAACCGGAAACGGCCGGAAACCGGGTCGGGCCTGTACCGGGAACCGATTCCGCCGTTCCGCTCCAAATCGAAGTGGCAACGGACGTGGATATGGAACAGCTGACAGGACATCAGCGATACGTGGAAACGCCGCCTGCCGCAGACCTGCCGGACGTATCTGCGCCTTCAAGCAGCATCCTCCGGTCGCCGGAGCGGCAGGAGGCCAAAAACGGAGAAAAAAACGTCCCGCCTCCATCCGGCAAAAAATCGTCCGGCAAAAAAAAGAGCAAAGAAACGCCCTCCTCCCCCCCGTCGCCGGAAAAACAGCCTCCGGCAACAGAACCGTCAACGGCAACGGCGCCGCCGCAAGAGGCGCCGCCCGAAAAACCCGGCGATCCCCCAACCCTGCCGGACAGAACGGTCGTGATACCGCGCGGCACGCGGATAGACCTTCTCCTCGACGATTCATACGCCTACGATTCGGCGGTATCGGACGGCATGCGCGTCTCCCTCTCTGTTTCCGAAGCGGTGGTTCATTCCGGCGTGACAGTCATCCGCGCCGGCGCAAAAGCATACGCCCTGCTGCACAGGAACACGCGCCGCCGCGAACTGGAACTCGAAATGCTGGAAGTAGAAAGCATCACCGGACAACGCCTGAAATCCCTGAAAACAACCTGCCGGAACGTCCGTTTCACACAAGGCGCCCGCTTCCGCATGAACCTGGAATATAACCGCCTCGCAAAGCCGCAACCTTGAAAACGGAACCGCCTTTAATTGAAAAACTTTCAACTCAATTCAGGGGGACTGTCAATGGCTTTTGAATACCGGATAACACGTAAACGTAACGTTTTCGCCGAGTTCGTAATAGGGAACGTATTCCAGCGCTTCGTCCTCACCTTCGATGCTGAAGTGAAGCGGTTTTCCGGCTACGGATTTCAGGCCGGAGGCAAATTTCGCAACCTCCGATGACAGATTGAAGACGCCGTTCTTTACCGGTTCGCCGCTCAGCGCCATCAGTATTGGCCCGTATTCCAGCGCATACGCTTCTTTGTCCTTAAAATCTTCGGTAACGCCGGCATATTTCGTCAGGCGGAAACCCATCGGAAGAGTGAACGTGATTTCGTCATTGTCCTTCCACACGCGCTCTATCGTAACGTATGAGCCGGGTTTTCCGGAGGCAGCCTTTTTGCCGTTCACCAGCAGATTCATTTTGGATGCAGCCCACGACGGTACGCGGATACGTATTTTGCTTTTGACCGGTTCGGCAAGTTTCAGATGCAGTTCCACATCGGGACTTGAGGGAAATGCGGTGTGCTGGTGCATGGAAATCTTCCTGCCGTTCTGCTCCCATTCGACCGAGGATTCGTTGTACAAATCCACATAAATACCGTCGTCGGCGAGCTTGTAGATAAATTCGGGCAACATTCCGTAGAGGCGCGTTCCCTGTCCTTCGCAGCAGGAACCGCCGCGTCCGCCGTTCTCTTTTTTACCGATGAGGCGGGCATGATAGCGGATGTTTCCCTCGTGATCCTGATTCGCTATACCTATATTATATATGCTCTTTTCAATTTCGGCGACATACTTTTCACCCTCATCGCCGGGATAGAGCACGCGCAGCTGTTCGTTGAAAACCGCCCAGAAAACATTGCCGCAAAGTTCGCCCGTGGGCATCCGGAGATGATACGATTTCGGTGGAAACTGGCGCGGCGGGAAAGTGTACGACTCGATTACGCTGATGCTTCCGCCGGCGTGCATGAAATGTTCGCGGAAAATGTCCCAGGCTCCGTGCATTGCATCCAGATAGTAGGGATCGCCGGTAGCCATGTAGATATCCATGTAGGCGTTAAGCACAATGATAAGGTAGCTGTGCACGCGCTCGTACTGGTACTGCCATATTGCCGAAGGATCGCGGGCGATGAGCTGGTCGAGCCAGAAGTTGAGCTGGAAATACTGTTGCAGCACCTGAATGTCTTTCGGTACGCCGACATTTGTATTGAGATATGTGCGCGAATTTGCGACCATCCCCTGGTTGCCGATCGGGACGCGCATCAGCATTTCGGGCAGATACGGACAGGAATTGAACCAGTCGTCTCCGCGTCGCAGCAGCGGCCATGCCTTCGGATTTCCCGCAATACCGGCTTCGACAAGTCCCTGCGACAGCCATCCGCGTGCGTAGGCGTTGTTCTGTCCCTGCAGCGTAGTCCTTTCGGGATAGCCGAAAATGTAGCCTTCGGGCGTTGCGCATGTCTCGATACAGTCAATCAGTTCGTCCATTCGGCTTCGCAGTTCCGCGTCGTTTTCCCAGCGGAGGATATTGCCTGCGCCCATCAGGAAGCGTCCGGCAATCGAGCCGCCCAGCCCGCGGGTAAACCAGCTGCTTGGCCCTTCAAACTTTCCGGCTTCCATGTTTGCGCGTTCGAAGAAATTGTGCGCCATGTCGTGCACGCTGAACGAGCTAAGCAGATACTGAATGTTCCTGTCGAAAGTCTGGCGGAACAGTCCTCCGACGGCAACGCCGCTGCGGAGCGTTCTCAATGGAGCTTTGACGGGCTTCCATGTTTCGGGCGCAGTTACCTGTTCCGGACGGTCGTACCACACGTTTTCGCCGGCGGGACGCTGCGGACGCAGCAGGTAATGCTGTCCGAGACTGCCTTTTCCCGAATCGGAAAGCGTTTTGCCTTCGGCGACGTCGCGTCCGCCGGAGATTACTTCAAACCGCCAGAGTTCGAAGACGTCGGGCTTGAGTACCGTCAACCGAACATAGCGGGCAGATACCGGCGCGGCAGGTTTCCATGTCTTGATTTCCAGCGGATAGCCGATGAAATCGCGTCCCGTCTGGTCGACTATCACGTAAGGACTGTCGAACGATTCGCTTGCAGATGCTTCGATGTGGAAACGGATGGGGAAATTGTGCGTATGGGCGCCGGGGGCCGCCATATCCTGAAAATAGGGATACAATTTCACTGCCTCGACGGGAAAAAGCGCGCCAAGGTCGATTTGCACCCAGTTGGGCGCGCCGTTTTCCGAAGGCTCCGAAAAGTACGGTATCGGCGAACCGACACACATTGCTACACGCTCAATCCCCATCGGCCCCCCGTCAAGATCAACGGACTGGGCGAAAACTGTTGCCGTCTGCATTGTCAGTGCGGTAACAAGCGATAAAATTGTCTTTTTATTCATTGATGTTATACAGTTATAAAATTCTAAATTCTAAATTAGAAAACGGCGAATAATGCACCGGGCCGAAACGGTCGTTTTCGTAATATGCGCCATCCGGAAGTTGAATGTCGCGTAAAGCCTGCGCGACGTTATTGCGGATGCCGCGTGTGTTGGGAATCGGAGAATCCTCGCCCACCCGGTAACCGCCGTAGATACAGCGTCTGAGATGTCCGTAGATGTGTTTACTGATGGTTCCTGACTCTTTCTTCCACAAAACGTAATGAACTGATTACGTCATCGTATTCCAGAACGCTTTTACCGTATGCTTTCATATCTTCCGTTTTTTGAACTTTGACATATCCATTAGTTTCTACAATTTCGCTATAACGTCGGAGACTTCTTTCTCTGTGAGACCTGTAAGCGCCGCAATCCGTTCAATATCCATATTATATTTATGGCAATTCCGAACAAATTCGACTCGCTCTTCTTTTCTGGTTTCTTCCCTGGTTTCTCTCCTGGTTCTTTCTTCCACAAAACGTAATGAACTGATTACGTCATCGTATTCCAAAATACTTTTACTGTATGCTTTCATATCTTCTGTTTTTAATCTGTTTATTTTTGCATTTTCATATAATTCATCGAATATCTTTTCATTCAGTTTTTCCGGACGTTCGGGTAGCTTTTCCATGTTCTTTAAGGAATAGATCCATTTGTCCGTTACGGTTTCCAGTTCGTCTTCCGTCTTTTTGAATTTCGGCAATTCTACTGTTACCGCTTCCCATTTGTCGGTCAGTACCGTATCTGCGTTTTGCCGTACTATTTTCATGTGTTCCAGGACGATATTTTTAGCCTTTTCTTCGGAAAACATGATACTGTCCAGAATACAGATCATATATACTCCGCTGAGAGAATAGTCCCATGGAACTTTCAGCTCTTTTCCCGCACTGTTAATCAAACTTCTCTGTCCCCTGGGAGCCTGACTGAGTACCGGATAACTCATGTAAAACACGATCCTGTCGGCAAAATGCACTTGTGGAGAAGCTTGCATCTCCACGATAAACCGTTCTCCGGTTGCAGTCGTGCAATAAACATCATAGACCGCTCTGCGGTTTTCCTCGATATAACCCAGCTGTTCCGCCGGGAGATATTCTACCTCTACAATGTCCCTGTTCAAAATTGCATTCAAAAACGCAATTAGCAGCACTTTATTGCCGAATATTTTCTTGAATCCGAAATCCGTCTTTATATTCATAAAAACCGGAGTCTCCCTGCTTTTCGACACTTCCGCCTTCCTTTTTTCTTTATCCATATCCTTAAACTTTAGAGCGTAAAATTATACACTTTTCCCGAAATACACAAATCAATTATTCATTTTACAGGTCCCCGCTGTAACCGCCAACTCTGTTCGATTTGAACAGCGGCAATTTTCTGAAGCCTGATTTAAACTTTTTCGCTTCGGCTTCCAAACAACATGTTCAAAAACTTTTTAACCTGAGTTTGGGATAAGCATAATTTTAAAACCTGTTATTCGGCAATTTTGCCCGAATTCTATGACTGATATTCGTTTTCAGCCGGAGCCTTTAGTAGCTCGGGCAATCACCCTCCCTGCCCCTTATTTACCTTATCATATCGCATGATAATAAGGCAAATAAGGGTAGGAGGGGTTTGCCGGGCTACGAAGAGTATATCCGGAGAATAAGGGATTTCAGCCCTTAAGTTGACGATATTGGGCCAAAGCCTTGCTTTTAACCCGGCGTAGCGAAGACGCTGCGCCAAGCGGGGAACTTGTCCTCATTCCCGGTCATTATCATTCATATCCGAACACATCTATCTCCGCAACGCTGGTATTTTGCCCGTTGTTACTGTCCGGCAGATATATTTTCAGATACCTTCCGGTGACAGATTCGGAAACCTGCAGTGTTAACAGATCGCCCGACGAAAAGGTTCCTTCCGCTATCTTCGTCCACGAAGCGGCGTCGGGATCGGGGTCGTCACTGACATAATACCGAACAGACTTTGTATTGGTATTGCCTCTGCGCCTGTATGTGTCGATCTTTACAATCTCTTTCGAAGCGCCCATATCAATAATCGCCCAGTGAGGCAACGGAGCCGCTGGCGCCTGCCAATGCGAATGCCAGAAATCGCCGAGATTATCATTGATAAGCGTAACGGCTCCGCCTCCGTCGTCTGCCTGTTCGTCCGACCAGTCAATTACCGACCACGAACTCTTATTGAATTTAACCGGCGCCAGTGTTACCGTTATCGGCATCCATTCCATGTAGAACGTGTCTATCGAATTTGTCGGCACATAAAGCGAACGGTGTTCGTATGCCGAACCTGCTTTCGCATCGGGACACAAAGTGGATGCTTCGTTCGGTAATGCCCGGACAGTCCGCGCCTCGCCGTTCACACCGGTATAGCGGACTTCCGAACATACATAATCGTCTGCAATTCCGTACCATTGAATTTCGGTAACAGTGCCTGCCGTTGCGGCGCTTTTCACACCTCTGTTTGCAAGCGTACTTTCGTATATTGCGCCGTATGAGGTCGCGGAACCCATTTCGGCAAGCGAGTGGTTGCCGAAAATATCCGTAGTACGAACATATACGGTATATGACCTTTCTTCGGTTAAGGGAACATATACCATCAAACTGTCCAGACCCGCGGAAGGCGTAACCGGAACAATCAGCGAATCGGCATAGGCGTTCCAGAAGATGTCCACCGAACGCACATTGGGCGATTCGAGCAGCCAGAACCACAGTTGAGCACGGCCTTTGCCGTTATGGAAAACCAGGGAATCAACTTTCGGAGCATAGACCGTTTCTCCGCCTTCGAGATATTTCCGGTGCGTGTCCATCATCCCGTCGCACGAGAAAAATATGCCCGCTGTCATTATTACTGTTATAAATTTCAATAATCTATTCATCACATTCTGTTTTAATTGTTTATTAATCCATCTGAAAATCGTAAATCCAACCGTCATTCGGCATAAACGCCATAAGTATTAATTTCTGCGATATAGGAGAACGTATATCCCGATTGCCATATTTTCAGAACTTTAAACCGGAGATACCTTACCGGCGGCATATCAAAAGGCAGCGAAAAATCGTGTCCCTGCCTTGCTGCTACTATGTCCTCATCCGTAGTACTGCTGGATCCGGAAGGTTTGGTTATGGTACAGACTTTCCGGAGCGTCCATGCGCTCCAGTCTCCGTCCGGGCTGTCGCCTTCCTCGTCACTGCTGTATACTTCAAAAATCTGGAAGTTTCCTGACGTATATAGAAGGTAGTCATCATGCTGACGCTGGAAGAATTTAAAACGGCTCAGTTTTGCTTTTTTCCCGAGGTCAAGCGTAACAGAAGCTCCCGGCGTCGTATTGTTATCCGAATGAATGACTGACATTATGTCGTCATCAACCAAAGCTGCAAGTCTTCCTTCCCAGTGATCCCAGGTTACATCGCCTGCAACAACCATTGCTTTCTGAATCTTCTTGTCAAGCTGTATTTCATAAAGGGGAACAACATATCCGTTTTCGGGATAAATCATACCCGACGAATTGTCGAAATTGTCGCGAATATTGACGGCAAATCTGTATGGTATGGTGTCGTACCCGTAAAACGGGACATCCGTCGAATCGGTTTTAGAAGACATAATATCCATTGTTATCATTTCGCCCTGCTCATTTTCCGTGTAAAACTCAAAAATCAGGGCTGCCCTGTCGGGATTTCTCCAACGGAAACTGACGCCTCCGAAATCGCTGACAATTTGCATTGAACTTGTCGCTTTACTCAAAGCCGATTCACCCGGACGGAATTTCACGCTGACAGGGTCGGACATTTCGCGGGCGCGGTTAATGGTGTAGATCTCCGCTTCATGTTCGCCGGTATCGTTATAGCCGTCGATTGTCATATAACTGGTATAAAACGAAGTGGACGATTCGCGTTTTTGTCCGTTCGTGAGCGTATATACCGCCTTGATTTCGATAATATCGTTGATTGGCGGTATTTTGTAATTAATGACGATACCTCCGGGGATAATAGAATCCATCGCAAGGATTTCGACCTTTTCCGGTTTTCCCGAACTTCCGCTGACCGGCGCCATTTCTGCGTCCTTACACGAAAAGCACAGAACCGCCACAGCAACCAAATAAAAATATATTCTTTTCATATCTCTAATTATTAATTGTCATTTTCAATTTTCAACTTTCAATTTTCAACTCGCAATTACCATCCCGGATTCTGTATCAATTGCGGATTGTTAATAATATCGCTTTCGGGAATCGGCATAAAATAATCGCGAAGCGAAAATTTCTGCGTATAAACAGTAAATGGCTGATAATAGG
>JAISCL010000196.1 GCA_031265585.1 Tannerella sp. | reverse complement strand
CCGGCTTTAGCCGGAAGGCTTTCAAACAGAGCCGCATTGTCGATGCTTCCGGGTTTGCCGGTGAGGTACAGATGAAACGAAATGAAATCCATATTGTCGCTGCATTCGTCGATAAATCCTTTATAAACCTCCTCCCAGGGCCATGCCGTCGCAGGGCCTCCCACTTTTATTGAAGGGTCGGCGGCTTTGAGCGCAATGGCTATTTTGTTCAACAGCCGCCAGTAAACGGACAGATTATTCGGACTGTCTTCTTTTTTACCGCTGTTATCATAAAAACGGCCGTACTTAACATCCTTTTCATTGAAAAATTCGTACAGGTCAATATGGTGTCCGGCGGCTTTTATGACCGAAGGCAGTTGCGCAAAGAACGCGGCCAGCGAATCTTCCTGCATCCCGTTTGCCAGTGGTAATTGCCCCGAATTGATGAAGGGCGGCGAAGAATACAGGCAAAGCATGATCCGTTCGGCGTACCGGTGAAGATGACGCGCATTGTCCAGTTCGGTTTTTATTTTTAGCGTATCCCACGAACGGTCTTTCACCCAGCTGCCGGTAATATTCGTCATGATGCGGAGAACGCCGGGTTTTGCCTGCCGGTAGAAACCGGCTTTTTCTTCATTCGGGGAAGTAAAGCCTTCGCCGCTCTGGCTGTTCAGTCCCCAATGGTCGGCGGTCAGCCTGCCGATGACCCTGTCCCATTGCACTGCCGGTTCTATCACGTCAGGAGGCGCCGTATCATTATTTTGAGGGAATAATGCCTGCGGTAAAAATGCCGCAGCTAAAAAAACAAATACGATTCTTTTCATTTTCAAGGATGTTTATATCAGTAAATTAATTATTGTCTCAGCTTTATCACTTCGCTTCCCGCCGGCAGGAAGGCGCCGGTTCCATTACGCCATTTTCTGCATTATTTCTCATGGCTTGTTTCATTAAAACAGTGTTTAAAAAAAATCCGAAGGGATGTTTTACGTAAATAACGCCATCCCTCCGGTTTTTATTGTGCAGACAAATCAATTCGTATATCCCGGATTCTGTTCTATCACGGCGTTGATATTCCGTTCGATTTCCGAAAATGGAATCGGCCACAGATTGTGATAATCCTGCATGGATGTGCCGGACGCTTCAAAAACCTGTCCGTTCTTACCGGTATACGTAGAGTTGTATTTGCGTGTCCGTTCGACTAATTTGCCCATGCGGCAAAGCGTCACCATGCGCAATTCTTCGTAGTAGAGTTCGCGCAGCCGTTCATCCAGCAGGTAGTCGATGTCCACTTCGGACGCATCGGCCGGCGGCGCCTGCGCACGTGCGCGCACCACATTGATGTCGGCCGTCGCGGCGCTCCGATTGTTCTTTCCCAAATACGCTTCGGCACGCAGCAGATACGTCTCGGCCAACCGAAACATGTAATGGTCGCTGAACGAATTTTGTGCGCTGCTTGTTACCAGATGTTCGCCGAACGCCGTCAGTTGCGGACTTCCATTGGCATCCTTTACATAAAAATCTGCCGGGACATCGCCATACAGTTTCTTCATGAAGAAAGGAAACCATAGCCTGACAGGATCAACCTGTTCGGAATAGCCGTCAGCCACCAGCCATTTGCCGAACGCGGGCGAGGCTTCGTTGTCGATCCTCAGATCGCGCAGGATGTTGTGTTCCGAGATGCGTATGTCGTTTTCGTCGTTTTCCCATATTCCGTGAACCACATGCAGGGTCGGCTGCATCCATGCGATGGACTGGCCTCCCTTCTCGGCCGTATTGCCTTTGAATGCCGTACTGGTCACCCCGTCTACCGTAAGGGTAACCGTTTCATATTGGGGATTAAACTTCCACGGCCACATGTCGTTTCTCCCTGTTGACGCCGGATTCAGGTAATCGTACTGCCATGCCCAGAGCGTTTCCCGGTTTCCGGAACCGCGGTTGACGTTGCCCGTCCGGAACAGGTCGGAATAAGTGTCGCCGGGCTGGTCGAGTTTTTTGCCGAAACGTTCGGTCATCAGTTGCATGGCCGGATAGTCGATGACGGTCGTGGCTGCGCTGATGGCACTGTCATAATCGCCCAGTGAAATATAAATCTCTGCCAGCAGGTGCTGTGCCACCTGTCTGGAAATCTTCCCGTCCTTTACGGCGTCGATATTACCCAGCAGCGAAACGGCTTCGACCAGGTCATTTTTTGCCTGCGTGTAGGTTTCTTCGCGTGTAGCCCTTACAAAGTCGCGGCGCGGCGCCGTGATTTCTTCCGTAATCAGCGGCACGCCGCCAAACAGGTGGGCCAGCAACCGGTATCCGTGCGCGCGGAAAAACAGCGCCTCGCCGCGCATCACATTTTTGTCGGCTTCCGGCAGGTCGGCATTCCTTATCCGCGTCAGAACCAGATTCGCCTGATTGATGATACCGTACACATTATTCCACATGCTACTGGATTGCGAACATGTCGGAATCATGGTCGCTGCATATTTGTTCAGTTTGTTTACATCACACGAACAAAAAGCAAGGTCGGTGGCGTAAAAGAGAGCGAAGTTGTATTCGTCGGTGGTACAAAAAATCATTAGTCCCGAATTTCGGTACAGCATGTTGACCGCCGCCTGAAAATCGGAAACCGTCACTAATGAGTTTTCCGCCGTATAGATGGACAGCGGCTTTTCTTCCAAAAATTTACTCTCGTCACAGGATACAGCGGCAAAGAGCGCCATGATAAGCAGCATCCCCATTTTCTGAAAAATTGTTTTCATATCTTCTCTGTTTAAAAATCAAAATTAATACCCATTGAATACGTTCTCAAAAGCGGATAATCGCCACCCAGCCCCGTACCTGTTTCCGGATCCCAGCCGTCCCAGTCGGTAATCGTAAACAGGTTCGTACCCGTTGCATACACCTTGAAATTGTTCATGCCGGCCTTTTTCAGGAGCGCCGAAGGCACCCGCCAGGAGAGTGTCAGGTTCTGCAACCGTACGAAACTGCGTTGAATATACGGCGAATACGGATTACCCAGCGCCGGTGAAAAATATCCGATTTGCCGGTAGCGGGCATTCGGGTTTTCCGGCGTCCAGTAGTCCCATTTGTAACGGTTGTTTTGGTAAATATTGTCGGGATTGGCCAGTACGCTGCCGGGCTGTGCGTAATAGTAATCCTTTCCGCCCTGAATCGAATTGATAAACGCCTTCAACTCCCAGTTTTTGTATCGCAGTACGTTCTCGATGCTGAAGCGATACGAAGGATCGGTATATCCGAGAATTTTCCGGTCGTTGGCGGTCGTATACATCCCGTCGCCGTCCAGGTCGCTCACCTTGTAAGTTCCGTAGGTAAAGCCCTCCGGGATGATACCCGCCCTGTAATCTTCCATCTGCCACATCCCGATCAGTTCGAAATCATAACATACGCCGTAAGGGCGATTCATGAAGATCTTGCTCGACACCAGGTCGTCTTCCCTGCCGTCGCCGTCCTTGTCCATGCCGAGGATACTGACGACTTTATTCCGGTTCAGCGACCAGTTGAACGCCACCGTCCAGCTGAAATCTCTGGTTTGTACGGGGATACCCGTCAGGTTCAGTTCCTGCCCCCGGTTAGCCAGCTTGCCGATATTGGTGGGAATCGAAGCGATGTTGTTATTTAGCCTGGGGATATCAATGCTGTACAGCAAATCGAACGTGTTCGAGCGATAATATTCCAGGTAGCCAGACAGTCTCCCGTTCAGCACGCTGAAATCCAATCCGATGTTGAATGAATTGGTCGTCTCCCATTTCAGATTGTCGTTGGCCATGGCGCTGATGGAAAGGCCCTTTTCGACCGAAGCGCCGTCGCCGTAGAAATAAGCGTCTGAGGTACTCATTCTGGCCAGCGTCTGATAACGTGATACGGTGCGGTTGCCATTCGAGCCGTAGGAAAGGCGCAGTTTCAGGTTGTCGATCCACTTCACGTTGTCTTTTACGAAACGCTCCTCGCTCAGGTTCCAGGCGACGGCAGCCGACGGGAACAGGGCGAACTTGTTGTCTTTTCCAAAACCGGAGAATCCGTCACGGCGTAATGTCCCCGTAAAACTATACCGGCTGTTGTACGTATAGCCCAGTCGCAGCATGGTGTAAAGGCTTGATTCCTCCCATGCGTCGGACGAAATGCTCCGCTGGGCGGCAGCGGAGGCGGCCAGATAGTTGTATCCCAGCACGTCATTGGCAAAGTTCGAGCCGCTAGCGTTAGTTGTTTCATTCTGTCGCTTTTCAACACCGTACACCAGCGTGGAATTAATATCGTGTTTGCCGAATGTCCGCTTCCAGGTCAGGATATGGTCAGCCGTCCAGTTATACTGGCTACTGTTCTGCTTGTTTCCCGAACCTGTCAGATTGGTGCCCCAGGGATTGAACGTGAAATCCTTGTCTGTAATCAGGTTTTGCGAAAAGTTCAGGCGGTAGTTCAGTCCCTTGACAAACGGAATGTCCGCATCGACATAAAAGTTACCGAACAGATTATAGCGTTTGTCCAGGTTGTCCTGCTGCCTTGTCAGCGCCGGATTCAGCGTCGTCTTGAAGGGATAAATAACATATTCTCCCGTTTCGGGATCGGTAATTGCGCAGACGGGCGGCAGGTCGCTGCTTACGCCCGCAATCCCCGACCAGTCGCTCAGTACGAAAAAAGTCTGGGCGCCGACTTTCAGCCACTTCGTAATGCGCGTATCCAGGTTCAACCGGATGTTGTAACGCTTGTACGTGTCGTTGATCACCAGATTCTGCTGATCGGTCAGTCCGACGGACATGAAATAGCTGCTCAGTTCGTTCCGCCCCCTGACGCTCAGGTCATGCATCTGGATATAGGGCTGGTCGTTGGTTCCCAAGTCCCACCAGTCGGTTTCCGTCCCGTTCAGGTACCCTTTGACTGCATTCCCGTCCATGAAATGAATGGAAGGATCCCAGTTCGGGTTGGGCTGGAGCAAATCCGACCCCATCCGGCTCTCTTCGAGGAAACGGTCGGCGACTAATTGCAGGTAACCCTCCCTGTTCATCGGCCGCATTTTCTGATTCGTCGATTCCTGAAGCGTGTAGGAACCGCTGTATTCGATAACCGGTTTGCTCATCACCTTGACTGTCTTGGAGGTGATCAGCATCACACCGTTGCTCGCCTGCGAACCGTAAATGGCCGCTGCGCTGGCATCTTTCAGCACGTCGATGGATTCAATGTCGTTCGGATTGATGTCCACCAGACTGCCGCGGTAGATAATCCCGTCCAGCACGATCAGCGGCGAAGCGCTACCCGATATGGTATTGCGGCCGCGAATGGAGATTCCCGGATCAGTGCCGGCCTGCGTTACCGCGCCTACGTTCAGTCCCGGCACGGTACCCTGTAGCGACTGTCCGAGGCTGACGTTCGGCGATTCCCGCAACTTGGATATGTCCGCACGCACCACGGAACCGGTGATGTCCTTCTTCCGGGCCGTACCGTAGCCGATAACCACCACTTCCTCCAGCGTCTGGGTATCTTCCCGGAGCGTAATGTTCAGCGTGGTTTGAGTTCCTACCGTAATGCTCTGCGTTATATATCCGATATAGGAAATCTGCAGAACTGTCTCCTCTCCCGCTACATTCAGCGAGAAATATCCGTTATGATCCGTGATCACGCCGTTTGTTGTCTCCTTTTCAACAATGTTGGCGCCGATAATCGCTTCACCGTTCGTATCGGTCACCGTACCGGTAATCCGTTTGCCGGATTGCTGGAATATTCCGGCGACCGCATCTGCGAACGGTTGCTTCGAAAGAACAATGTATTTGTTCCGGATCCTGTAACTGATGCCCGTTTCATGGAATGTTTCGTCGAGAAAGGCGATCAGGTTTCCTGCCCTGTTTTTCAGGCGGACAATCCGGTCTACATCAATGTCGTTATTCCGGAACAGTACGAGAAAATCCGTCTGGTTTTCTATGACCGAAATAAGTTGCCGTACACTGAGTTCTTTTCTTTCCAGCTCAATATTGACGGTTTGCGCATCCAGATTTTCGGCAATCAGCGGCAACGTACATACAAATAAAAGAAAAATTGATGCTTTCATAATTCTGGTTAATCTGTTAAAATAAGGTTTCTTACTAATTGATAATCGAAATAAATTCATACCTTTGTTTGTTTTTAAGTAAATACTAAATAATAATCGCTGTGTTTGCTTAATTCTGCCATGACGAGTGTTCCCGCACTGTCATGGCGTTTTTGTTTTCTACCGTTCATTTTCCATAGGCATACTGTTTTAAAGGTTCTACATAAAGGGTTTTATTTATTTGCTGATTGTTACCACGTTGTTTTCTTCGTCGACGGTCATGCTGAATTTGTGTATTTCCCGCATCAGGTTGAGTATTTCGCGGATGCCGTCGCGCTGCCGGAATTTCACGGTGTACCGCCATTGCAGAATGGCAGCATCGCGGACGTTGATGCGTATGTCGTAGTACAGTTCCAGCCGTTTCAGTATATTCCCGAATGTCTCGTTTTCAAAGCTGTATATGCCTTTTGTCCACAGGAAATAGTTTGGGTTGGGGATCTCCGCTACCGATATTTCCCGGCCTCTGATAACGGCTTCATTGTTGGGAGCGAGGATAACGCCCGCCGATTCGTCTCCGTGCGCATATACCTGCAGGCTGCCTTCTACCAGGCTGACGCGGCTGACTGTTTCCTCCGGATAGTCGCATACGTTGAACGAAGTGCCCAGCACTCTGACCTCCACATTGCCGGACGATACGACAAACGGCCTGCGCGCGTCTTTTGCCACGTCGAACCAGGCTTCGCCCTCAAGCGTGATATGCCTCTCGTTACCGCTGAATCCGACAGGATAAGTGAGTTTCGTCCGGGAGTTCAGCCAGACGACGCTACCGTCTGTCAGCGTCAGGCTCAGCCGTTGCCCGGCAGGCACGTACAGGGTCTGCATGGCAACAGGCGCGGTCCCGTCATCCGAAAAATAAAGGGATGCGGCAACCCATGTCCCGACTGTCAGGCACAGGATCGCGGCGGCATAGCGAAGGGTACGCAGCAGGATTTGTCGAGTTGACTTGCGTTTGCGTCCGGTAATAAATTTCACGTAATCGGCCTGCGCTTTTTCGCGGTCACCCTTTACCGGAGCAAATTCCAGCAAAGCCAGCAGATTCTGATGCCGGATAAACGCCACCTTCAGCGCCGCATCCGTTTCCGACCTGCGCAACAACTCTACACGCTCATCCCGGGATAACTCTCCCTGAAAATATTTCCTTACCGATTCTTCCATTTTTTCCGTCATGATATAATATAACCGGTTAAAGGTATAAAATCCGCTAAAGAATATCGCAGAAATTTTACGTGCAGCTAAAAATAATAGATGAACAGGAGCAGAGGTAGACAGTCTTTCAGTTCCTGCTTCAATTTTTTGTATGCAATACCCATCTGGGTTTCAACGGTGTTGATGGAGATATTCAATTCCTGTGCAATCTCTTTCTGCTTCTTTCCCTCCAGCTTGCTTTTTATAAATATCTCCCGGCATTTCGGCGAAAGCGAATCAATGGCCTTCACAATCAAGTCTTCGACGCTTGCTTCGGACGAGAGGAAGTCCCCGTCGAACGCTTCCAGCGAATCGAATTTCATCTGCATGTCGCGGCGAAACGTTTCCTGCAGAACGTCTTCCGCCTCGCGGACAACCGTTTGATGACGGAGGAAATCAAGGCACCGGCTCCTGATCCGCACAAAAAGAAGCGACAGCAGCCGCGGCTTCTCATAGAGAAACCCTTTCCGCGCTTCCCAGATCTCGGTAAAAGCATCCTGCACAATATTCTCCGCATCCTCCACGGACACAATGTATTCGCAGGCAAAACGAATCATCCCCGGATAATGAGACAAGTAGATATTCTCGAAATTGTCCCTGAAAAGCTGTTCCGTATTTATCATATCTTCAGGTATCATATTCAAATCTTATGCATGTTCCATCACAAATCCTGTTATAGCCATTACATTTTGGACAAAATTAGATGAAAAACCCGGGTTTTCCAAACATTCAAAATAAAAATCACGCGCCTAAGCGTTGCCCTGTACTGTTGCGAACCGTTCTTTCAGAGTTTTCATGTTTCATACGGAATAAAGAATCACTTAATCGAAAACTTTAAATTCATAGCCTTCTTTTAGAAGCCATTCGATTGACTGGGGGAGCGCTTCTTCTATTCGTCCGATGGCTTTCAGTGAATCGTGAAATACAATGATGGAGCCGTTTCGCGTGTAGCGTTTTACATTGTTGAAGACACCTCTGGCGGTCATGTGCGGGCTATAGTCGCGGGTTACGACGTCCCACATGATGATCCTGAAAAGCCTGCGCAGCCTCAGTACCTGCGGGAAGCGCATGTGTCCGTGCGGGGGGCGGAAAAGGTCGCTTTCTATGTATTTGGATGCTTCCGCGATATTCCGGATGTAGTTCTTCGACCGGAAACGTATTCCCTGTATATGATTAAAGGTGTGATTCCCTGTGCGGTGTCCCTGTTCCAGCAGTTTCCGGTAGAGTTCGGGATACCTGCTGACATTTTCTCCTACACAGAAGAAGGTCGCTTTTATTCCGTATCTGGCAAGCATATCCAGAATCCATGGCGTCATTTCCGGAATCGGACCGTCGTCAAAAGTCAGGTACACACTTTTCTTCTTTTCTTCCGGCGAAGGGATCCGCCAGAAAGCCCCCGGAAATAAACAGCGGTAAATCCGGGGGGGCTGTTCGATCAACATGCGCTATTGCTTCTTTTGGCCTGATTCAAACTGTATGGAGTAATTGTTGAACTGTTCAATATACGACTGGGCAAACTCTTTGTCATATTGCATGCTTATGCTCAGGATATCCTTCATAACCGCCAGGTTGTAATTGATATTCCTGATGAATGCTTCACGCTGCGCCGGTCTCAGCCGAAGCATCCAGTCTACTTCCCTCATGCCTCTTTCTACCATTTTTGCCGTGATCTCTTTGGCCTTTTCCGTCTGTCCCAGCAAGAAATATAAGCGGGCTACCGGATAAACGGAGAAGTCGTAGGGCACATTTTCTTCCGGGAATACTTCCATACAGCGATCCAGTACCCGGAGGGCGCTGTCGGTTTTTTCTTCCTTAATAAGCGCCTCGGCAAGGTCTGCAAACAGTACCTGACGGTATGACTTACACATTCTCATCGTATTCTCTTCCAGATAAACGCCCGGTTTGTCCACCCCGCCCCATCTGAATTTGTTCATGAGATTGTCATACATTTTCGCTGTATTGACGGCAAGATCGTGCTGGGTCGTATTCATGGGCACCAGTTGCAGGGCAAGACCTGTTTTCTGCAGGTTGTTATTCACATAGCCATACAGGTTTCCCGGCACGGTAGAGGCGAAATAAATCGGGCGCTCCCAGTTGTTGGTATTAATCATATCCATGGAGATGGCATCGACTTTGGTAATGACATTTTTCCCGTCAAAATTCATATTGATTTCCTTTTCTATATAGGGTTCGTATTCCCGGTTTACGGTTTTATTTTTTACAACCGTAGCAGAGTCTACGCGAAGTGTGAATCTTGATGTGGGAATATAATCCTCATAAGAATCTCCGTATGCTACTTTATGTTTCGGATCATCGCTTTTTATAAAATTGAGCGCTGCAGCCAGGCTCACAGGCCGGGGCTGTTCCGACGTCGGCATTATATAAATAACTTCACGCTTGCCCTGCAGGTAGTCTTTGTATGTCCAGGAGATCGGCAGCGGATCGGAATTGTAGGCCTGCCGTTTCATCTGATTGATGTACCAGTCCGTCTGGAGATAGCTCGTGTTGCAGACACGTACATCCGTGCGGACGCCCTGCACCTCCTGTACATACCACAGGGGGAAGGTGTCGTTATCGCCGTGCGTAAAGATAATCGCATTCGGCTCGCAGGATTCAAGGTAGTTGCGTCCGAAATCGCGTGCGACATATCGCCCCGAACGGTCGTGATCGTCCCATGTCTGGGAAGCCATCTGCAGCGGCACGAGCAGGCAGATAAGCGTTGCCATTGCACTTGCCGCAACCGGCGGTATCTTTGCACGTTCCAGCAGCCGGGCGATACCGGCCACCCCGATGCCGATCCAGATACAGAAGGCATAGAACGAGCCGGCGTAGGCGTAATCCCGTTCACGCGGCTGGAAAGGCGGCTGGTTGAGGTATAAAACGATCGCAATGCCGGTCATGAAGAATAAAAAGAAGGTGATCCAGAAGCTCTGTATGCCTCTGTCGCCTTTTTTCAGCACCTGAACCAGGATTCCGATGATTCCGAGCAGTAACGGAAGCATATAGAACGTATTATGTCCTTTGTTGTTAATAATATCGTCCGGCATGTGATCCTGCGGGCCGACGCGCACTTCATCCAGGAATTTGATTCCTGTGATCCAGTTGCCGTGCATGATGTTGCCATGCCCCTGGATGTCGTTCTGGCGCCCGGAGAAGTTCCACATGAAATAGCGCCAGTACATGAAATTCAACTGGTAGGTGAAGAAGTAGCGCAGGTTCTCGCCGAAGGTCGGTTTTATCACGGTCTTTGTTTCGCTGCCGGAACTGATCCTGACAGGCGTCCCCTTAACATTTCCCCATTCCCGGTATCCGGCCGGATGGTTTTCGTCCTGGGAGCTGTACATGCGCGGGAAGAGCATGCAGGTTTCTTCCATATAGACGAATTTTTCGTTTCTTGACGAGATGAAGTACCGGTCTTTCTCGTCCGGGTTTTCCCTGATCACGCGCGTCCACACCGGAACACCGGATTTCATCACCGGAGCAAGGTAATTGCCCTGCCGCTCACGCTTTACCTCGGAGACGTATGTTTTACCGTATAAAAGAGGCGTCTCGCCGTACTGTTCACGTGCCAGGTAGGTGCGGAGGGTAAAAATATCACTCGGATTATTCTGGTTCATCGGCGTCTCTACGGTGGCGCGGATGAGTATCAGCGCAAAGGTAGAATAACCGATTACAATGACCATCAGCGATATCAGGATGGTATTGATCACCTTCACATTTATTTTTTTGTACCGGAACATAAAAACGGTCAGCACGGCGATCAGGATAATGCCCAGCAGATAGCCGCTTCCGATGAAAGGAATCCCGAGGAGGGTTACGGCTAATATAAAAGCCGCCTTCATCCGTTTTTCATTCACTCTGTCACGCATGGTTTCCCATATCGCCCAGATCAATATGCCGGCGACAACAACTACGTAAGCATATACTCCGGAATTGTACGGCATACCCAATACATTGACAAAGAGCAGTTCGAACCATCCGCATACTTCGACGAGGCTCTGGACAATGCCATACATCACGATGGCTACAATGGCAAAAGAGATGAGCAGGGTAACGATCATTCCCTTGAGGGTCGGATTCGAATATCTTTTATAGTAGTAAACAAGGGCAATCGCCGGTATGCAAAGCAGGTTCAGCAGGTGAACGCCAATACTCAACCCCGTCAGGTAGGCGATGAGGATGATCCAGCGGTCGGCATGCGGCGCATCGGCATGTTCTTCCCATTTAAGTATCAGCCAGAAAACAACGGCGGTAAACAGGGATGACGAGGCATATACTTCGCCTTCAACGGCGCTGAACCAGAAGGTGTCACTGAATGTATAGGCCAGTGAACCGACCAGTCCGCAGCCAAGGATCAGGATGGTCTGTGATAAGGTGATCTTTTCTTCCTCTTTTACCAGCATCCTCCTTGTCAGGTGTGTAATGGTCCAGAAAAGGAACATAATCGTCAGGGCGCTAAAGAGCGCGGACATGACATTCACCATTTTGGCTGCATTAGCCGCGTCTGTCAGGTGGGAGAAAATATTTCCTACTAACATGAATAACGGCGCTCCGGGTGGGTGCCCAACTTCCAGTTTGTATGCTGACGTTATAAATTCTCCACAGTCCCAAAAACTCGCTGTCGGTTCGATCGTCATTAAATATGCGGTTGCTGCGATTGCGAAAACAAGCACGCCGGTAATTCTATTCGTTAATCGAAATTTCTTCATTTTCTGTATGTTATTTTTTTATTTGACCGCAAAATTACGAAAATACACTGATTTCACAACGTATTATTATTCTTATTATTGTTATGGAAAAATTTTTATTCCCATGCAAGTCTTATTTTTTCCGCAACGGATTCAAATTTTTCAGGCGTACATATAAGTTTAGGATTGGAGAAGTGCATGTCGGATTCTTTATTTACAGGAATCAGGTGGATATGTGCATGGGGCACTTCCAGTCCCACAACCGCGACCCCTACCCTTGTACAGGGGATAGCCTTCCGAATCGCCAGGGCTGTTTTTTTTGCAAAGATCATCATCCGCCCCAACAGGTCGTCGTCGATATCAAAGATATAATCGGTTTCCTGCTTGGGGATAACAAGCGTATGTCCGACCGTAACCGGGTGAATATCCAGGAATGCAAAAAACTCATCGTTTTCTCCGATTTTGTAGGAGGGTATTTCTCCTGCTGCAATTTTACCGAATAGGGTTGCCATAGTTTTTCCTCCGTTCTGTTTAGATACCTAATGTTATTTCAAGGATTTCAAAGTTCATCATTCCGGATGGCACTTTTATATCGACTACATCCCCGACTTTTTTGCCCATAAGCCCCTGCGCGATCGGTGTGCTGACCGCAATTTTGCTTTCTTTGAGATTCGCTTCCGAGTCCGACACAATCGTATAGGTCATCACCGCTTTGGTCTTTGTGTTTTTTATTTTGACCTTATTCATAATCTGAACCGCATCTGTTTTCAGTTGTGATTCGTCAATCAGACGGGCATTCGAAAGCATGCCTTTCAGCTGTGCAATTTTTGCTTCAAGAAGCCCCTGTGCTTCGCGTGCGGCATCATATTCCGCGTTTTCCGATAAATCGCCCTTGTCCCGGGCCTCCGCTATCTGTGCGGAGATATCCGGACGCTTGACTGATTCCAGATAATTGATTTCGGCTAAGATTTTGTTGTAGCCTTCTTCTGACATGTAAGTAGCTGCCATAGTTTTATTCCTCCTGTTTACTCGAACAAAAAAAGAATCCCGGCCAACAGTTGATAGCCGGAACTCTTGTTTGTTCATAATTTTGATGCAAAGATACGTCTACTATTTAATATAAACAAATCACATCATAATGCTTTACAACATATTTTATAATACTGCATTTATATCGTTCTCTATCGTGTCAATCGATTCGATGCGTTTGACCATCTCTCCTTTCTTGTTGAGAAGAAAGAGCGCCGGGAGCTGTCGCACGTTATAGACCGCTGCGATTGACGAATAAATGGACTGCGGGTCGCGCACCGTTGTCCATGGTATATTTGAAGCTACATTTTTCCAGAAATGCGCATCGTTATCCAGCGATATCTGATAGATTTCAAATCCGCGTTCTTTATATTTGCCGTATAATTCGTTCAATTTCATATTGAATGAGGGAGACCATTCGCTCTGATAGGCGGTAAAATTTACAAGTACGGCGTTCCCCTGCGCTATATCGCTTAATTTCAGCTGGTCATTATTTATATTCGGCAAATCAATATCTATAAAGCTAACTTCTTTCGCATCCTCTAACTGTAATGCATTTCTGCGTTCTCCCCGTGTGACTCTTAACGACAGGAGCGCCATATTTTCAAGCTGTTTGGCTCGCGGGCTTTTCGGATAATAGGTTTTGTAGCTGGTCGCCACAGCCCCGTAGGCTTTCGAATCCGCCCGGTCGTACAGGTCGAAAAACCACAGTCCGTCAATTTGCTGGAATAATGCGAAATAGGCGGCAGGAGAGGCCGGCGCTCCGAATATGTATTTTAACGCCGTTTCCTTATAGGACGTGATGGCTTTAATCGTACTTTCCCGGTAGGTACTGTCAGGGATCAGATTCATCCCGTAACTGTCGCGCAGTTTGTGGATTTCATGATTGGCATCAAGCTGTGCCAGTGTTATTTCCTTCATTGCCTTGCCGTTTTCAGAGCCTTCGACCGTATACGAAGTCGCAAAATTATGGGCGTCGGCTGTGAATGCGACGGTTTCAGTAGAATCAACGGAGAAATAAATCCGCTGGTTCTTTAACTGCAGGCGGTAGAAATCCGGATATTCCGGCCGTTTTTGCCGGAATAAAAATTTGCCGTCGGATTTTAACTTGATAGAATCCATGACGGTAACGGTAGATACCCCTGTATTTTCGAGGTATAACATTTGCCCGGCAGCTCCCGCGACAACGCCTTTGACTGTAAATTCATCCGACTTCCTGCATCCGTTAAATAGAATGCAGACACAACACACGGTAAGAATTTTATATATATGTTTATTTTTCATTTGTATCATCTATTACCCTAATATCCGTTTTTTCATTAATGCTCGCAAAGATACGAGAAAAAACAAATAATAGATAAGAATAGAAAAAAAATTGTATATTTGCCGGCATGAAAAATATATTTGACCATGCTATATGAAGAAATAAAGTCTATCATTGATAGAGAAGCTGATTCCGTCCGGAATATACCCGTTACGGAATCCTATGAAAAAGCAATCGGTTTGATCTATGAACATGTTCACAAACGTGGCGGCTCATTAATCATCAGTGGAATGGGGAAAGCCGGGCAGATCGCGATGAATGTGGCGACTACATTCAGTTCGACAGGCACACCGTCGTTCTTCCTTCATCCCAGCGAAGCGCAGCACGGCGATTTGGGAATCATGCGCGAGAATGATCTCATGCTGTTGATTTCCAATTCGGGCAAAACGCGTGAACTGGAAGAACTTGTCGTTTTATCCAGAGGGCTGGTGCCGGATGTTAAATTTATTGTCATCACCTCCAATCCGGACAGTCCGCTGGCGAAAGAGGCGGATGTTTGCCTGCTGACAGGTTCGCCGGAAGAAGTATGTCCGCTGGGCCTTACACCTACGACTTCGACAACGGTTATGACCGTCATCGGAGACGTGCTGGTGGTGAGTGTCATGAAAAAAATCGGTTTTACCAGTGTGGACTATGCCAGGCGCCATCACGGCGGCTACCTCGGCGAAAAAAGCCGTGAGCAAAGTAATCAATAAAGGTATTGTATGCGGAAAGTTGTAGGAATAGGGGAAGCTATACTTGATATTATTTTCGAAAACGAACAGCCCAAACGTTCGGTGGTCGGCGGTTCGGTACTGAATGCAATGGTATCATTAAGCCGCCTGGGTGTTCCCGTCACGTTTATCAGCGAGGTCGGGGATGACCGGGTGGGAGATATGATTTGTCACCTGCTGGCTGAAAACGGAGTGGATACACATTATATAGACCGGTTTGAAGGACGCAAAAGTCCTGTATCCCTTGCCTTTCTTGGAACGGACAAAAGCGCCGAATACATTTTCCACACGGATTATCCGGAAGAAAGGTTGTGTATGCCTTTTCCCGATATTCAGGAAGATGATATCTTTATGTTCGGTTCGTTTTATGCGCTAAACCCCGTCTACCGGAAACGTTTTGTTGCATTTTTAGAAGAAGCGAAGAGGCGTAAGGCATTGCTGTATTATGATCCTAACTTCCGCTCATCCCACGACTCCAGTCATCCGGCGTTACGCCGGGCCGTTTCTGAAAATTGTGAATACGCAACGATTGTACGCGGCTCCCGGGAGGATTTTTTCAATCTCTATCACAAGACGGAGATGGATGAAGTCTACGCGAAGATAATGAAACCGCATTGCCGTTATTTTCTTACAACACAGGGTGCAGACGGTGTAAACTTTTATACGGAAAGTATCCGTGCCCATTTCGACTCCCAGAAGATAACACCTGTAAGTACGATTGGAGCCGGGGATAATTTTAACGCGGGGATCGCCTATGGCCTGATAAAATATGGGATCCGGGTCTGTGATCTTCCCTGTTTAAGCAAGGCGGAATGGGAGAAAGTGATCTGGTGTGGAATGGATCTGTCGTCGGAAGTCTGCCGGAGTTATTCGAATTATATCTCACCGGAATATGCTGTTAATTATAAAAATAAATAATCATTATGAAATCGTATCGAAAAGAATTATGGTTTGAAACAGACCGTCGCAGGCAAATGTTGAATATCACGCCTGTCATTGAAGACTGTCTGCGTGAAAGCGGCATTAAGGAAGGGCTGCTTCTTTGTAATGCCATGCACATCACGGCAAGTGTTTTTATTAATGACGACGAAAGCGGCCTGCATCATGACTTTGAAGTATGGCTGGAAAAGCTGGCGCCGGAGAAACCTTACAATCAATACCGTCACAACGGTTATGAAGACAATGCGGATGCTCACATCAAGCGCACGCTAATGGGACGCGAAGTAGTAGTAGCCATTTCCAGCGGCAAACTGGATTTTGGCCCATGGGAACAGATTTTTTATGGAGAATTTGACGGCAAACGCCGTAAACGGGTACTCGTTAAAATAATCGGAGA
This sequence comes from Tannerella sp., assembly GCA_031265585.1. Taxonomy (GTDB): domain Bacteria; phylum Bacteroidota; class Bacteroidia; order Bacteroidales; family Tannerellaceae; genus Tannerella. The sequence continues at coordinate 3,767 of JAISCL010000196.1, read as the reverse complement.
ATAGGGTGCGGTGGTATATTTTGAATATTGATTATAAGAATTTTACGAAATAATTATAAAAAATGTTTCGATTTACCGGACAATAATAAAAAAAATATATTACATTTGCAACGCTGTTTTTAAATAAATAATATGATTACTGACGTAATAAAAATAACGCGTGATTTAGAATTAATTAATATAAATATATTGATTAATTCGGATTATTCATTAGAGAGAGAGAGAGAGAGAGAGAGAGAGAGAGAGAGAGAGAGACGCAGGCGTATACATTTTAGATCGCGCGTTACGCGCGCACGTAAATAAGCATTTATTTTTAAATAAAAAAGAGAAGCTATCTTATAAAGAGATGGCTTTTGGTGTTTTATGCCGAATCCCACCGTTTCGCCCGAAATTTATGTTATCAAAATTATATGAGTCAGTCAACAAGATGTTAAACATTTTAATCTTATCAAATCATGCCGATCGTATTAATAAAGTAGAACGTTCACATCCGAAAAGAACACACACGCTTATAATCAAGAGTAGATTACATTTATTGTAAAATTTCGTATAATAAAAAAAACTTCATTATTAATTTAAAACGCACACTTATGAAAAAAGGACAGATCATGAAAAGTTATGAACATGAATGCATTCATCCCGTGGCAACTCGCAAGTTAAAAAAGGCGCTATTCCTATTTATTTTTTTAGCCGCCGTTTTTTCAGTGAGCGCTAATCAGGAGCGTATGCAGCAGAGAATCCCAATTACGGGTAATGTTATCGACAACCTCGGGGACCCCCTTCCGGGCGTCAACATACGCGTAAAAGGTCTTGAAATCGGTACGGTTACGAATGGCGAAGGCGAATTCACTATTGATGTACCTTATGGGGATGCAATACTTGTTTTTTCTTATGTAGGTTTTCAGCCCAAGGAGATTGCACTCGAAGGAAACAGGCGGATAAATGTCCAGTTGATAGAAGACAGCAAAGCGCTGGAAGAAGTTGTCGTTGTGGGTTATACCACGCAAAAGAAAGCGACAATTACCGGCTCTATTGCTACCATCACGACGAAAGACCTCAAGCAAAGCCCTACGGCAAACCTGAACAACGCGCTTGCAGGACGCATGCCGGGACTTATGGTAAACCAGTTTAGCGGCGGCGAACCGGGCGTCGATGTTTCCGAAGTCCGTATTCGCGGTATGGGTACTTATGGCGACAAATCCCCGATTATCATCGTCGACGGCGTCGAACGTGACATGAGCTATCTGGCGCCGGAGGAAATAGAAACCTTCTCTATCCTTAAAGATGCTTCCGCTACCGCCCCTTACGGTGTTCGAGGCGCTAACGGCGTTATCATCATCCAGACGAAGAGAGGTAAGGCACAGGAAAAGGCTACGGTGAATTTCAAAGCTTCGGCAGGAACGAACAACCCGGTGAAATTTCCTACCTATTTAGGTTCGGCCGATTATGCCATGCTTTACAACGAAGCGGTCATTAACTCCAATCCCGGCGTCGATCCCTCGAACCTTACTTTATTTAGCGACCAGGCAATCACCAATTACCGCAAGGCAAAGGGTGACAACTCCGATGGCTTGGGTTATAACATTGATTATTTCGATTATGCATTTAAAACGGGCATACAGCAGGACTACAGCCTGTCTGTCCGCGGAGGTTCCGATCAGGCGCGTTACTACGTCATGGCCGATTATTTCCAGCAGAGCGGCAATTACGAACATACCGATTTAACGCAATACGACACGCAAGCCGTCTTTAAACGTTATAATTTCCGTGCAAACGTAGACGTTGACATCACGAAAGATTTTTACGTCAGGCTCGACCTCGGCGCGCGTATAACGGACAGGAATGCACCGGGTACTACGGCCGACAGGATCGTTTCCATTGCCAACACGCAACCCCCGTATCTGCCTGTAACCGTCGAAAACAACGGCAATACCGAGAACGACAGTTATGTAATAAACAATCCCTACGGAATGTTGTACGGCGATTATCAGCACCGCTTCAATATTCTGGGAGAACTGTCGCGTACGGGCTACCTGAACGAGAAAAAAACGTTCCTGAACGGTTCCTTTGCCATTGGGCATAAACTTGATTTCATCACCCGGGGGCTAAAGGTAGAAGGCGTATTTTCATACGACGCCGAAGAAGGACGCTGGATAAACCGCCGGCTGGATACGCGCGCAGACGGTTATGCCAATTACGGACGATACGCTACGTTCCAGCCGGAAGACGGGAGCAACGGTTCATATTACATGAACAATACCTCTTATAACGGCAAGTACAGGCTGGGCAACCCCTGGTACAACACCGACGAAACGATCGGGAACTCCCTGACCCATAACGCAGCCCAGAGCAAAACGTATTACCAGTTCAAACTTGATTACCTGCGTCAGTTCGGAGTGCACGACGTTTCGGCCCTGGTATTGTTCAACCGTTCCACACGGAGTTACGACAACCGCGTGGATTACCGTTATCAGGGTATTTCGGGACGCGCTACCTATGCATACGAGAATAAATACCTGGCGGAATTTAACGTCGGATACAACGGCTCCGAAAACTTTGCGCCGGGTAAACGGTACGGTTTATTCCCTGCCGGTTCCGTAGGATGGGTGATCTCGCGGGAAGCCTTTATGGAAGGCACTAAAGACTGGCTGAACAGTCTGAAGCTGAGAGGTTCTTTCGGACTGGTCGGAAGCGATAAAATATCGGATTCGAATGACGACCGTTTTGCTTATTTGCAATTCTATGTCGGCGGAAGCGGCTATAACTTTGGAGTAAACGAATTTGGCAACGGCAACAGCGGTCTCAGGGAAGGTAATTTTGCAAATCCCGACCTTACGTGGGAAAAATCGCGCAAGCTAAATATCGGTATCGACGCTTCGTTCCTGAACGAACGCCTGACTTTGGCTTTCGATTTCTTCAATGAACACCGCTACGATATTATTACGAATCTGAGCGGCGGAGATAAATTGGGCTTCCCCGATATCGTAGGTAAAGATGCGCCGTTCATCAATTCCGGTATTGTCGACAATAAGGGCGTCGATTTCGAAATCGGATGGAGCGGACGTGTCGGACGCGATTTCCGTTATTACATCAAACCGAATTTCACGTATGCCCGTAATAAAATCAATTTCATGAACGAAATATATTATGAAAACGATTACAGGAGAAATACCGGCAAACGTATTGATGAATACTTCGTTTATATAGTCGATCATTTTGTGCGCGACGAAGCGGAAGCCAACAGCCTGAATGCAATGAACGGCGGCAGCGGTTTCCAGCCGTGGGGCAGACTGTATCCGGGAGACGTCGTCTATAGAGACCTGAACGGCGACGGCAAGATTGACGACGAAGGCGACCGTATGAACAAGGGATATCCGAGGACGCCGGAAATTCAGTTCGGTATTCCGCTGGGAATACAGTATAAGGGTTTCGACATGAGCCTGTTATTGCAGGGAGCTACAAACAGCAATATCCTCCTGAACGGACCTGCCGTATGGGATTTCTCCAGTTACGAACAGGACCAGGTCGGGAAAGTGAAACCCATGCACCTCGACCGCTGGACGGAAGCTACCAAAGAGACGGCCAAATATCCCCGCCTGACGTACGGCACGTATGACAACAACAAGAACGGAAACAGCAGCCTGTTCCTCTATGATGCATCCTATCTGCGCCTGAAAAATTTTGAAATAGGCTATTCGCTTTCCAGAAACGCCATCAGGTTTGCCGGACTGCAAAACGTAAGGATCTATGTACAGGGAATGAATCTT
>JAISCL010000230.1 GCA_031265585.1 Tannerella sp. | reverse complement strand
GAGAAATGGGTCATCTTATCCATCGAATATAAAACGAAGGACTACCGGCGTGTAGTCCTTCATCAATACGACCTTCCCCGGGATATATATGAGAAATACCGCTGGGTAGTCCGTTGGCGACAGGCCCGGTGCCAATGTTTACACCCCAGGGAAACAGTCCTGCTTTATCATTCCTATTATGACAAAAGAAGTGGAGCTGGAACCGATTTTAATTCCTGCCTCTCAAAACTGGCAGCATCCAAAGCGCAAATTACCATTGCCAAGAAACGGGAACAGGAATATCTCGCCTGGCAAAGACAGAACAACCTGTTTTTTGATGAAGCTACCGACGACAGTTTGGTTAAATTCCGGGAAAAGCTGAAAAAGAAAGAAGAAAATTATGATCAACTTTACCGGAATATCCAAAATGCAGCGAGGGAACAGATTGCCAATAAAAATAACACAAAGCCGGATGCGTCGTTATGCGTCAGGAAGAATGAGAAACCTGCCCATTACAAGGCAGGGATGTTTAATTTAATAAAACAAAAAAACAATGAAACGTTCATCAAGACCAACAAAGCATATTCTGGTAAGGGCTAACTGCCAAAGCGAATGGGACTGCTGCGACTTTGCCCTTCTCACTTGTGATGATTACTGGAAAAAAGAACTGGAAAAGAAGTTGGAAGCTATCGGGCTATTCAATGCACCGGACAGTTTTATCTCTTTCAGGTTCCATGATAGCAACGTGGAATTTTATCAGTCAAAAGAGGAAGAAGCAGAAATCCTGCCCGAAGAAAAAGAATGGGACTTCGTTACCCTTGATGATGGGGAAAAGATTCGTTTAACAAACCGGAAACGCATTTGGAGCCGGGTTTATTAATCCTTTACAAAAACGGAAACGGATTTTACAAGGCTTACGGCAAATATACAAACGAAGAATTCTACACATTCATATTACCTCTTAAAGAAATATGGGAGAGTATAAATAGCTAAAAAACAGAAGAAATCCGAAAACAAAAAGAATGTTTTCGGATTTTCTGGTTGCACTTGGTTAATTGCCCTGAATTATAGCCCCATGCTTTTTTTCTTTTGCGGTGGCGTTTGGACTACCGGTATTTTATTCTTTACAAAAGGCCTTTCTTCTCTCCTTATAAGTGGGAAATCACGCTTCAACAGTTCCGCTGCTTTTTCCTGTATGGCGCCTGTTACCTTATACTGATGTATATGCCCTGAATAAGACAGGGCGGTATCGGCCAATTCCTTAAAATCATTATTGTATTTAAAACCGCCTATGCCATGCATGGCAAGGTTAGAAAGATAGAGGTCTTTCCCTGTAGCAATTTCCTGTAAAATACTAATGTTGTATGTATCCCCCCTTATGGGTAAGAACGCATTATCCAACCAGTGGTTTTGCAGTTTGTTTATACTATCGGGATTCGGCGTCCAACTGAATTTGGCCTCCTGCAGGCTGTATTTCAAAACATTTTTATCCAGAAAGAAACCCGGACTGATAGGAAACTCCCTTTGTTGCGCCATCGGGAACTTTAAGGCAAGGTCGCTCATGCCCTTTAAAGCGTTACTGTCACATTCTATGTAGTGAAGGTTGAAACAGATATTCTCACATGCCGGATTATAAAAATTATCCAGATAGGTTTCCAGCGTCTTTTGAAACGATTCTTTTCCTTCCCTGGTCCTTGAAAACAGCAATACCCCCTTGTAAATTTCAATGGCGTTATAACAGCCGTCCCCATCCTTTTTCAGATAATCAGACTCCCCGTATTCGCTGGGGATTTTCTCTTTCACCGGCGCTTCGGCCACTTTCCGGATATCCGGGAAATCACGTTCCAACAGTTCCGCAGCCAGCGCCTTTGCCTTCCCCCTCAGGTTACCGGCTTCCGTAGCATCCATGCATTGGTCTGTTTTCTTTGCCAGTTCAAGGAATTCCTTTTCATAGCTGAATCTCCTCATTGTTCCACTGAGCAAAAGCCTGTTATAGGAAACTCCTGCGGCGATTTCCTGTAAGGTACTGATGTCAAACGTGTCGCCGCAGATGGGTATATGAACACCTTCGTATGGGTCCGTAATCCACTGAATCTGCCGGGGCGTGGGTTCCCATCCGCTTACCATTACCTCAACACTCTCCTTCAAAACATCCATACCTGTGAAACATTCCTCCCCGACGGGTATTTTTAAAGGCAAATGCCTGTCGGGAAACTTCAGGGCGATATCGCATTTCTCCCGTAGCGCCGGATCACCTGACTCAACCCGATGAATATTAAAATATGTATTATTGCACCGGGGATTGTACAGGTTATCCATAAATAGCCCCAGGTAGTCATGGAACAGCTTACGTCCTTCCTTTGTCTTTGAAAATAACAATACGCCTTTATCCGTCTCAATGGCATTATAAAGGCTTTTCCCATTTTTCTGATTTTCTACCTGCATACGATTACTCTATTACGGTAGTTGATATCCAAAGTGAAGCCAGCCGTTGGAGTTTCTTCCAATAGATATCCCAGTATTTATTCTGTTTATTCCCCTGGTTCATCGGGTTGGTACTGTCATTATAGAGCCAGAAGCGCTTAATCTCCCCGTTCTCATCCAGATTGACAGCGTGCCGGTTATTTCCGGTAATCTCCCGGATAAGCTTGTCTGTGAGTCCTTTATAACGGGTATAAACAGGCAGGCCGGGAACTGTCCCGTCAGTCGTGTTAAAACCAAGCGGCCTGTACTCACGGTTAAAAGCCATCCATTCCCCGTTTTCATTCCTTATGAGTCCGTAAGGAAGGTTTATTCTAAAAAAATCTGATAACATAATCGTTGTGTTTTAATGATTTCTAATAGTTTAATGCAATGTTGTATATGTTAAAAATTTCATGCCGACCTTTTTTGGGAAAGGTACCGACCTTTTTCCAAAAAGATCGGCATCTTTCCAGGGGAAGGTTAGGAGCCTTCCGCTACACCGTCCTTTTCACTGCTGAAACTAAAGGAGAGCGTGACCATTTGACCGCTGTTTGAGAGGAAATACAGGTCAATGGCCTGCTGTTCTTCCGAAGCGGAAGTATAATACAGGCGGAACGCTTCTTCAGGTATTTCATACAGGTCATTTACCTGAAAGGCCATCCCCTCTCCGGTACGAAGGACACCTTTACCTTGCGGTTGAAAATACCTCATATAGTACTTCGCCCCGTCCCAGCGTCCTTCCCTTATGAGTTGAAACCGGAT
>JAISCL010000202.1 GCA_031265585.1 Tannerella sp. | reverse complement strand
GAAGTAACGGTAGTTGCTTTCGGTACACAAAAGCGGCAAAGCGTTGTCGCTTCAATTGAAACGGTAAGGGTGGCCGACCTTCAAATACCGTCTTCCAACCTGACCACGGCCATGGCGGGCCGGATTCCCGGACTGATCTCGTACCAGACCTCGGGCGAGCCGGGAAGGGACAATGCACAGTTCTTCATCCGCGGCGTCACGACATTCGGCTACAAAACAGACCCGCTGATCCTGATCGACGGTTTTGAAATGAGCAAGGACGACCTGGCGCGTCTGCAGGTAGACGATATCGAAAGTTTTTCCGTGCTGAAAGATGCTTCCGCGACCGTATTGTACGGTTCACGCGCGGCAAACGGTATTATTCTTATAACTACGAAAAAGGGCGTTGAAGGCCCGGTCAAACTGAGTGTCCGCGTGGATAACCACATTGCCACTCCGACAAGAATACCGGAACTGGCCGACGGCGTAACCTACATGCGTATGTATAATGAAGCCCAAATGACAAGGGATCCCCTCCTCGGCGCTTATTACAGCGAACAGAAAATACAGGCTACCGCCGCCGGAGAAAATCCCATGATCTATCCGAATGTCAACTGGTACGACGAGATATTCAAAAGTTCAACCATGAATACCAAAGCGAATATCAATGTATCGGGAGGCGGACAGGTGGCCACGTACTATGTGGCCGGAGGGTTCGAGCATGAAACGGGTCTGTTGAAAGTGGATCCACGGAACAACTACAACTCGAACATCAGCATCAACCGCTTTAATATCCGTACAAACGTTAATTTCAAACTGACGTCCACTACGGTTCTGGAGACGCAGGTAAACGGTCGCTTTGAACGGCAGACGGGGCCTTGGGAAGATACCGAGGTGACCAGTGCAACGGAACGTATATTCAATAATATAATGAACAGTAATCCGGTTGATTTCCCTGCCGTTTACGAACGCGACGCAGCGAACGAGTTTACGACGCATACGCTGTTCGGCAGTACGTATGTATTGGGAGGCAGAAAATATAATCCTTACGCCGAGATGACAAGGGGTTATACCGACCGTAATGAAAGTAACATAACGGCGCAGGCAACCCTGAGGCAGGATTTGAAATTTATAACCGAAGGATTGAGCGTGCAGTTAAAAGGTTCCGTCAATAACTGGAGCCGGTACACCAGCACACGGATGTATACCCCGTTCTATTACGATCTGGAATCTTACAACCAGATCACGGGAGAACACAAGCTCTGGTGCCTCAACCCAAATACGGGACAGGCGCACCTCGGAGATGTAGCCCCCGGACGTAACGCCACCTTCAAATACTACTTCGAAGCCCGCGCTACCTGGTTGCGGCAGTTTAACCTCCATAACGTTGGGGCGATGCTGGTAAGCACGATGGAAGAAAACCTGCTGACCTCAGGTGACAGCTTCTCTATCTACGAAACATTACCGGAGAAAAACACCGGACTGGCCGGCCGTTTCACCTACGACTTCGATTCGCGCTATTTCCTCGAATTTTCATTCGGATACAACGGATCGGAAAAATTTGACGGCAGCAAGCGTTTCGGATTCTATCCGTCAATAGCCGGCGGATGGCTGATCTCGAACGAAAGCTTCTGGGATCCCATGCTTGATATTGTAAGCACCTTGAAACTGAAAGGCAGTATCGGACGGATCGGTAACGATGCGATCGCAGAGCGGAGAGACCGCTTCTTCTATCTGTCGGATATTTCGATTTATAATCCGGACGCGGCCATTGGCTACGGGTACCGCTGGGGAGAATCCTTTATGAACTCTTACGGAGGTTACACCATCAACCGTTACGCCAATCCGAACATCACCTGGGAAGTCTCCACGAAATGGAATGCCGGCATAGAAGCCAATTTCATGAAGGAAAGACTGAAAGTACAGGCCGAATTATTCGGGGAAAACCGGGATAAGATCTATATGGTAAGGGAAAATTTCCCGGCTACGGCAGGACTGGAAGCCTCCGTAAGCGGGAATGTCGGTAAATTGGAAGCCTGGGGCTTTGACGGCTCTGTCGACTACCAGCATTTCTTCAATAAGGATTTCTGGATGACCGGCCGTGCAAACCTCACGTTCTCCAACAACAAATATGTTCAGCTGGACGAAAAGGATTATCCCGACGAATACCGGAAACGGCTGGGACATAACGTCAAGCAGGAATGGGGACTGATTGCCGAAAGGCTGTTTGTCGACCAGGAAGAAATCAACAATTCCCCGAAACAGGACTTCGGCGAATACCTGGCCGGGGATATCAAGTACAAGGATGTAAACGGCGACGGCATTATCAATGATAACGACCGGGTTCCGCTGGGATATCCTACCGTACCCAAAATGCAGTACGGATTCGGACTGTCCACGGGTTATAAGGATTTTGACTTTTCATTCTTCTTCCAGGGAAACGGCATGGTGTCGTTTTTCATCAACCCGAGCGTTGACGGCACGGAAGGCATTGCGCCGTTCGTAGCCCGCCGAAACGCGCTTAAAATCGTTGCCAACGACTACTGGAGCGAAACCAATCCGAACGTATACGCCTTCTGGCCCCGCCTGTCGACCTGGCCGATCGTGAACAACTCGGTACAGTCTTCCTGGTGGCTGCGTGACGCTTCTTTCATACGGTTGAAACAGATTGAAGCCGGATACAACCTGAGGGGATGGCAAAAAGTAGGTTTGCAGAATTGCCGCATTTACCTGACGCTGGAAAATTTATTTGTACTGAGCAAATTCAAATTGTGGGATCCCGAAATGGGAAAAGCCGGATTGGGTTATCCTCCCAACAAAAGATATAATATTGGGATTCAGTTAAATTTTTAATGTCTTAATTACAGTAACAATGAAAATATTCAAATCAATAGCATTCGGAATAATACTGAGCTTATTATTGCCGTCATGTGCCAAATATCTCGATGTGGTGCCCGACAATACGCTGACACTTGAAGAGATTTTTACGAAAAAGGAAAGCGCTTACGACGCCCTGGCCAGGGTATATAATTTCCTGCCTTATGAATCGGATACGCATGTCACTTCCTGGTCGCTGGGCGACGAGCTTATCGGCCGCCTGGACTTGAACGACGCTATGGGCAACCTGGCGGCGATTAGAGTCATGCGGGGCCTGCAAAACACAGGCGGTCCGTTATTGGGAACATGGTCCGGCACTATGGGTGCAAAACATCTTTACAGGGGATTGAACCAGTGCGAAGTGTTCCTGCATTATATTGACAATGTGCGCGACATGACCGAACAGGAAATCAGGGACTGGAAAGCGCAGGTGAAATTCCTGAAAGCCTACTACTGCTGGCTTCTCGTACAGCAATACGGGCCGATCGTACTGCCGTCGGAAAACGTGATTGACCCCGATGCGTCGAGCGATGCTTTATTTCAATCGCGCACCAAGGTCGACGAGTGTTTCGACTATATTATCAACCTGATGGACGAAGCGATTCCGGATCTCACGGAGCGCGCTACGGCCAATAACCAGGGACAGGTAGACCAGATCGCCGCCAAAGCCGCCAAAGCCAGGGTGCTGTTTTTCAGAGCCAGCCCTTTCTTCAACGGTAACAGGGAATATTACGGTGATTTCTACGATCACGACGGGCAACCGTTCTTCCCGATGACGGCTGACAATGAAAAATGGAAAAAAGCCGTCGACGCCCTGACCGAAGCGATCACGATCGCCGAAGCGAACGGCAGAGCGCTGTATACGTACGAAAAGGAACCGTTCATTTATGATACGGAAGCATTCAACGTGAACAGGGAAAACATGCAGACGCTGTATGATAACCGGATGGTGATCTGCGATCCGTGGAACAAGGAAGTGGTATGGGGCTTTTCGGGCATCAACTATTACGGACAGGGAGAACTGTCGTCGTCCACCAACATGCGCCTGCCGACAGGTTATGGCGACGGCGTGACCAACACGGCCGAATTTTCATGGCAATGGATGGGCGCCACGTATCAGGTGCTCGAACGGTACTATACAAAGAACGGACTGCCTACGGACGAAGACCTGACGTTCGACACGAATAAGATGTTCGACATCGTCACCACCCCCGGCGCCGCCGATCCCGAATATCAGGAAGTGAACGGGATCCTGCAGCCCGGTTCGGAAACGCTCCAGATGTATCTCGGCCGCGAACCGCGCTTCTATGCGAACATGGTGATCACCGGCGGTTACTGGCGCACGCACACCGTGAAGATCAACACAATGATGTACCAGGGAAAAGACGGCGGATTCAATTCTTCAACCCATTCCACCGACTTCTACTGTACGGGAATCGCCCTGAAGAAATTCGTACACCCGGAATCGCAGTCGGGAGCCTGGCAGCGAACCATCAAATATCCCTATCCCATCGTCCGCATGGCCGATCTGTACCTGATGAAAGCCGAAGCGCTGAACGAATACAGCGGGCCGTCGCAGGAAGTATACGACCTGGTCAATAAAGTGCGCCGCCGCGCCGGCATCCCCGATCTGGAACAGGTCTGGTCGGACGCTACGGTGGCTAAAACCGTCAATAAGCACCGGTCGCAGGATGGCCTGCGCGATATTATTCTTCAGGAAAGAGGCATTGAACTTGCTTTTGAAGGCAGTCGCTTCTGGGATATGCACCGCCATAAAAGAGCGGTTCGCGAATTTTCCGTTCCCGTATCGGGCTGGAAACATGACGGAACGGCCGCAACCACCTTCTTCGTGCTGGAAGCCAAGCAGACGCGCCGGTTCTCCATACAGGACTGTTTGTGGCCGATCCCGCTCGAAGAATTAAATACGAACGGGAATTTGATACAGAATCCCGGCTGGTAATAAAAATAAAAAGATGTACTTATGAAAACAATAAAATATTTAGTAGTTACACTCTCCCTGCTGGTATGTGTAAATGCCTGCAAGGAAGAAGGAAGATATGAACCGGACAGGAGCGGCAATCCCCCGAACAAGGTCTCGAACGTAAGCTACGAGCCGCTTTACGGAGGAGCCAAACTGTTCTATACAATCCCTGCCGACGAAGATTTGCTTCAGATAGAGGCCGAATATACGAACGAAAAGAACCAGACTTTCCTGTTCTCTTCGTCCTTTTACAAGGATTCGTTGACTGTCTACGGATTTTCTTCGGTGAAGGAATATACCGTCCGCCTCTATTCGGTAAACAGGAACGGCATCCGCTCCGAACCCGTCAATGTCAACATCACGCCGCTGGAACCGGCCTATACGCGCGTGGCAAAATCGGTTGTCGTGAAATCCGGATTCAGTTCCTTCCTGGTGGACTGGGAAAATGAACTGATGCAGAACATCAACGTATACGTGGATTTCAGTTACACGCAAAACGGAACGTCCTATTCGTTTTCGAACGTTTTCTCCTCCAATCTTGAAAAAGACCGGCGGTTTATCAGCGACCTCTACCTTTCGTCGAGCGAGCCGGTGAGCGTTCGGGTGAAGATCGAAGATACGTACGGCAACATCACGGAATCCATCGACCAGGGTCAGTTTATACTGCTGGAAGACGTCAAGATCCCCAAAGACAACTGGGTGCTGCCGAACGCGAACGATTCCGTAGGAGGCATCCCGATGTGCTTCGGCGACGGTCTGGAAGGACGCGCCCGCTATGTGATAGACGATATCATCGACCGGGGCGACAACCTGAACTTCATGCATACGCACTCCAGGGGCCGCACGGGAAGAACCGCGGACGGCAACATGCCGTGGAATTTCATCATCGACCTGGGCGACTACTATGAGCTGAGCCGCATCATCACCGTGCAGCGTCACTCCGGCGGCCTGGCCAACGTCAGCCGCGGACAGTATTACCAGTACGAGAACGTCGGCATCTTCCGGCTCTATATCTGGGACGAGGGGACAAATACATGGAGCGATCCGATTACCGAAAACAAGATCGCCGTCCCGACCGGCCTCAGCGAAATCGAGTTTGTGCGGATGGGCGAAGCCGGCGACATGGCCTATTTCTACCCGGATGACCCGCAGTATACGAAGCCCACCCGCTGGTTCCGTTTCGAAGCGGTCAAAGGTTTCGGCGGAAACTATACGCTTGACGATGCAAACTGCATGTCCGAGATCACACTCTATGGCAAAAAAGCTAACAGATAAGTTCATATAAAAACTTTTGACCTATGAAATATAAAGTAATTTTTATAATCACATGCGCTGTTCTGTTCTGTTCATGCGAAGACATGCACGAAAAAACAGAGAAGTATTACGGAGAAATCGTTTATCCGGCCAAATATGACACGGTGGTCGGCCATATCGGTTACGAACGGGTGGAAATCGACCTGCTGAAAGCGGGACGCGTCTCTTCCGAACAGATCAGGATGGGTAAGGCGAAGAAAACCGTTATTGAATACGATGAGGAAAAAATCGTGCTGGATCAGCTGGTCTCCTGGGTAAATGTCACAGGATTGACACAGTCTAAAATCTACCGGTTTTTCATCTATACCCTGGACGAATATGAAAACAAATCCGTTCCCCAGGAAATCGCACTGATCCCTTTCACCGCTTCGGATTTGCAGTCAACCGTGATCAGTTCGCCGAGAATCACGACCTCCCCGTCGTCGGCGATCGTCGAATGGCCGGCCGGTTTAAATTCACTGCTCCTCACCTATCACGGGTTGACGTATGAATATACCGACCGCAACGGGAACGTTGTGAAGGGAGAACGGGGCGATGATTCGCGCTTCTTCGCGGGCAACCTCGAAACAGGCCGGTCGTATACCGTCAAAATGAAGTACAAGGTTTTGCCGAAGGTAAACAATGCTTCCATCCTGGATACGCTTGTCCTGGAAAAGGATCTGATCCTGAACATCCCGGCAAGCACGGGGACATTCTCGCCGTCGGAACGGGATGTGCTGACCGCAAACGGCCTCACGCGCTTCGATTTCGAATCGGCCTCCAGGCTGAAGAAACTCGTATATCCCATCCATGCCAATTCGCTGCAGGATATATTCTATTTCTCAAACATTGAAGAGCTGGATTTAACCGGCGGAGACCTGTTTACCATCAGGACGTACACCTACGACCGAAACAATGCGAAAAGCGAAATAGGAGGCGGACGGACGCTCCCCTTCATTTCGAAAGTCGGTGACGTCGGCGATGTACAGGTGCTGAAAGACCTGCTGGAATCGGGCACCCTGAAAAAAGTCCGCTACACGCCCGGTACGATGGGACTTGACGCGCTGCTTGCGCCCTACGTCGACGGCGGCGTGGTGGAACTCGTGAAGACGCCCGACGAAGCGCTGATTCCGTTCAATTACGGCGTGAACGGCCTCGTGCAGGACGGCAATTTCGAGACGGTCATCACCCTCAATCCAAGTGACGCGCCGGCCGGCACAGGCCTGGAGAATGTATTCAAGGCCGTACCGAAAAAGAAAAGCTCGTCCCTCGTCTTCGCCGTACCGCCCGACTACCGGTTCAATTCCCAGGAGTACAAATACTTCAAATACCGTATTTATGCCCCGGCCAAAAGCAGCCTCACCGGTACGAATGCAAACTTCCAAAGCATCTGGTTAAGGTTCATGAACCACATGTGGGCATTCGGCGGAAACAGTACGTTCGGCCAGGAATACTGGGATCTCGGCAATCCGACGCACGCGATCACCGATTCCGAACTCCAGCGATGGACCGAGTATACGGTCGACATTTCCAACATGGCGAGCCGGCATACGAGGGTGATCGTCTTCAATATCGGAGGTGAAAAGGGCGCAGACCCCGATAGCGACATGTCCTTCTATTTCGCAAACTTCAGGCTTACAAAAGAAAAATAACCGCCCGCAATAAACCGGTAAAAAACCGGGAAGGGGGTTGTCCGAAATCCGGGCAGCCCCTTCCTTTTGAATGAACAGGCTTCGACAGTGCAGCCTGATATTCCGTACCAAAATCAGGCAAAAACCTGTATAGGAATGGCGTAATCCTGTACAGGAATCGCGTAATCCTGTACACCCCCCGTGTGTGAGCCTCGAGTATTAACCGGAAGCTATCTATTGCAAAAAATGACAAAAAATGATTCTCCTTTTCTTATTATGTACTATATTTGTGCAATAATTATACATACTAAAAAAATAATTGATATGAAATCTATCATTTTTATTACATTACTGTCCCTGATCGTGGGATTAAGCGCATGTGGCAGATCCGGTTCCTCCACATCACGTGCAACGGGTATTGCTTATGAAGTCATTGTTGTTATGGATAAAGCGGCCTGGGATGGAACGACGGGTTCTGCCGTAAAGGAAGAACTGACCTCGCCGGTACCCTTTCTGCCGCAGGCGGAATCGTCCATGAGGATTACGTATGTAAGGCCGGACCAGTTTGACGGTCTGCTGAAATATGTACGGAATATTCTGATCGTGAATATTGACCGGAACCTCTACACAAAAGCATCGGCGTTGAAAGAATCCGATAAATGGACCAACGGGCAGCTTGTGATCTATCTCAACGCGCCGGACGGACAGACCGTCGAAACATTCCTGACGGAAAATCCGCATCTGCTCGTAGACTATTACACTAAAGAAGAAATGAAGCGCACAAGAGACTTTCTGTCTAAAACGTACAGTCATGTCGTGATGGAAAAAGTAAAGGAAAAATTCGGCATCACGCTCAATGCGCCGTCGGAGATAAAATCATCCAAAGATTCAATGGATTGCCTCTGGTTATCAAACGACGCTGCCCACGGGCGTATGGACCTGCTTGTTTACAGTTTCCCGTTCGTTGACAGGAATACTTTCACGCTTGACTATCTGGTGGCCCAGCGTGATTCGATAACCAAACGCATGATCCCCGGTGCATTTGCAGGCTCCTATATGTCGACGGAAAAACGTGTCGTAGATTATTCTGCAACCACATTGCACGGTAAATATTGTGGCGTCTTGCGCGGATTATGGCGCATGGAAGGCGGCGACATGATGGGAGGACCGTTCGTAAGCTATGCCCGGGTAGATGAAGAAAATAAGCGCGTTATTGTCACGGAAGGATTTGTTTTTGAACCGCAAAAAGAGAAAAAGAACTATATCCGCCGGCTGGAAGCTGCACTGCAAACAACACGTTTCCCTGACGAACAGGAATCCAAACAGGCGGAAATAGTAGCGGCGACAGAAAATAAGAACGAATAAATCATGGAAGAAAAACTTATCAGGACAGGTATTTCACTGGGCGACCCCAACGGCATCGGCTGTGAAGTTATTTTAAAATCATTTGTCGACCCGAGAATTTTTGAACTTTGTATCCCGATCCTGTACGGATCCTCTAAAATAGTTTCATTTTACGGTAAACTGCTGGAAGAAGGAGACGTGACGCCTCCGGAAATCTGCGTGATACAGGATGCGCATAAGGCCGTCCAGGGAAAACTGAACCTGATACGCTGTGTGAACGACAGTGTGCAGGCAGAGCCGGGACGGTCGACCGAAGCCGGCGGGAAGGCGGCGCGTCAGTCCCTGGATGCCGTTGTGGCAGATCTGAAAAGAGGCGCTGTCAATGCACTGTTAACGGCGCCTGTCAACAAGCATAATATACAAAGCGAAAAATTTCATTTCCCCGGACATACCGAATACCTGGAAGAAAATTTTGGAGACCGTGACCGGCGCTCCCTGATGATCCTGCTGAATGAAAACTTGCGTGTAGCTTTAGTGACAGGACATATCCCACTGTCCGGAGTAAAAGCCGCGCTGACCGCGGCCGGCATTTTAGAAAAGCTAAAAACATTCAATCAGTCGCTTCGCGAAGATTTCGGCATTGTACGGCCGCGTGTGGCGGTACTGGCGCTTAACCCCCATGCCGGCGATAACGGCTTTCTCGGAGACGAAGAAACAGGCATCATCAAACCTGCGATTGAAGCAGCCGATAAGGAAGGAATCTCCGTATTCGGCCCCTACGCGGCAGACGGTTTTTTCGGAGCGCAGACATACCGGCTGTTCGACGGAGTGCTGGCGATGTATCACGACCAGGGACTGGCGCCTTTCAAAGCGCTGGCCATGGACGACGGCGTGAACTTTACGGCCGGGCTTTCGATTGTGCGTACATCCCCTGCACACGGTACGGCATACGATATAGCAGGAAAAAACGAAGCGTCGGAAAGCTCTTTCCGGCACGCCCTGTATACACTCATCGACGTTTACAGAAACCGGAAAAACTTCCGGGCTGCCGCAGCCGATCCTTTACGCAAACAATATGTAGACAGGAGCGGGGATAAGGAAAAACTGGATCTGACAGGAGACAATTAATGAACGAATAATCACATGCTAAAGGATAAAATTATCGTATACACATCGGGAACATTTGACATGTTCCACTTCAACCACTTACGGATGGTCAACTATGCGCGAAGCCTGGGCGACATCCTCATTGTGGGCGTAAGTACGGACGAGCTGGTTGCGTCCTATAAGGAGGCGCCGATTATTCCGTTTGATGAAAGGCTTCAGATTATTGAAGCATTGAAAACGCCGGACATCGTGATCCCCCAACGGACGCTTGATCATACGGAAATCGTAAAGAAACTGAACATTGACGCATTCGTCGTAGGAGACGACTGGTTTGGAAAATACGATTACCTGAAAGAACTGGGAGTTGAAGTGTTCTACTTCCCGTACGGTTCGGGCGTTTCGTCCTCCTCCATAAAGAAAACGATCCATGACTCGTATGAAAAATCCCTGCAAAAGGAACAGAACGCCAAGCCGGTCTCCGTAAAAGGATTTAAAATAAAGGATTCATGTCAAAATACGCTTTAATTACGGGAGGAACAAAAGGCATCGGCCGGTCGATCGCACAGTGTCTCGGAAAAGCGGGATACAGCCTGATCCTGACATACGGCACGGATACGGATACGGCCCGGAAGGCATGTGAAGACCTGCGCAATGAGTGCAATACGGACGCAGTCGCACTGCAGGCCGACAGCTCCGGCAAAGAGGCGATAGATATCGTCGCCCGCTATATCCTCGACAGGGCGATCAAGCCGGATGTCCTTGTCTTTAACGCCGGACTTACGAGCCGTGACAGCTTTCAGAACATGAAATATGATGACTGGGAACGTGTCTTTTTTGCCAACGTACACTTTCCGGTATTTCTGCTGCAACGCCTCCTGGGTGAGATCAACAGGGGAGGAAGCGTGATCTTCACCGGCTCGCTGATGGGCATCCTGCCACATGCCACGTCACTGTCTTACGGCGTTACAAAAGCCTCCGTACATGCGCTGGTCAAAAATCTTGTCAAATTCCTTTCCCCTTACGGGATCCGTGTCAATGCCGTCGCACCCGGGTTTGCAGATACCGGGTGGCAAAAAAACAAACCGCCCGAAATCCGTCGCAGCATAGAAGGCAAAATCGCCCTGGGACGCTTCTGCGATCCCGATGAACTCTCGGACGTATACAGATTATTGGTTGAAAACTCATACATCAACGGAGAAATCATTGTCGCCGACGGAGGATATGCATATAAATAACAGCAATGAGTCAAACATTAGATAAAGAATACGAAGCATCGCTTAAATCCATTGAAACGGAAAACTATCCGGATCAATGGTTTTACCGCCCGGCAGGTTTCCGTATCGCGAAGCTGATACGCCATACGGGCATCACCCCCAACATGGTAACAGTCCTGTCCATCTTTGTCGGTGCGGCTGCAGGACCTCTGTTTTACCGGCACGACCTGCTGCTTGTCCTGTCAGGCATTATCTGCCTGGTCATTGCCAATATCCTGGACTGTGTAGACGGTCAGCTGGCGCGCCTTACCGGCATTAAATCCGAAATCGGACGCATACTTGACGGTGTTGCCGGTGATATCTGGTTCGCGCTCATCTACTTTTTCCTGGCATTAAGACTGGAAAACGAATACGGAACGTGGCTGTTTTTCATTCCCGCCCTCCTGTCCGGACTGTCGCATCTCATACAGGCCAACATAACGGACTATTATAAAACGCTCCATCTTTATTTTGTCAGCAGGGAAAAAGGGCGGGAATTTCAGCATCTGGATGAAATCCGTAGTCAGTACCGGACAATGAAAAGCGGCCCGGGGAAAGCGCTGTTTTACATATACATGGGCTATACCTCCTTCCAGGAAGCCGTAACACCCAAGCTCCAGCAGATGTTGAAAAGCCTCCGCTCGAAATACGGCGATGAAATCCCGGAAGATATACGCGTAGAATTTCGGCAAAAAAGCAGTCGCCTGATGAAAAGATACATTGACCTGATGACCTTCAACGGACGTACAGTCATACTGTTCATTGCCGTACTGACAGGCCCCGTATGGATCTATTTTCTTTATGAAATAATAATACTGAATACTGTTTTAGCCATATCCATTCACAGGCATGAAAAGATATGCGCATCATTTACCGGCAGATGAAACAGACCGTACTGGAAATAGAAGAAATACAGCAGAAGGCGCCCTTTTTCAAAACCCGCCCCGGCGCCTGGCTGCTAAAGAAAGTCTTTCGATGGATGGACATGGACAAGGTGAACCGCATCCATGCAAACCACTGTCAACTGAGGGGCGCCGCCTTTACATCCGCCATACTGAGCGATCCGCTGATGGATGTCCGCTACGAAGTTCATAATCGTGAAATCCTGCAACACTTGCCGGAAGGCGCATTTATAACCGTATCCAACCACCCGATCGGCTCGCTCGACGGCATTATCCTGATTGATATTTTCGCTTCCATACGTCCCGATTTCCGCGTAATGGTCAATGAAATTCTGGCGCACATCTCTGCCATGGAAGACAATTTTATTTCAGTCATACCCAAAATCGGCGATAACCGGGAAAGCAACAGTCAAAACGTAAACGGCGTACGCTTATCGCTTTCCCAGCTGAAAAACGGGCACCCCATGGGCTTCTTCCCTGCCGGCGCCATGTCGTTCTACGACAAAAAGCAGAAGAAAGTCTGCGATTTACCCTGGATACACAGCGTCATACGCCTGATACGCAAAGCCGGCGTCCCGGTATATCCGGTCTATTTTGACTGCCTCAATTCCAAGCTGTTCTACCGTTTGGGCCGTATCAGCTGGAAACTCCGCGTATTGCGTGTCGCCAAAGAAGCCTTCAATAAAAAAGGCCGCACCATTCATGTCTATATCGGGAACCCCATCCCTCCCGAAAAAATCAGCACGTTTACAGACGACATTGAGCTGGCCAATTTCCTGTATGAATCCAACTGCAACAGCAAGCAGGAAAGCCCACAAACAGCCCGTTAGGGCCTGTCAACAGATTTTGCACCCATGAAAATAACAGAACGCTTAAAGGCTTTTATCCGGGAGCATGCGGATGATGATGTCTTGCAGCTCGTTTTGAATGCCTCACGCTATAAGGATGTGGACGTGCGCTTTGCCGCCGGACAGATTGAAGCGCGGCGCCGGATCAGGGGTAAGCTGCCGTCATGGTACGCCAGTGACTGTGTGATTTACCCTTCGTCGCTGGCGGCAGAGCAGTGTTCCTCCGAACAGACGGCGCTCTATAAACAGCGGCTTATTGAAGAAGGCGACAGCGTCTGTGACCTGACCGGAGGACTGGGCGTGGATGCTTACTTTTTATCATTAAAAGCGAAAAACCTGACGTATGTAGAGCGTAATGCCGGCTATTGTGACGCTGCCGCCCATAATATGGAGCAGCTTGGAGCGCAGAATATCCGGATTCTGAATGAAGATGCGGTAACGTTACTCAGGAATAATCCGGATGCGCTCTCCGGGATGAATGTGATCTATCTGGATCCGGCGCGCAGGGGATCCGGGGAAAAGCGCGCGTTTGCACCGGAAGACTGTGAGCCTGACCTGACGGAACTGTGGCCCCTGCTGTGCGGGAACGGACGTAAAATCATCGTGAAACTGTCGCCGATGCTTGATATAAGCAGTCTTTTATCGCAGCTGCCGGCGATTGGGGAAATCCATGTCGTTTCCGTCGGGAATGAATGTCGGGAACTCCTTGCCGTGGCCGGCGCTTCTCGCGTTGCCGTAGCTGATGTTCAAATTTATTGTATAAACCGTACGACATCCGGCAGGGAGCAGTTCTTTCATTTCCTGTACGGTGAAGAAAAGGCGGCAGTCGCTGCATTTGCCGGAGAGATCGGGCGTTATCTTTACGAACCGAACGCTTCCATCCTGAAAGCCGGCGCCTGTAAAACCGTATCATCGCGCTACGGACTGGAAAAACTTCACGCAAGCAGTCATCTGTATACCTCGAATGCCTGTCTGCCGTCCTTTGCCGGGAGAGTATTTGAAGTCAGCCGGGTATACAGGTTTGACAACCGTTTGTGTCGCAGCCTGTCGGCGCAGATTCCACGGGCGAATGTGGCTGTCCGCAACTTCCCCCTTTCCGTCGATGAACTGCGCAGGCGTACGCATATAGCGGACGGCGGCGATATATACCTGTTCGCTTCAACCCTGTCCGGCAACCGGAAAATTTTGATAGAATGCCGGAAGATTCCGACCTGAATTTTATGCTGTTATAAATTTTTCATGAAATTTTTGTCCACCTGTGTAGATAATTAAAAAAATAATGTATATTTGCATGGATTTTACAATAATAAAATAATTGATGCGATGTGCGCTTTCAATTTCATCTTTTTAAGACTTTAAGACTGAATAAACAATAAAGGAAAGGAACAGATTATGATTTCAAAAACCGAATCGGGTATTAATACCTATGTGGGTCATTTCGACCAGTTAATTGCTGTATGTAAAAATTTCGGCCCGTCGTATGACCCGGTGCCCGTAAATTTGCAAATCGGGTCGCTGATGTATCAGGTGGACACGATTAAAAAGTCAGTTACCGCGGTAGATGTGGCGATTCCCGCTTATCTGGTGGCCAACGGTGCGCGCATAAAGAAGTTCGCGCTCCTGCCGCCGCTCGCAACCCGCGTACAGGCGGTAGCCATTGTGCTGGGCCTGCCGGATACCGTGATCGTACATATCAAAGAGGTAGTGCGTAAAATCAGGGGACAGCGCGCCCACAAAATCGAACCGGCTCCGGAGCCGAACAGCGAACCGGCCAGGCACATATCGGTATCGCAGGTGAGCTTTAACGAGCAGATAGAACATTTGAACCAGCTGATCGCGCTGGTGGAATCGCAGCCGGCGTACACTCCGGCAGAACCTGACCTGTCGGTAGATGCCCTCAAGACGCTGCTGGACGAGATGCGGACGACAAACTCCGCCGTAATGGCTGCCGAGGCGCCACTGGCTAGCCTGCGGCAGGAACGTAACAGGCTGCTGTATGCTCCAAAAACGGGCATGATGGATACTGCGCTAATGGTGAAGGAATATGTAAAGGCCGTATTCGGCACTTCCAGTCCGCAGTACAGAAAAGTGAATCAGATTCAGTTCAAGAATAAAAAAATATAGAAAGCTGAAAAGTGCAGTATAACAGCAGACTGAAATTGTGACGTAAATAACACCGGACATTTATAAAATAATATCGTGCACCTGTAAGATAACACCGTGCACCTGCAAAATAATAAAAAGAACTGTTAAGATAATACAAATACTTCGCAAAATAACGTCAAGAATCGTTAAAATAACACAAAGGCTCTGCAAAATAACAGCAAGTATTGTTAAGATAACACAACGATTCTGCAAAATAGCATCAAGAACCGTTAAGATAACACAAAGCACTCGCAAAATAACGCCGCGTACTCGCTAAATAATGCCGTGCACTCGTAAAATAACACCGCATACCCGCTAAATAACGCCACCAATATGTTAAATAACGCCGCGCACTCGCAAAATAATTTCGGGCAGTATCTAAATGACACCATATACGTGTAAATCGGTCAAAAATCCCGGAGGAATGACATGTCGGTAGCAAACAATCCCGTCCATATCGATCAAGAATCCCGGAGGGATGACATATTAAAAATGAATATTTTACATGCCATCCCTCCGGGATTTTTATTAATTCCCGATTGTTTTTCTACCGATATATCATCCCTCCGGGATTTTCCATCGCACATCCAAAATTTGAAAATTTAATAACCTGAGTGGTGCCGGTTTTTTTATCCGGTTATTGAGATGATGCCGTCTTTTGACGTGATCCGTTCGTCGAAGTCTGACAGGAAACGTATGGCCTGTATGTTTTTTTCCCTTTCCAGCGGCAACTCCCCGGCCAGCGCCTGCATGCTTTCGGAGGTGCTTTTCAGGAGGCGTGACAGGAGGGCGTCCCTTGCTTTGTTGAGTTCCCAGTTTTTAAGTCCCGACCGGCTTGGGCCGAGGCAGATGTCGCAGATGCAGCAGTCCGTATCCGTTTTTTCGCCGAAATAGCCTGTCAGCATGCGTGTGCGGCAAAGCCGGGTTTCGGTGATGTATTCGATCACTTTGCCGACTCTGCTTTCCGTACGTTTCCGGCGGTCCTCAAATGTGCTTTGCGGGATTACGACGTGCCTGGTTTCTTCCCGGCTTTGTGTAAATATGATTTGCGGCAGTTTTTTTCGGGGGATGTAACTGATCAGGTGCGTCCGGGAGAGCATCACCAGGGAATCGTAGACCGCGTCCCGTGTGGAGTGTACGCGTGTCGCTATCAGCGATTCATCTATGTAGACGTAATCGGCGAACAGTCCGGTATAAGACCGCAGGATGACCTGGATGATTTCATCCTGGAATTTGTCGATCTCCATTTTGTACAGTTCGTCACGGTTTACCAGAAACAGCAGGCGTGAACTGTTGTCCGGTTCTTCTATGTATTCGATATAACCCGCCGCTTCAAGTATTTTCAGTGCATTGTGGGTCTGGATGGCGGGGAATTTGAATATTCTGCAAAAAAGGGGCAGTGAAAAATCATGCGTCCCGAATGCACCGAAGCCTACGGCTATCCGGAGGTAGTTGCCCAGCGCTTCGTAGATGCGGAGGATGAATTTCTTGTCCGGATATTCGTTGGATATTCGCCTTTTGAGCGTTGATGCTTCGGTAGATGCACACAATGCAATGGCGTATGCTTTCTTTTCGTCGCGTCCGGCCCGGCCTGCTTCCTGAAAATATTCTTCCAGTGAGTTGGGCATGTCCATGTGGATGACTAACCGCACGTCAGGCTTGTCAATACCCATTCCGAAAGCGTTTGTGGCGACGATGATGCGGCATTTTCCCATTTTCCAGGCATCCTGCCGTTCCGTTTTATCGTCGCGGTTCAGGCCGGCGTGGAAAAAGTGAGCGGAGAAACCCGCCTGCTGCAATTCTTTTGCAATCTCCTGCGTTTGTTTACGGTTGCGTACATATATGATAGCCGTTCCGTCTACGCGTTCGAGTATGTGCAGCAGTTCGTTCATCTTGCTTTCGGTGTTCCGTACGATGTATGCGAGGTTTTCACGGACAAAGCTTTTTTTCAGGGCATTTTTTTTGCGGAACAGCAGTTTTTCCTGGATGTCATCTACTACTTCGGGGGTGGCGGTGGCCGTCAGCGCCAGTATGGGGATGTCTTCCGGCAGGGCTTTCCGTATATCGGCAATGTGGAGGTATGACGGGCGGAAGTCGTATCCCCACTGTGAGATGCAGTGGCTTTCGTCGACTGCCAGCAGGCATACGTTCATAAGCGGCAGCTTTCTTTTGAAGAGTTCCGTGTGAAGCCGTTCGGGCGAGATGTAAAGGAACTTGTAGTCACCGTATATGCAGTTGTCGAAATGCCTGTTTATTTCGTCGGCCGTCATGCCGGAATAGACCGTGGTCGCTTTGATGCCGCGCGCGCGCAGGTTGTCGACCTGGTCTTTCATTAATGCGATAAGGGGCGTTACGACGATGCACAGTCCTTTCATGATCATGGCCGGAACCTGGAACGTAATGGATTTGCCGCCGCCTGTGGGCATCAGTCCAAGCGTGTCTTCACCGTTAAGTACGGCGTTTATGATGTCTTCCTGTAAGGGACGAAAGGAGGCGTAGCCCCAGTATTTTTCTAATGTCTCATGGAGGATGTCAGTCACCGCTTATCCTGTTTTGATGGCCTTATATCTTTTATGTTCAACTGTATGGAGGTCGTGCCGTTGTAGACGTTCTCGTCTACGGTATAGCATATATCCACCCGGTTTGCATCCGTGATATACTTCGCGTGTTCACTCATTCCGAAAGCAATGGCGTGTACGGGCATTTTAGAACTTTCGTCGATTAATTCGAGCTTCAGATGGGCGCCATCTTTTCCTACTACCTTGCTGGTTCCGAAATCGTATACATTATATGAACAGAAAACGGGTTTTTCATTATACGGGCCGAAAGGGCTCATTTTCTTCAGGTCGTTCATCAGCGCACTGTTTATTTCTTTCAGCCGGATGACGGAATCGATGTCTATCTGGGGGATCATCTGTTCGGGGGTCACTTCTTCGGAGGTGATTTTCATGAACCGGTCAATGAACTCTTTCAGGTTTTCTTCGCGCAGGGACAGGCCGGCGGCGTATGTGTGTCCTCCGAAGTTTTCCAGCAGCTCGCGGCAGCTTTCGATGGCTTTATACATGTCAAAACCGCCTATGGAACGGGCTGATCCGGTAATGAGTTCCGACGATTTGGTCAGGACGACAGCCGGGCGGTAATATTTTTCGGTTAACCGTGAAGCCACGATTCCGATGACGCCCTTGTGCCAGTCCGGATTGTATACGACGATTCCCTTGTGGTCGTCTATGTCTTTAAAATCATTGATGATCGCATTCGCTTCTTCGGTGATCTTGCGGTCCATTTCGCGGCGTTCGTCGTTGTACTGGTCTATGTTCGCACTTTTCTCGCTGGCGCTTTTTTCGTCTCTTGCAAGCAGGAGGTCTACCGCTTCACGGCCGTTCATCATACGTCCCGAGGCGTTAATACGCGGGCCGATTTTAAATACGACATCGCTGATTGTGATTTCCTTTCCGGTAAGTCCGGAGGTCTTGACGATTCCTTTGATGCCGACGCTGGGGTTGTGGTTTATCTGTTTAAGTCCGTAATGGGCCAGGATGCGGTTCTCGTCGGTAATGGGTACAATATCCGAAGCAATGCTGATGGCTGTCAGTTCCAGCAGGCATTCGAGGGTTGAAAAGGGAATGTCGTTACTCATGGCAAACGCCTGCATGAATTTGAATCCGACTCCGCAGCCGGACAGGTGTTCGTAGGGATAGACGGAATCGGTACGTTTGGCGTCCAGTACGGCTAACGCATCGGGAAGCTCGTCGTCGGGCATGTGATGGTCGCAAATGATAAAATCGATTCCTTTTTCTTTGGCATATTTTACCTTGTCAATCGCCTTAATGCCGCAGTCAAGCGCTATGATCAGCGCAAATCCCTTTTCTTTGGCAAAATCTATCCCTTTATAGGAAATTCCATATCCTTCGTCATAGCGGTCGGGTATGTAATAGTCCAGCATCGTGGAATACGGACGCAGGAAGCGGTAAACAAGCGATACCGCCGACGTTCCGTCTACATCATAATCTCCATATACCAGTATCTTCTCATTGTTGCCCAAAGCCCTGTTCAAGCGTTTGACCGCCCTGTGCATGTCCGGCATCAGGAACGGATCGTGCAAATTGTTCAGGCTTGGCTTGAAGAATTTCTTTATCCCGTCGGGTGAAGTGATACCTCGCTGCACCAGTAACCGGCTGATAATCGGATTGAGGTTTAATTCCCTTTCCAATGTCTTTTCCGAGCGTATCTCCTCTTCCGTATGAGTTTTTAAACACCATCTTTTTGTCATTATATATTATTTTTACTTTCATACGATATAAATTTTATATTCGGCAGTATGACCCGATACCCTTTCGCAATAATGAAGCCTGATAAATTCTAATTATCATGAATATCCTTCCTGTTCACGGCTTTTTTTCCACCTGTGTATAAAGATTATAGACTCAAACCTACTTTACCTGCGCTATCTGTTCACGTCAAAATATGCCGATAGCAAAATATAAATTCAATGGGTAAAGATAGTAATAAAAATCATACATGATATGTTTTTTAACCAAATGTAGTCCGATTCTATATCTTTTATGGAATGTTAACGCATTGTTATTTGGTGTTTCATGCTTCCTGTTTCGAAAAATGTTTCTATCTTTACGCTTCCTGAAACAATCATTTATATAAAAATTTACTCATGGAATCATCAAAAGTGTATTTTACTAATTTGCGGACCTCTCCACGCAGTAATCTGCCGGATAAAATGGAGCGTCTTGTTAGAAAAGCCGGCTTGACGGCAATCGTTTTGGATAAGCAGTTTGTCGCTGTAAAAATACATTTCGGCGAACCGGGAAATATGGCCTATCTCCGTCCCAATTATGCCGCGCGTATGGCGAAACTGTTGCGCAGTGAAGGGGCAAAGCCGTTCCTGACGGACAGTAATACACTTTATTCCGGTGGGCGGTCGAATGCTGTAGATCATTTGCAGAGTGCGATGGAGAACGGGTATAATCCGATCTCGGCCCAGTGTCCTGTCATTATTGCCGATGGATTGAAGGGAACCGATTATCGTGAGATCGAACTGAACGGAAAGTATTGCAAGGCTCCGAAAATCGGTGCGGCAATCGTTGATGCCGATGTTTTCATCAGTATGAATCATTTTAAGGGACATGAACAGGCCGGGTTTGGCGGTGCGCTGAAAAATATCGGGATGGGAAGCGCCAGTATAGGCGGGAAGCTGGAACTTCATTCTTCATCGAAGCCGGCTATTGAAGCTGAAAACTGCAAAAGCTGCAACGTCTGCGCCGTTCACTGCGCTCATGACGCCATACATTTGAACAGGAACAGAATTGCCGAAATTGATTATTCAAAGTGCACGGGTTGCGGGCAGTGTGTGGCTTTGTGCCAGTATGATTCTGCAGTGCTTGCCGATTATGATACGTCGGAAGTGTTGAACTGCAAAATTGCAGAGTATGCGAAGGCTATACTTGACGGGAAACCGCATTTTCATGTCAGTTTTATTATGAATGTATCTCCGGAATGTGATTGCTGGAATCACAATGATGCTGCGATTGTGCCGGATATCGGGATGGCGGCTTCGTTCGATCCGGTAGCGCTTGACCGTGCGTGTGCCGATCTTGTCATGAAAGCTCCGGCATTGCCCGGAAGCCGGCTCACAGAATCGCATCACGGGGACATGCACGGTCAGGAAGATAAATTCCGGCTGATCCATCCGGATGCCGACTGGCGTTCCGGCCTGGAATATGCCGAGGAAATCGGATTGGGAACACAGCGGTATGAACTTATAGAAATATGACAGGATGATGAATGACGATACAATTTGTGCCGTATCAACACCCCCTGGTTCCGGAGGAATTGCAGTGATACGCGTTACGGGACCGGATGCGTTTGCTGTCTGTGACAGGATAATTGTTCCGGGAAAGAGGACTGTTCCCGGGGTGACAGGCCCTGGCAGGGACGCTGAAACGAAAGGCCTTTCCGGATACAGGGCGAATACGGTTGTGTACGGTTCGGCATACCGCAGCAGCGATGTGCTGGATGATGTGCTGGTTGCGATTTTTCGCGCACCTCATTCGTATACGGGAGAGGATACGGTTGAAATATCCTGCCACGGTTCTTTATATATTCAACAGCAACTGATGCAGTTATTGATAGAGAACGGCGCCCGCCAGGCCCGTCCGGGCGAGTTTACCCGGCGTGCGTTTATGAATGGCAAGATGGATTTATCGCAGGCGGAAGCCGTGGCGGATCTTATTGCATCCACTTCTGCAGGAATGCACCGGCTGGCAATGAACCAGATGCGTGGGGGATTTTCGGATGAATTGAAACAGTTGCGTATGCAGTTGCTTGATTTTGCTTCCCTGATTGAGCTGGAACTTGATTTTGGCGATCATGAGGAACTTGCATTCGCTGACCGTACACAACTCCGTGATTTGGCAAATAAGATTCGTTATAAAATAAAAGATCTGGCCGGTTCATTTGCAGCGGGCAATGCTATAAAAAACGGGATTCCCGTTGCGATCATAGGAAAGCCCAATGTCGGGAAATCAACCTTACTGAACGCGCTGCTGAATGAAGAACGTGCAATCGTTTCGGACATACCCGGCACTACGCGTGATACGATTGAGGAAACCTTATATATTGATGGACAACTGTTCCGCTTTATAGACACCGCCGGATTGCGTGACAATACGTCCGACCATATTGAGGCGATGGGCATACAGCGAAGCTTTGAAAAAGCGGAAAAGGCTTCCATGATCCTGTATCTGTTTGACCTGACCCAGGAAGAAGCCGAAGAACTTGTCCCGATAAGCCGCTGGCTCCGGAAATTCAATAAGCCCATACTGATGATCGGAACGAAGAATGACCGCGCGCGCCGCAGTCCGATACATACCTCCGGAAATGTGCAGGTAATCCATATTTCATGCAAGGAACCGGCAGATATTGAGCGGGTGAAAAGCTATATTATCCGTTTGGCGAATCTCGGCAAGGTAACGGAGAATGAAGTAATCGTAACAAATATCCGTCATTACGAAGCACTATGCCGTGCCGGTGAATCCATAGAACGCGTAATCGAAGGCCTCGACAGCAATTTATCCGGCGATCTCCTGGCCGAAGATATCCGTGAATGCCTCCATTACCTGGGAGAAATAACCGGCGGCGAAATAGCCACCGAAGAAATCCTCAGCACCATTTTCTCTAAATTTTGCATTGGGAAGTGAAGCCATGCATTTGATGTGAAAATAACAGCTAAAAAAGAGGGTAAAAAGAGACACTAAAGGCCTTAATTTACAGTATATTTTGAAAACATCAGATATTTATCTTATATTTACTTTCTTTTCTTTTGTTTTTCTGTTTTTTATTGTATTTTTGTTGCCGGTTTGTTACTCGCCGGAATTTGAGTAACAAAGTTTGTTACTCAATATTGAATTAAATATGAAGGCAATAGTAAAAAAAGAGCCTGTGCAGCTTAGGGAAAAGTTGTTATCTAACGGCAATAAGAGCTTGTATTTAGACATTTACCGGAATGGTAAAAGGTCGTATGAGTTCTTAAAACTCTATTTAGTGAAAGCTACTATACTGGTAGAGAAAGAGCAGAACCGGCAAACATTAGCCACGGCACAGGCTATAAGGGCAAAACGGCAAATTGAGATACAAAACAATGAATACGGTTTTACCGGCCAGTTTAAAACAGATACACCTTTCTTAAACTATTACAGGGCAATGTGTGAAGACAGGCGCGGAAACCGGGAAAGTACGGGTAATTGGGGCAATTGGTACAGCTGCCTAAGACATCTGGAAAGGTATTGTACGGAGAAAACTACCTTCCGGGACATTACAACGGAATGGATAGAGGGATTCAGGGATTATTTGGACAACGCGGCCAAAGATGCATATAAGCGGAGAAATAACGATTTGTCGGAGGCAAAGCAACTGTCTCAAAATTCCAAAGTATCGTATTTCAATAAGCTAAGAGCGTGTATAAACAAAGCCTTTGAGGACAGGATAATACACGTTAACCCATTGAGGGGCGTTGAAGGCTTTAAGCAGGCGGAAACGGAAAGGGCCTATCTTACATTTGATGAGGTTAAGAAAATGTCTAAAACGGAATGTAGATACCCGGTGTTAAAGCGTGCATTCCTGTTTAGCTGTTTGACCGGTTTAAGAAAAAGCGATATTGAAAAAATGACCTGGAGTGAAGTGCAAAAGTTTGGCGACCATACAAGGGTTATCTTTAAACAGAAAAAGACGGGCGGGCAGGAATACCTGGATATAAATAACCAGGCGGAAACGTATTTGGGCGAACGGAAGAAAAACACGGAAAGGGTATTTGCAGGCTTCAACTACAATTCCCAAACATTGTTAGAGTTGAGGCGTTGGGCGCTGGCTTCCGGCATTACAAAAGATGTAACCTTCCACGCCGGTCGACATACGTTTGCCGTTATGATGCTGGATCTGGGAGCGGAAATATACACCGTTTCCAAACTGTTGGGACACCGGGAGTTATCGACTACACAGATTTACGCTAAAGTGCTGGACAAGAAAAAGCAGGAGGCCGTAAACCTTATCCCAAATATCAACGAGTGAATTTTTGAGGCATGAAAACGATTTATAAAAGCAGGTGGGAAGCGGTTAGCAGGCTGGACGGATTATTTAGCGTACCCCATATTGATACGGAGGCAAAAGGGTTGAATTTAAAGGAGTTTTTAAAGCACTTTGGAGATTATACGGGCATTGAGCGGCACAATTATTTTGAACACCTTACGGACGGCTTTAACCGTCAAAAAACAGAAATGCTGTTACAGGATATAAACGCCTATTACTCTGCCTTTGATTTAGATAATAAAAATACTGAGCGAGAAAGCCCGTATGGGTTGAACGTACCATTCTTTGAAAACATAGACAGGAAAAGTGATTTTGAAAACATAACTAATTTTTTGCAAGGCAAAATGCTCATCAAGCATCAACCTGCCAAAGCCGCCGATCCTCAAATCCCGGACGCGCTTTTGAATATATTACCAGACTTGCAGCAGGCGGGATGTATTGAAAATACAGAGGATCGGCCATTAAAGTGGTTGAAATCAAAAACGCTACTTGCTTATTTTGTGGACGTGGCAAACGAGAATCTTAGCCTAAAAGACAGCGGCGAGAGACGGAAAATAAAGCCTTTTGAAACGCTGTTTAATGAAAGGGGGTTAACCGGCTGTATAAATGAGTATAAAAACAAGACAGGGCAACTGCCAAACGGCTATAGGGATATAGACAAACTGTTTAAGACAAGTCATTAAAATATAACATTATAACCCCCTATGATACCCCTATGTATTGACTACGTAGGGTTTTATTTTTATTATAGCTATCTATTTTTGCCCTTGTAAACCGGAAGGGGGAGCGTTAGCCCCCTGAACGTTTACACCGGCACGGGCGGGGAAGTCTAACGCCTAACCCCAAACGGCCATAATCCATATAAAATTAAGATTATGGAAAAAACAGTTTTAAACGAGTTGCAGGAAATAAAGAAATTTACCCTGCTGGGGGCAAAGAAGGCCCTTACAATGTCCGACGCCAGCGCGCTGACAGGATTAAGCAAGTCACATATTTACAAGCTGGTGGGTGCAAAGAAAATCCCGTACTACAAAAGTCAGGGCGGCAAACTGACCTACTTTGACAAATCAGAGTTGGAAGCCTGGCAATTACAGCACAGGATCAAACCGGAGTATGAAATCGAACAGGAAGCCGCGAGCTATGTTGCCGGCAAACATTCAAAGAAAGGAGGCAGGCATGTTTAGTTGTTATATAAAAATGGAGCAAAACCAGGGCGTTAAAAAGGACGGTACAGAGGGAGGAACGCCCCGGTATGTGGTAACGGCAGCAGCAGGCTATTTTAAGCCGCTGGAGAGCCTTAAAAACGCCAAAAATAAGATTATGATGTACTATCAGTGTAACGACGAATGCAACCCGAACAGCACGGCGGAAGCACGGTTGCAGTGTAAGGGAAGTGTGAATTTCAGCAGTATTTATTTACTGGATTTAAAGATCGGGGAAACGGTAATAGGGTACGGAGAGCCGCCACGGGGAGAGATGCTAAAGCCGATCCGGAAAAAGAAAAGGGACGGCAGTATAACACTCGTGGATCATCCAAATCCATTTTATGAGAGCGGGGCGGACGGCTATCTGTTCATCATAACCCCCTACCCGGAAAAGATTAAGGCGGAACCGAAGACGATTGAAATTTTAATTGTTCCGGGCGGGCGCTATCTGATCCGGGGGGTAGCAAAGCAATTAGCCGACGGGCAGTTAAACGAGGCGTTAAAGCTGATAAGAGAAACGGCAAAAGCGATATGAAAAACACCGATCCCCTCGCGCGCGCGGGCGCACACGTGTATAGTAAGCCTGAAACAAACCCAAAAATGGAAACATTTTATGTTTGACACGGTAAATTTCTGGATAGACGGGGTAGGCATGTCAGGGTTCAAAACCTTTGATATTGTCCCCTGTCTTTCTGAAATTACAGAGAAACGAAACGGGGACGGTTACAGTTGCAGCGGCAAGACCGGGGATTACTCTGTTTTTGTCTATGAAGGCGGCATATCATTAAAGGGCAGTCTGGCAAAAAACCACTTTGGTGACAACCTGCAAACATTAACGAGGCGGAGCGTAAAACAGGCAATCGAGGATTTGAGCGACCGTTTACAATGTCCCTGCCACTGTTCCAGTTGATTGACGGTTTGCAGCGCTGTGGCGTTGTTTCCCAATTCAACAGCCGCTTCTGCGTACAACAGCAGCGTTTCCACATAACGAAAAGGATAGCTCAAATTTGCCTTGATCATATTTGCCGGCAATTGCAAATCAAAGCCTTCGCCGATGGCGTCACTTCCAAAAGCGCCTCCGGCAGATAAATCGTAATGATGAGAGTCCATAATTCTTTTCGCGGCATCAAATGCTTTTTGGGTATTGTTAAATTCATATGGTTTTTGGACAAAATTTGAGATTTAAACTGTTATTTTTCAGTTATATGGTTTTATCGAATCTATGCCAATTTAACAATACCGCTTTTTGGTATAATCCCTGATTAAGGGCAACCCGCGCTTCCAATTGACTTGCCCTGTATTTCAACGTGCCATTATCAGCAGCAACAATCTGATTAACATCATAAAATATCTGATCGGCAACCTCCCCGGCGCTTTTTCTGGCGGGGTAAAAGTCACCATCAATAACAGCAGTTGAAAGGACAATGGGAACTCCTCCAAAATAATTCAAGAGAAGAGAATAGGCATAAGTTCTGTAAAAAAGGACTTCAGGTAAAAGTCTTTGCTTTTCGTCTTCAACAGCATTTGATAATCCGTTTATTCGTTCTATTGCATAATTTGCGTAGCGATTCAACCTGTATGGTCTTGCGAACATTTCAGTTACAGTTGGATTGGAAGGATTAAATGAAAAATTTGAAAAAACATCAAACGGAGAAGGGAGCGCGGCTTCATGCGTTATGGCGGCGTCTATTTGCCATGCCAATTTCAGTATTGATTTTATTTCTTCATTCATAGCCCTCAAGAGCAATGTATAATCCATCACTTCTCCTAAAACTAAAGCATCATAAGCAATATATGCATCCACCGACTCATCTTTTACAACCCGGAGAGGTGCATTTTTTATTTTATCCTGATCGTCAATAATTCCATCGCCATTCATATCTGTAAACTTCAAACCGCCAAGAGTTGCATTTGACTGTTTCGGAAAACCGTTTATTTCTTCGACCGTAGAAAAAATACCTGCAATCAAATATCCTTCAGATGAAATATTCTTTTCATTTCCTTTCGTTATAATGTAGTTCCTAAAATCCGCAAGCAATAAATTTGGTTGATTCAAAAGGAATACATCTGGTTTGTTCAACTCAAGCCTGCTTCGTTTTTCTCCTCAAAAAGGAGTTTTTATGAAAACAAACAGACA
>JAISCL010000201.1 GCA_031265585.1 Tannerella sp. | reverse complement strand
GGTAAGAACGACAGGCTGGACGCCCGTAAAACAGCCGCATACGCGATTCGTTTTCAGGATAAAGTCTGTCTGTTTTCCCTGCCGGAAAAGAACCTGGCGACGTTGAAACAGCCTGTCAGCGAACGCGATATGTATATGTGCGGTAAAGGTAAATATCAGGGACAGCTTACCGGTCAGAAGCGGTTCATGAACCCGGATGATTATCGGGACAAATCCCGGCGTATGGACCGGGTGCTGAAGGAGCTGGAGGCAGCTATTGATGAAATTGAAGCTAAAATCCGGGATTTGACAGACAGCGATAAAGTGTTGAAGCGTCAATACTACTGATGCGTTAAACATTGATACTAAATAAATCCAATTGTTCTTTGATCTTTTGATTGGCTTGAAAATCGGTAAGAAGTTCTTTCACAGAAGTTTTATCGAAAGCGGATATACCTACAATCTGCATAATCCCGTAAATTGAGAGGTCGCTTTTGAGGGAATGTTTGGCGTAAGCCACTGTCAGACAGGTGCAAATAGCCGTCCAAACGTGGATTTTTACGGCATTTTCCGAATTTCCCCAGAAGTGCTTTATTGTAAGATTCTGCTTTATCCACTTGAAAAAGACCTCAATCTGCCACCTGTTCCTGTACAGATAAGCGATTTCGAGTGCTGTTGCCTCAAAATTGTTTGAGAGAAATACCAGCAGCACATCTTTTTCACTGTCGCAGTATTCGACTAACCGCAGATTTTCGGGATACAGTTTTTTAGACTTATAACCCGAAAGAACGATGGTTTTGTCTGCCCGTAGCCCGACAGTATCGTCCATGTTGCCGTTCTGTTCAACGATGTTGTATCTTATCGACGCTTTTGCCCGTGTAACGAAGTAAGCGCCAGCCCGATTTAAGCGAAACAGGGCGTCAAAATCGACGTAAGCTCTATCCATCAGACAGATAGCGTCAGGTTGATACTCGATTACGTCAAGCGCACTGCTGTCGTGATATTTACCGTCTGTTATCAGGATAAAAGACGGGATACTTCCGCGCAAGTCTGTCATAGTGTGGATTTTGACCGCACCGCGGGAATATTTGCCCGGCGCCCACGAAAACAGTTTGATGCTTAATGATACTGTGGTAGAATCAAGTGCAAAAACATTATTGTCGATGTCTAAATGCGGAATCGAACTGCCAGCATACAGTGGTCTGACAAAATTTATCAGGTACTCGCCAAAGTCGGCAAAAATCCGCCAGTCTCTGTTCTCATTGGCTCGCGACAGCGTGGATTGATTCACAAACTGTTTTATGCCAGGATGATACAACTTGCGACGGTGTGCTTTCAGACACAGACAGATGTCGCGAAGCGATTTCAGCCCTGTCGGTTGCCCGAAAAACAGTTGTACAAACTGATTCCAGCAATTCAATTCGTGGACGCGATAGTTGCCTTTGTAGCGTTTAACACACTTCTCAAACTCGTACTTATCCACAAAATCAAGCATTTGTGAGAACACATACTTACCTGCATTCATACCTTCGTTTTTTAGGCAAAGGTACTTTCATTTCAAATCAAAAAATCAAATAACGCTTATATTTGTATAAATATCAATAAGTTACAAATAAAATTTGAAAATTAACGCATCACTACTATTATGGAAACAATAAAAAGCGCATGAGCTATAAACAATGCTGGGATATGGGTTGTGGCATTATTGGGAGTGGCGCCATCGAATCCGCTCATCGAACCGTCTACAAAGCAGAATGAAACTCTCCGGACAACGCTGGAGTCGAAGGGGCGCCGAAAACATGCTCCGCTTACGGGTATTATCCATGAATAAACAGTGGGCGAAAGTCATTGATTTTCTCAAAATGCCACTGAGGAGCGCCGCTTAGTGAATGCGACAATTTAAATTGCACCCAAGCAAGGGCGAATTTTTTTCACCCCTGCTAATGAACGTTTTGGGATAATTTTATTCGTTAGCGTCCCTTACCTCCCCGTTACATTTCCATACTCCGCCAGCTTCACAAAATACTCGCCTGTTGCCTCGGTGTACTGGTCGCGGGACTGTTGCAAAAGATTTTGCGCTTCGAGCAAATCGGACAGGGTGATGATGCCCGCGTTAAAGTTGTCGCGACTGATTTTCAGGTTTTCTTCGGCAGAGGAAATAGACTTGCGGGCAAGTGCGATTTGCTGGTATGCCTCGTTCAGTTCGTTGTCGATTTGCTGCATTTGCAGTTGCAGCAGGTCTGATTTCTCGCGCCGGGTGTTTTCGGCTTGCTGCACTTCGAGGTGTTTCTTTTTGATGGCGTGCGAGCCGCCCCACCAGTCCGAAATCGGGACGGAAACCGTGGCGAGCGCCAGTCCGAAGTTTTTGGTCTGTTCGGTTTGCAGGCGTAAATCCATTTTCATCCAGTTGTAGCCCGCGCCAACAGCAACGGACGGCAGGAGTTTGCCGATTTCCATCTTGTATTGCAGCCGTGCCGCATCGACCGATTTTTCCAGCAGTTGATATTCGGGGCGATGCTGGGGCGAATAATCAGTTCCGCTCGCGGGCAAAGCGATTTCCGAGAAATCAGGCGTTTCGATATCAAAGGCATCGTTTTCCAAGCTGATATGCTGCGCGAATGCTTTTTTGAGTATTTGCAAGCCGTTTTCGGCTTTGAGTTTGCCGCTCGCCAGACGGTTCTGTTCGAGTTCCACGCGCAGCAGGTCGTTGCGGGTGGTCAGTCCTGCCTCGACCGCCACTTTCACGTCGGACGAGATGCGGTTGAGCAGGGTTTCCGAGTTTTCAATCGTTTTCATCTTTTCTTTCAATGAAACGAGTTGCCAGAAATAGCGTTCTGTGGCGAGCAATACGTCGTTTTCGGTCATCTGTTTTTGCAGTTTGCTCACTTCCACGCCTACCTTTGCCAACCGGTTACCGTGAATGATTTGCCCGCCGACAAAAATCGGCTGCATGGCTACAACACCACCCACGAGGGTGTTTTTTATCAAATCAACCTGCGCCTTATCGTTGGGCGCGGGATAGCCGGTTTCTACTTCGGTAGTCATTAGCGGCTTGCTGAAAACGACGCCAGCCCCCGTGCCGCTCACCGACGGGAAATATTTTGTGAATGCCTCTTTCTTCTGTTGCTCCGCCATTTCGACCGACAACGCGGCATTTTTCGCCTGCGCATTGTTTTTCAATGCCAATTCTTTGCATTGCTCCAAGGTCAGCATCTCCTGCGAAAATGCAGAGAAAACGATTATCCCGCAAAGGATGGATAGGATTATTCTTTTCATCTCGTAATTTTTAATTATTCTTATTTCCTGTTTTTATTTTGGGGAATATAAACGGCGTATTTTCCTTATACCTTTTATATTCTTCTCCGAATCTTTCTTCTAATTCCCTTTCTTCAATAAATTTATGGTAAATACTTCCTGCGGTAAATCCCAGTATGAAACATGTTATTCCTGTAATTATTCCGCCGAGCAATGTTCCGATTCCCAGATAATAAATGATTGCGCCAAACTCTATCGGATTTCTACAATATCTGTACGGTCCGCCTGTTATTAAACGTTGTGTAGGAGCGTTGGGAGCCGGAGTTCCGTTTCCGACTTTCCATTGCGTTACGCTTGTCCATATTAAAAAGCATAAACCTGCTGTTATTCCGATTATTGAAACCGGCAATTCGATGATTTTATTCAGATTTATATTTATATACTTTCTCATGAAAAAACCGATAAACATAAAGATACAGGGTAGAACTGCCAAAAAGAATATAGCGCCAATAATCAATGAAACAATCTTATATTGTTTTGAGTGACTTTTCCCTGAGAATTTTAATAAGAAACGAACCATATACCTTTTTATTTTTGTAAATAAGACGAGCGGGGGTTTGTATCAAATGTTACTCCGGTCATTTCTTCGCAGATTTTCCAAAGACGTTCTGCCGAATCCATGTCCAAAGCCCATTGCCTTACGCCGAATGGAGCCATGCTGCCGTCGGGAACAACAACTGCAATATTACTGTCTTTACAATATACGCCGCCTTTGCCGTTCAAATCGTCGCTTACCGCGCACCAGACCGAAGTTGCGGCTCCCTGCTGCACATTCTTGTAAACATCGCCGACATTCTTCGGGTTACGAACAAAGTTCTGCAATGCGGTTATATTAAAAGCGCGCATAAACCGGGCAAGATTCCGCATTAAAGAAACCTTAAAGTCGGAATCAATCCCTACCCCTCTTTCTGCAAAAATATCGGTTGAGGGTATCGGTTCGGGATGAACGGCAAAAGCCCTGATGTTATCCTTTTGGGCAAGTTCATCCAGCTTTAACGTGAAAAGAATCAGTGCGGTTTTTGACTGTGCGTACGCAACCATTCCATTGTATTCGGTATGGTTGAAATTAATATCGTCAAAGATAATCCCGCCTGCTCTGTGTCCCCTTGATGATACATTGACGATCCTCGCTCCGTTAGCCTTGACCAGCGCCGGATAAAGTTTAGCCGTAAGCTCAAAATGTCCGAGCATGTTTGTAGCAAGTTGCAGTTCATAACCCCACTTATCCCGTGTTAAAGGCGTATTGATGATACCTGCATGATTAATCAGGATATGCAATGGCTTTTCCGAAGCCAGGAACTTTTCAGCAAAGGCATCAAACGATTCCGGTATTAGAAGATCAAAATATTCGATTTCTACATTCTTCACTTTCCGGAGGTTATTTTTTGCCCTTTCCACATCCCTTGCCAGTACCGTAACGTGCGTTCCTGCACGGGTCAGCGCTTTAGTGGTTTCGATACCAAAGCCCGTATAGCCTCCGGTAATTATTACATTTTTTCCTATAAGATCTACACCTTCCACTATTTCCATAGCCGTGGTGCCGTGACCCCATTTATTGGCAACAGGATGCTGCCTTGTGTCGCTTATTATATCCACCTCATACGAAAGAGATTCGGAAAACGAGTTGTAAAACCTCAACCCGAATACAGTTGCTATAGAAAGCAGGCAGATAATCAACAGTACATTCATAATTCTTTTCAGTATTTTCATTCATTAATTATATATACGATTCCTATTCCCGAAACATACGCTTTCTGACTACTTTTAGGAATAGACATTTTATTTTCAGTTACCGAGAATTCCTCGGTAACTGCATTTTCGTCCAACTCATTCTCCTTGAATATATTTTTGAGATGTAACGATATATTGTCGGTTGAACAGTCGAACAAAACATCCATTAGCTTTTGACTGAGCCAAATCGTTTCATCCTGTACGCGAACTTCAATCCCGCCTTCCTTTGCCTGATTCGTGAAAATGAGAAATTCGGCGATACTGTTACGAATTTGCAGATGCTTCCTTTTTGTCATATAAATTGTACATTAAAATTTATTCTTCTTTCCTTTTTCCTAACTTCCTGTTCAAAAATGAGTCTTTAGTTTTTACTGTTACCCATTGTTTGTCCACCATATATGCCAAAAATTCTGCTCGCCCGTTTTCCCTTACTATTTCTATTCCTTTATTACGGCTTGTATTAGAAACCCATTCGCCAAACCTGATGGAAAGAGGATTGAATTTTTTGCAATTTCGTGTAGTCGCGAATTTAGTGCAATCGGCACAGGTAAAAAATCCATTCTCAATACAACACTGCCTTACCTGGCAGTTCTTAACCCCAACAGCACATTTTGGCGAGTTACCTCTGCAACCTTCGCATTTGCCCGATAAAAGTGCAGGACACGCACCGCAATAAAAACCACAGTACGAAATTAAATTTTCGCTTGATACGATCTGCCCTGTATTCATTTCAGTTTTCTAATTTTATATTTATCAGATTCTTTATATCATTAATTATTTTTCCATCTTTCACTTCTATGCGGATTCCCCGACCTTCTGCATACGCTTTTGCCGATTCGAGTTCGGTCTTAATTGCTATTGCAACTTCGCTCTTGAACACCTCGTCAGCTGCTTTTTGCCCAAAGACAAACGCTGCTTTGAAAAAACCGTCTCTCGGTAAAAGGTAAATTATCGCACGCCTGCTGTCTTTAATTCTAAAACTCCAACCGCCACTCTTTGAGAAACTCCACTCTTCAACTGACTTCGGATAAACAGAAGGGACATAATCTACAAAAGTCTGCCAAAATTCGTAAGTCGTACCTAATGAAACTTTAAGACTTTCATCATCAGGTACTGATTCTTTATCTGTAAATACACTTTTCATATTGTTTATATTTTGTTTCAAATTATCATTTCAATCGTTTCAAATTCAGGTTATCCGCCAGCGAGCGCATTTGTGTAATCGCCACGCTGTTGAGCTGTACCAGCCGCTCGCCCTGCGGAAGTCCCTGACGGATGAGCAGGGCATTGATGCTTTCCATATTCGACAGCACAACCAGCTGTTCCAGCGTGGCATAATCGCGGATATTTCC
>JAISCL010000027.1 GCA_031265585.1 Tannerella sp. | reverse complement strand
GAAATACATCTACCTCCATGTTGGTAGCGGTATAAGTCCCCGCAATCATCAGCAGCAGGGAGGCTACCAGAACAACGATGCGGTTGTTCAGCGAAAATTTTATTATTTTGTTCAGCATGTTCTTTTCCCTCCATTTAATGTGAGTGTCCTTCGGGCATTACGGACGAAACGGCTGCCAGCTTGACCTGGTAGACGCCTTTGGTTACGATCCTGTCGCCCTGCTTCAATCCCTGCAGGATCTGTACCCTGTCGCCATTGCTTTGTCCGAGGGTTACTTCCTGCTTTTTATAGCCTTCTTCATCCAGTTGCAGGTAGACGAACGTCAAACCCTGTTCTTCGGTAACGGCTGCTACCGGGACGGAAATCACACCGTCCTGCGCATTTGAAAGCAGATAGACCGAAACAAACGAGCCGGGAACAATATCGCCGACGTTATCGAACTCAAACGTAACGGGAATGTAGAACGACTGCCCGTCCGATGCTTTGCCGAACGACAGCAGGCGTCCGTTCAGGTCGGAAAGCTTGTAGACCGTATTGTCGTACGATGTCTGGAAGTTGGCGCCTCCGATGCTCCGGAGCGCTTTGAAATAGTTTTCGGAAACCTCTGCACGCAGTTGCAGGCGGCGGTTTTGCGAGACGGTGGCAATGGCCTGCCCTACCGAAACGTAGTCGCCCTGACCGACCAGGCGGTTTTTGATGTATCCGCTGATGGGCGATGTCACCCTTACGCCGCTTGCCGTGATGTTGGATGCCTGTGCTTCGTAGGCTGTTCTGGCCGTTTCGTAGCGCAGGCGGGTCTGTTCAAATTCCCTGTCGGAAATGATCTGTTCCCTGACAAGCTCCTCGTCGCGCCGGTATTCCTTTAAAGCCGTTTCGTAGGCTATTTTGGCTTTCGCCGCGGGGTCGCCCTCCAGCAGATTCTTTGCCGATACGGTGACAATGGCTTCGCCCGCCCGCACGGCTGCCCCGTCGGAAACGGACGGGCCGGCAAACGAAACGATGCCGTTGGAAGTAGCGACAATCGTTGCTTCGTCACCCTGCGCCGACAGGATTTGCCCGCTTGTTTTAATTACATGCGAGAATGTTCCGGGTGTAACTTCTTCCACTTCCAGGCCAACGGCTTCGGCCTGCTGTTCGGTGAAATGAATTTCGTCGCCGTGTTCGCCTTCTTCTTCCAGGTCTTCATGGTCATGCCCGTCGCATTCCGCATGTTCATGCGCGCCTTTAGCGGCGGGATGCTGATTTTTATTGCCGGAATGGCATCCGGTAGAGAGCATTGCTGCTACAATGAATATATTTATGATGTATGTTTTCATCTTTTTATTTTTTTATAATTAAACGGATAAGAAAAACCCGATTCATGTATCCGTATGCAGACACATGAATGATCATTAACCCGAAACAGTGTACAGGCTAACGGTTAAGAAAGCGTGAAGGGAGGGGCGCGCAAGCCACAGGACAGGCTCGCTTCCGCGGAAGTATAAAATAACAGGTATTCCCCGTATCCGGGTTCGGGACTTACGGTTTCCGCAGGGTAAGACAGGAAGTCCGAAACAAGGTAGAGAATAGGGAAAAAGTGGACGTGGCCGGGATTGCCGCACTCATCGCAGGATGATATTTTTGCCCGGCCGTCAATCGCGGGAAGACAGTCGGATTCGACTACGCACGACGGTCCGTGCTGCATGCCTTCGTCAGCGTGGTGGCCGGTATGCTCATCGTTAACCGAATTGTCTTTTTCACAGCGTTCCATTACCGTGCAGGCTACCCCGTTGTGGTGGTGATGCGGGATCATGCCCGACATCAGCATCACAACTGCCGCCAATATAATGAACGATATGGAAAATTTCTTTTTCAATGAATTTTAATTTGCCGCAAAATTAACACTTTATTTTCGATTTCCAAACAAGTCTCTCCATTTTATTACAAAGAAGAATATTTTACCGAATATACAGGAGATCAAAATACTTAGCGCCAGCGATACAATTCCGACCATTAGCATGGGCGTTCCTGCGGCCTGCCTGTATTTTACGGCTTCAAAAGCGGCGATTTCCAGAAAATCATGTCCGTCGATACCGGTGTTTTCAGTTAATTCCTGTTCCGACAGATAATAGCTTACTTCATTATTATTCAAATTCAGGACAAAAAAATGATCTGCTGCTTTTCCTGCAATGACCGTATCGGAATACTGCTGAAGCGCTGTAATACCGCTGATGGAAACATTCCCGCTGCAGGCAATGTAACCGGTGTCCGTGGTGTCAATCATTCCGACTTTGCAGGAACCGTTTACCGGCGCATACCACGCATCGCCAATGCCGGTATCTACATCTTTTACCTCCGAAACGATTATCGAACCGATTAAAGCGCTAAAATATAATACAGGAACAAAAATAAACGGTAAACAAAAGGCCAGAAATGCTTTTCTTTTCTTTCTGCCCGCAATAAAAGTTACTATTGCCGATATAACGGCAATTATCAGACTTAAAATAAAAAGAATGATCAGATGAAATAATACAGTAAATCCAAATCCCATACTTTTATCATAAAACAATAATAAGACCGAAACCTGACATAACTACCTCCTCAAAAATAAGAACGTTTTTCCAAAAACCGAATCCCGGGAAAGCCTCCGGATACAACCCCGCGAACAGGCCCGGCTAAGGGTTGCCGAGAGGTTTGAAACTTTTATATTTATTCTTTTATCGTCCTGTTCAGTTTCC
Source organism: Tannerella sp. (assembly GCA_031265585.1). Classification (GTDB taxonomy): domain Bacteria; phylum Bacteroidota; class Bacteroidia; order Bacteroidales; family Tannerellaceae; genus Tannerella. Next base: position 10,952 of record JAISCL010000027.1, on the reverse strand, counting down.
ACCATACCGTTTCTTCTTCCTTATATTTTTTAAATCCGCATCTTTCCAGGACTCTTTTTGATGCGGTATTGTCTATTTCCGTTTCGGCAATTACCGTTTCAATTTGTTCGTCCGTTAATGCCCATTCACAAAATTTCTCTACCGCTTCCGTCATGTAACCGTTATGTTCGTATTTTTTACCTAACCCGTATCCTATTTCAATTTCTTTCATTTGATCCGGAATGTTTTTAAAATCCATTGCTCCTGCTACTATTCCATCACTTTTCCTTATGATAAACCAGAAGCTGTGATACATATAATTTAACGGGTCATTTTCGATGATTTCTATTTGACCGTTTATTATATCCAGGAATTTCCCTTCTGTTGGTTCTGCGTCATATTTGCAGTTTAGCTCGCTTTCAAGCAGTGGAATATTGTTTACCCAGAGCTTTAATTGAGATAAAGTTAATAATTTTATGAACAGTCTTTCTGTTTCTAATTCCATTTTTCTTACTTTGAATTTTAATTATTCTTCCCATGTTATGTATCATGCTGTTCAAAATGGACGCTTCTAATCAAGCGCTTTATAGATTGCATCCTGTATACGGGTACGTATATTTAAAGAAAACAGTTTCGTATTGGTACGGGAAGGGTACGTGCGGTTGCTTAGAAAGATAAAGAACATGTTATTGACGGGATCTACCCAGAAACAGGTCCCCGTATATCCCGTATGTCCGTAGACATCGGGCGGAGCGAGCAGTCCGCAGGGTGATCTTTGCGGGTTTTTGCTATCCGGTTTGTCAAACCCCAGTCCCCGGCGACTGGCAGGCGACTTGCTGCCGGCGAACAGGCGGCAGGTTCGTGTTGACAGGTATCTTTCATCTCCATAGATCCCGTTGTTGAGGTATAGCTGCAGTATTTTCGCCAGGTCGCCGGCGGTGGAAAATAATCCGGCATTACCGGAAACACCCCCCTGAAAAGCGGCGGCTTCATCATGCACATACCCGCATATCACCTGTTTGCGGACAAACCGGTCGTTTTCCGTCGGGGCGATCCGCAGGGAATCGATAGAACGCAAGGGGTTATAGGCGGTTGACGAAGCTCCGAGCGGGGCCAGGAAATGTTTATAGAGGTACTGATCCATCTGTTCGCCGGTCTGGCGCTCGATCATCATTTTCAACAGGATGAAGTTTATGCAGCTGTAGACATACTTGCCGGGCCTTCCCATGCGGGCGTTTTTAATGCCTGCCATGATGCTGTCGGTGACAAAAGCGTCGCTTACATACAGGTCGCGCGCTACTTCGGCCGTGAATCCCGGTTCCCTTTTGCGGGAAACGACCCCGGGGCTGTATCTGAAGTTATTATTAATGTATGTATGCGCGTCAAACCATACGGTATGGGTATTGTCTTTTTTCCGGCTGTATAAAGAGCCGGAGTAGCTGTCTTTATCAATCGCCTGCTCATAAAAAGCAATCGTACCGGGAAGTCCGGACTGATGATACAGGAGGTCTTTGATCAGGATCCCCTTTTTATCGGAATCTGTTAATTCCGGGAGGAAGGCGGTTATTTTGTTTGTCAGTTGAAAATGGCCTTCATCATACGATTTCATCAGGGAAAGGAGCGTACCTGTCGCCTTTGAGACAGAGGCAAGGTCATAGACGGTACTGTCCGTCACTTTCCGTTTTTTCTCACCGTCAACATATCCGAAAGCTTTATTATATACGATCATGCCGTCTTTTGCGATGATGACCTGTCCGCCGGGATACGCTTCCTTTTCAAGCCCTTCCTGTAGAATAGTGTCTATCAACTGCAGTCTGGCCGGATTGAACCCGGCTTCTTCCGGCTGATGGTATCCCAATCTTGTTTTTTCCGTATGAAACCCTGTCCCTTCCGTAAAAAGATCCGGGATGCTTACCGCCAGTGTTCCCCTGGCTGCGATTCCGCCAAAGATCACCTGCGCCGCATAGTTTTCGGCTAACGGCATGGCTTCGTAGGCCACGAGGACAGCCCGGGCGTTTTCGATGGAGTTGCGGAACTCCGCACACCGGTAGGGAGCCGTGAAAAAGGTGAGGATAAGCTCTTTCTTCAGGGCCAGCCGGGTCAGTTCCGGAGAATCTGCGGCTGTTGCACTGTGCACGCTGCAAATGATCAGGTCATAGTCTTCCAACTTGTCATAGATCTCTTTCCGCTCTTTGCCGTCCGCCTGACGGGGGATGTTATAACAATCCACCTGCGCGTATTTTTTCAGTACCTGATGAAATTCGCTGCCGGCTGCCACTCCTGTCGAAAGGGCCGCGATCCGTTTCCTGTTCAACTGTTTAAGAGGGATGAGGCCGTCGCTGTTTTTTACAAGGGTCATGGCTTCAGCGTTCAGTTTTGCGTTCAACCATTCGGCATGTGACGTGTTGAGCCTTTCGAGTAAAGATTTGACGGGCAGGGGCGTCATCCGGTTTAATCCGGCAATATATTTATAGCTTAAAATCCGGCGGCAGCGCCTGTCCAGTTCGGACATGCCGAGTTCTTTTCGTTTCACGGCGCTTTTAACCGCTTCAACTTCTTTTTCCGGGTTAACGGGACCTACCAGTATATCGTTTCCGGCTTTCAGCGCTTCGACGGCGATGCTCTCATTTTTGCCTGCGACGGCGCCTCTCATGGCTAATCCGTCCGTGAAACAAAGCCCGCGGAATCCCATCTGATCCCGGAGGAGTTCCGTCACTACTTCCCTGGAAAGAGAGCTTGGACGACCTCCTGTTCCCAATGCCGGCATATTCAGGTGAGCGACCATGATGCCGGAAAGACCGCTCTTTATATATCTTTCGAAGGGATAGAGTTCGACGCTGTCTAAACGCGCCCTGTCATGGCGGACGACGGGTAAGAGGCGGTGCGAATCGCTCTCCGTATCGCCATGTCCGGGAAAGTGTTTGGCTACGGAAATGATACCGGCACGTTCCAGCCCCCGTGCGTATGCGATGGCTCTACGGGCGACCTCTCCGGGATCTTCGCCGAACGACCGCATCCCGATGACGGGATTTTCCGCAATCCGGTTTACATCCGCATCCGGTGCAAAGTTCACCTGTATACCCATCTCGCGGCACTGACGTCCGACTTCCTCCCCGTACTGTTCGATACGGTTTAAATCGGCGATGGCGCCGATCATCATATTCTTGGGAAAACGGGTCGTATGGCTCAATCGCATAGACAGGCCCCATTCGCCGTCAAGGGCGATCAGCAACGGTATACGCGCCTCTTTCTGGAGCCGGTTCGTCACGGTCACCTGGGATTCCGGGTCACCCCGGTGGAATAAGATCCCTCCGATCTTCTGTTCATTCACAAGCCTTATCAGCCGGGTCATATTTCTCGTTTCACCGGCAGGCTCTGCAATAATCATAAAAAGCTGGCCGATACGTTCTTCTTCCGTCATTCCGTCGAACACGGAGTCCACCCAATGATTCATCGCCTCTTCATCAACCGAAGAAAACAAATGAGGCCTCGTCTGCGAACAGACCGTCGCGGAATATGCTACAATAATGATACCAACAAATGTGAATAAACGCCTTCCCATCCTGATTTTTTAGATTTGAATTTGAACGCAAAAGTAATTTTTTATTCCGTAATAAGGAAGCATTTTTTGTTTATTTACTTATAGGGCAATTCAAATTAACATGCCGGGAAAGGCAAAACCCGGACAATAACCCGGAAGCCCGGAAATTTCCCGAAAACGAATATCTTTGTGAAAAAAATCGAACATTATCCCAACCGGCGACAAACTGACGTTATTTTACGCTATCTTTGTCACACGTTATTTGAAGCGGTGCAAAGCGTGACAGGCGGGAGAATTTGACCGGTCGCGACACGTTGCCCGTCAAAGGCGCGATGACTGACAAACGAAAAAGATATGAGAAACAGACATCTCATCTTTTTAATGATCACATTCATAAATTGTACAACGATGGCACAAAAGAAAGAATTAACGAGCGCGGAACGGCGCGTGATCCTCGACAAGGGGACGGAACAACCCTTCACCGGGATCTATCACGATTTCATGGAGGAGGGAACGTACGCGTGTAAACAGTGCGGGGCCTTGCTATACCGTTCTGACGATAAATTCAACGCAGGATGCGGCTGGCCCGGTTTTGACGAGGAGATCCGGGGGGCCGTGGCGCGCGTGCCGGACGCGGACGGGCAACGCGTGGAGATCCTCTGCGCGCACTGCGGGGGCCACCTCGGGCATGTGTTCGAGGGGGAGGGATTTACCCCGAAAAACGTCCGGCATTGCGTGAACTCCGCGTCGCTCGACTTTGTCCCGGCGGGAGAGAGAAGGTTAGAAACGGCGATCTTTGCCGGTGGATGTTTCTGGGGCATGGAGTACTACATGCAAAAGATCCCCGGCGTGCTGATCGTGGAATCCGGTTTTTGCGGTGGTCACGCGGTTGACCCCGGTTACGAGGCCGTGTGCCGGGGAAAGACGGGACATCTCGAGGCCGTGCGGGTCGTCTTTGACGCTTCCCGGACGGACTACGAGGCGCTGGCGAAATGCTTTTTCGAGCTTCACGACCCCACGCAGGCCGACGGGCAAGGGCCGGATATCGGCGAGCAATATCGCTCGGCGGTGTTCTACACCACGCCCGACCAGCAGCGGGTGGCCGGGGAACTGATAGCCCGGTTGAAGGCGGCAGGTTATCTCGTGGTGACCCTTGTCCTCCCGGCAACCACGTTCTGGAAGGCGGAAGATTACCACCAAAATTACTACAACCGGAAGGGAACGTTGCCCTATTGCCACGGGTACACCCCGCGCTTCGGGAAGGAATAAAACGAAAAAGGATAAATGATGAAAGATGAAACCCATGACACGGGAGAGAGGCAGCCGGGCGGCGGGAGCATGTCGATGATGTACCTCCTGTTTGAAGAGAAAGGCGAGTTGCCTTCCGCTAACGTGCTCTACGCGAAGATAGAGGAGCGAGGCTACAAGTTCGAGATCGGGCGAGACGGGAACGACGATAGCCCCACGCGTCATTTCCACCTCTTCCTGCCGGAGTATACCGTCGATTTCGCGGACAAGAAAGGGATGCCCTACCAGTTGCTCATGATTGATTTCACGGAAATCGAAAAGCCGCTTGGCAGTGAAACAGACCGGACGCAGTTTGAGACGCCCGGCGGCGCGGAACTTCTCGACGCCTGCAAGTGGCAGGTATTCGTGAGCGATTTCGCATCAAGCACTCACCCGGCCCAAACACGCGCCCGGATTCTCTCGGACTGGCTCGAGATAGCGCTTGACCTTTTCCCCGATTGCAAGGCCGTCTGGTTCGACGGCAGCCGGAACGTGATGACGGCCGGGGCGCTTCGCCACAATCCTTACCGGGGGGCGAACCGGATTTTCCACGGCGCCGTGAACGTCCGCTTTTTTAATATCGAAGGCACGAAGGACATGCTTGTCGACACGCTTGGACTGCAAGTGTTCGGCATTCCCGACGTGCAATTCCATTTTCATGACCTCGACCCGAACCGCATCGTCAAGTTCGCGGGCGACATCGCCATGTATCAATTTGAAAACGACGTGCCGATAAACGATGGCGAAACCGTCGATGGATTTTACGCGGACGACAATCCCGGCAAGGATATCCGCTGGAAATGCCAATATGAAATCTCGCTGTTGGAACCCGAGCGCGAGGTGCTGGACGTCAATACCGGCGCAAACGCCTCCGGAAACAGGGAAAAAGAATAAAATTTAGAACTCATTTGTCAACCGCAAAGACACCCTCACCGTCTACGGCAATGTCGAACTGCGCGCCGTCTTCGTCGCGGAAGAGTATCCCGTCCGCCATCACCTCCACGGCAGTGAAAACCCGGAAGGCAATCCGCCGGTCTACACATATCCCGTACGGGATTTAACAGCGATGCGGATATGCGAAAAAAAGACGCGAAGCATCGCGTCTCTACACCGGTTCATCCTTCTGCGTTAAAGCGAAGGATTTACACGGTGCGACCATTTGAATTGCCTAACGAACCTGTTTTTTGTAAATGCTACATTTGTTACAGCCTACCCGCAGGGGAGGAAATGTCGGTAGCATGTTTTGAATATTTTGACCAGGTAAGTTTTATAATATTCAACAGGGTGTCACGGCTTTTTTCCAGGGATTTCACAGGAAGGTATTCGTAGCGTCCGTGGAAGTTTATTCCGCCGGCGAAAATGTTGGGACAGGGTAATCCCATGAATGAAAGCCGCGCCCCATCAGTGCCTCCGCGGATAGGTTGGACAATTGGCCGGACGCCGCACTGTTCCATCGCTTCAAAAGCAATGTCGATGATCTCCCTGTGCGGTTCGACTTTTTCACGCATGTTAGAGTACTGATCCTTTATTTCTACTTTTATGTCCGCATTCCGTTCTTTCTTCAGGCGCTGCGCAATATGCTCGATCAGCGCTTTTTTTTCTTCAAACAGGCGGTGGTCGTGATCGCGTACGATGTAGGACAGGGTCGCTTCTTCCACCGTTCCGTTAAGGTTCGTGAGGTGATAGAATCCTTTATACCCCTCTGTCTTTTCCGGGCACTGATTCTCCGGTAAATGGCTGTGAAACCGGATGGCTGACTGTAATGCATTGTGCATTTTATCTTTTGCATATCCCGGATGAATATTGCGTCCCCGGATCGTTACCTTAACGGATGCGGCATTGAAATTCTCATATTCCAGTTCGCCTGTGGCGCCTCCATCAACCGTATAGGCCCATTTGCAGCCAAATTTTTCCACATCAAACCGATCTGCTCCGCGTCCGATCTCCTCATCGGGCGTGAATGCGATACGGACTTTGCCGTGTTTTATTTCGGGATGATCCGTCAGGTATTTCATGCCTGAAATAATGGCGGCGATTCCGGCCTTGTCATCTGCGCCCAGCAGGGTGGTGCCGTCCGTTACAATCAGTTCCTGACCGGTATAGCCGTTCATTTCGGGAAACATGGAAGGAGACAGGATGATATGCTGTTCTTCATTCAGTATAATATCTCCTCCCCGGTAGGTGACGATGCGAGGCTTTACATTTTTCCCGGACAGATCCGGGCTTGTATCCAAATGGGCAATGAAGCCTATGACAGGTACGCAGCTGCCGGAAGCGGTCTCTTCCGGGTTTTCCGGGAGGGTTGCCATGACATATCCGTTTCCGTCTAACGAAATATCATGCATCCCCGCTTCCTGCATCTGTTTGACCAATTCTCTTGCAAATACGGTCTGGCCGGCCGTACTGGGTGTTGTTGTGGAGGATTCATCGGACTGTGTGTCGAATGTTACATATTTCAGGAAAAGATCTGTCGGGTTCATAAGCCGTTGGTTTTAGTTGTTAGCGTTGTGAGTTGCAATCACCCCTTCCGGGTATTGCATGGAAATACAGTGAAGCGAACCGTGCTGTTTTATCAGTGCACGGCAGTCTATGCCGATAATTTCCCTTGCGGGGAAGGCTTTCCGCAGCGCCTCTTTAGCCGTTTCGTCCCTGTCGCTTTTATAGACGGGCAGTAAGACAGCCCCGTTTATAATGAGGAAATTTGCATACGTAGCCGGCAACCGTTCGCCATCCAGGAGAATCCTGTCGGCCATCGGCAACGGTATTAACCGGTAAAGTTTGCCGTCTGCGGTGCGGAATGTTTTCAGTTCTTCTTCCATCGCCTGCAGTTCTGTGAAGTGTTCGTCCGTTTCGTCTGTACACTGTACGTATGCGATGGTCTGTTCATCACAGAAACGGGCCAGTGTATCTATATGACTGCCGGTATCATCCCCTGCCAGGTATCCGTTTTCCAGCCAGAGGATCCGGTTCAGTCCGAAGAAATCTTTCAGGTGATATTCCAACTGTTCTTTGTTCAGGTATTCATTCCGGTTAACCGAGGCGAGACATTCGACGGTTGTCAGCAGCGTTCCCTTTCCGTCTGTTTCAAGGCTTCCGCCTTCCAGTACAAAAGGTTGCATATTGATGACCTCCACTTCTTCACGGAATATGCCTGTTTTTGCAAGTATCCGCGTGATCAGATTGTCGTGATTGGCTGCAAATTTCATCCCCCAGCCGTTAAATACAAAATCATAGACCGTCGGTTTGCCGTCCGTGAAAACCGTAATGCCTCCATGATCCCGCGCCCAGGTATCATTTGTTTCTGTTTCACAAAAAATAATCCGTCCGCAGTCAATCGTACCCAACTGGTGACGGACGGCGGCTTCTTCGGTGCAAACGATCAGCAGTTTCTCCCGTTTTACAATCTCCCGTGCGACAGCGACGAAACAGGCCGTCACTTCGTCCAGCATCGGCGCCCAGTCGGTCCGTTCGTGCGGCCATGTCAGCTGGACGGCGCTTTGCGGATGCCACTCCGCCGGAAATATTATTTTTTCTTCCATAGATACCCGGTTTAGACGGAACAAAGGTACATTTAAAAGTAAATAGTTTTTCTATTTACATGAAATAATTACCTTTGTACTCTGTTTAAACGGTTATTATCAATGAAAGAAAAATATTTCAGATATTCCCTTATAGCCCTGATCATCTTTTTGGGGTGGGTAGTGATAAACGGTCTATGGTCGTTTGTGAATGGATTGCTGGGTGCGTTTACGCTGTATGTTCTTGTGCGCAGGCAGATGACGTACCTGACTGAAAAATGGAAAATGAAAAATGTGATCGCTGCGATCCTTATCCTGCTGGAGGTTTTTGCCTGCGTTTTGGCGCCTATCTATTTTCTGGTATGGCTGCTTATCGGAAGAATACAGGATGTAAATGTGGATGTCACGCAGTTGGTGGCGTTCGTGCAAAATTTTATTGTGCTTATACAGGAAAAGACCGGATATGATGTGTTGAACATCAGTAATATCGAAACAGCTACGGGGTATGCCACAAAAGCCATTCAGTTTATTATCGGCCAGATCAGCGGCCTTGTCATTACAACCATCGTGATGGTCTTTTTACTGTATTTTATGCTGATCAGCCGTAAAGCAATGGAAAATTATGTCTACAGCCTGCTGCCTTTTAATGAAAACAACAAGCATGCCGTGATGGGTGAAATTCATAATATGGTACGTTCCAATGCGATTGGGATCCCGCTGCTTGCGATCATACAGGGGTCAATAGCGACCGTCGGCTACTGGGTGGCAGGCGTGCCCAGTCCGGTCTTATTTGGCGTGGTAACGGCTTTTGTGACGATTGTTCCGCTGTTGGGTACCGGACTTGTCTGGTTCCCGCTTGTCGTTTACCTGGCCCTGGTCGGAAACTGGGTGGCGGCTATAGGTCTTGCCGTCTATTGTGTCGTCATATTAGTCAATATAGATAATGTAATCCGTTTTGTTTTACAGAAAAAGCTGGCCGATACACATCCCCTGATCACGGTTTTCGGAGTCATACTCGGCATTAATATCTTCGGGTTCTGGGGCGTTATTTTCGGCCCGTTACTGATGTCCATGTTCTTTTTGCTGGTGAGTATATTCAAGAAGGAATATCTTGATAACAGGGAGTAGCCTATGAATGATATTTTTCAGTATATATCTACCGTATCATTTGTAAAAGTCATAGAATTTATCGGTACGATCGCTTTTGCCATCAGTGGCGTGAGGCTTGCCGCCGCAAAAGAATTTGACTGGTTTGGGGCGCTTGTGGTCGGATTTGTGACGGCTATCGGGGGAGGAACCGTACGGGATTTATTACTTGACGTGACCCCTTTCTGGATGCTGAACCCGATCTATCTGATATGTTCGGTCACCGGACTCGTTATCGTAATTATATTCAGCAAACAGCTTGTACGGCTTGACACCCCGTTTTTTATATTTGACACGATCGGTCTCGCCCTGTTTGTCGTAGTCGGCATTGAAAAATCCATTCATCTGCATTTTCCATTCTGGGTAGCCATTGCGATGGGCACGATCACCGGCATTGTAGGCGGTATTATACGTGATATTTTTATTCATGAAATACCGCTGGTTTTTCGCAGGGAAATCTATGCGCTGGCATGTGTTTTCGGGGGTATTGTCTACTGGATCTGTTATTGTTTGAACTTTTCGGATATAGCCTGTGAAATAACGGCCTCAGCAGCGATCCTTACAGTCCGTGTGCTTGCCGTAAAATATCAGTGGGGTCTGCCGAAGATGAAAAACCTGTAATGATAATCCGTTATACTCCACGTCCGGCACAGACAACAAAACGCCCTGTGAATAAAAGACAGACTTATCGAAGAACTGAAAAAATAATTGACAGCAAGATCACTTTAACAACTATTGAACCGGTACACCCCCACCCTTCCGGAATATTTTCAGGAAGGTCTGAAAAATAATTGCCGAATCGCTGAAAAAACCGGAAAACTTTGAAATAAAAAAAGCACTTATCTTTGTCTTTCGAAAACAAAATGGACATGATATTTAAAATAATAAACTCAAATTATTTTCCCCGGCGCTTTTCTCCGCATGCCCGCGAAATCCCCGGCGCCCTTTCCGATACGTCGGGTTTGAAACCATCCCGCACACACAGTATAAATGATACGTGTAAACCAATATGTCGAAGAACGTTTTCGATAGCCTGCTTTCATCTATACATGAAAGGCGCTTTCATCGGGACATGAAAGAGGCGCCTCCGTCGGGACGCGAATTTGACGCCACGGATGCGAATGATCTTGTCCCGGATCGAACGTACCGATATGGCGAGCGTTGTTTATGCCGACGGCTACCGGGCTTACCTTTCGTCCGGGGGCAAACCGGCGGGCAGCGGCGGTCGTTCACCTTCCCCGGCGTTTAATAGCACATAATTTTAGCCCGTGCACAGTATAGTAGTTATATCCCTCCCCGGACGCCTTCCGGCGTCACTGAATGCACAAAATGATTCCGTATGAAAGATCCTGTTCCACTTAATTTCATTGTTGTCCGCTAAAAGCGGAAAATTAAATTTAAGTCAAACCACAAGCCTTTACAGTTTGTTTTTCTTTTCAATTTCAAAAGTAAGCCCCCTGCATTTCGGGGAATAAAGAATT
>JAISCL010000338.1 GCA_031265585.1 Tannerella sp. | reverse complement strand
GCGTGGAAGCGGATTTCTGCCCTGTCTGCCGACGGGGCAATGTCCTGTGATACCGTCGGAACGGCCGGTAACAGCAGGGCAAGGAATGTTGCGAAATTTAATACGTGTCTGTTCATTGTCTTTGATTATTATTTCCTGTTACACACCGGCCTGGGTCCCTGACGGGACTTTGACAGGTTTGCGTAACAGGGGTTATTATTTGTCATGTTCTAATTTATCGTTGAAAGAAATGTTTCCCCTGAGCAGCCATAAATACCCTCGTTATCAAAGCGTAGAAAAGGAATATAAAAATCGTTTTCATACGAATTTCGATTTATGTAATAACGAATCATTTCTGAATATCTTACTGTCAGTTTAAAAATACGTCGCGAATTTAATAAAAAAATCCGATTTTACTTTACTGTATGATCAAAAGCTTTTGATCATTTTCACGGCGTTATCCTCTTCCGAAACGGGCGGCGTCCTCCAAAGTATGCGATACGGCATGGTTTTGTGCATTGACTTGCAACTCTGCGTCGTCCATGAGCGGTTAGGAACGGTTTTGTCATAAACCTTATTTTCGAAAGCGCCCTTAGTTGCTTGAGGTATCTCCTCCCCCTTTTTTTCCTTATTTTCATGCAAAAAAATAAGGGGAAGGGAGGAGGAATAACCGGGGCTACTAAGGGAGCTTCCGGAAAATAAGGGCTTTTAAAAGCGATTAGGAAGTAGCTTCCTCCTTTCGATGCGATAGCGACCATTTGATAATGCACTCATGTTATCCTGCGCACGGCACAGTTTTGTGAGATGCCCCGCATCAGGGGATAGGCTGTCTCCGCATCCGGGAGCCGGCGACGTCCCTGCGGAACCGGAGGATGGATGTTACTGACTGCATGAAAGACAAATCATACGGTTACTTCTAAAATAACGCTGTAATTCACTTTCCTGTCTATTCTGGCGCCAATGCGTACATAAATCCGGTTTCCGTTCGCCTGGATTTTGTAATGATTGTCTTTGTATGTCTGATTATTGATTAAATCAAACGTTATTTCGCCGGAAGTTTCGGTAACGGTGATTTTCCCTGCATGGTTGGCCACGCCGTCATCAATACCCGGGGCAAAATTCCGATAACCGTAGACGTCCGACACTGTGAAGGAAGGGGACGTCGGCTTTACTTCATACCGAACGGTGACAACTTCGCCCGACACGGTTGCAGAAGCGCTGATGCGGGCGTAGGGAAGCGCTTTCAAATCGTACGAAGTTTGACCTTTGACGGTGACATTTCCCTCGCATGGAGAGACAAACGGGCCATTGACCACGATCCTGTAATCGCCGTTGAATACTTGCGCGTTTTCGTACGTTCCGTCGTATTTTGCGTAAAAATCAATGGATTGTAGGGATGCAGCGCTGTGCCCCTGAAGCCGTTCAGTCCGCCCTGTTCGGCATCCGGATGGGCGATCCGCCAGCGTTTCATGTCCCGGAAACGGTGTCCTTCGAACGCCAGTTCTATCTTGCGTTCATGACGCACTTTTGCCATGTCGATACCTGTCAGCAACAACATGCCGGCCCGTTCCCGGACGGCATTTACCGCCTGCAGGGCTTCGGCATTTCTCCCCAGTTCTACGGCTGCTTCCGCCAGGTTCGGATAAATCTCGCCCGGACGAAAAACAGGCCAGGGCGTTTCCGACTTGCCCATATTCATATCAGTCAATGTTTCATCGATGAACTTTTCAACTAAAAATTGGAAAAAATGAGTTCAAAAATAATGAGAAAAAAATATGGAATTTTTAGAAGTCCCCTAAAATAATTCCGCAGTAAAGTTTTTATCGTATCTTTGCCCGAAAATATTCTCAAGTAAAACATGCTATATAAAACATTTACAGATAAAAACGGGCGCGCCACAGCTGCTCTGTCCATGTTCTGCCCGGAAAGAGAGGCCGGCGTTTGCGAATATCAGTTGATGATTCGGATCACAGAGGCCGGCGTTCCTTTCAGCGAACAGCTAAAAACGGTTTTCGATTTTTTGAAAGAAATCCGTGAACAGGAGCTGAACCGTGCAACCATCGTATTTCAACGCTTTTTTTTAAGTGATGCCGCCAATCAGGTCAAACTGCTGACAGATTTGCTGCCGGAAAATAAAAACAATATCTCCATCATTGAACACCCTCCCCTGGACGGTTCAAAAATAGCGCTGTGGGCGTATCTGCAGACGGAAATGGAAGCGTCGGAAAGCAACTCCTCCTCCGGACTGTACGGAGTACGGCACGGCGAATATACGCACTTATGGAAAGGTACGGCCATAAAACCGGCAGGCAGTCCGGAAACTCAGATGTACGCACTGCTGAAAGACTATATGATACAGTTGAAGGAGCACAACTGCACGCTTGCCGACAACTGTATCCGCACATGGATTTCTGTCCGGGACATAGACGTCGATTACGCAGGAATCGTAAAGGCAAGGCGCGAAGTGTTTGCCGAAAACGGATTGACCGAAAAAACACATTACATATCCAGTACGGGCATAGGCGGCCGGCACGCAAACCCGGAAGCAGGCGTCCTGTTCGACGCCTATGCGGTGAAGGGACTCAGCCCCGGACAGGTTCAATACCTTCATGCCGGAACTCATCTGAATCCTACGCACGAATACGGCGTCACCTTTGAACGCGGCACATGCATCCGGTACGGAGACCGCCGGCATGTCTTCATTTCCGGCACGGCGAGCATCGACAGCAGGGGAAAAATCGTCCACGAAGGGGATGTAAACAGGCAGGCGGCCCGTATGATCGAAAATGTCGAAACGCTGCTGAAAGAGGCGCAGTGCGGTTTTGAAGACGTTGCCTGCATCATTGTATACCTGCGTGACATAGCCGATTACCGGAGCATCCGCGCCGTTGTGGAGCAGCAGTTCCGGGAAATACCGAAAATCATTGTACTGGCCCCGGTATGCCGTCCGGGATGGCTCGTGGAGATGGAATGTTTTGCCATCAAAAAAGAGGACAGTAAAAAGTTTGCACCCTTATAAGCCATAATTAGGGCACAGAACCTTTCGCATTGTAACGAAAAATTGTAACTTTGCCGCTCGTTTCACTTAAAAACTACAACACGATGTGGGTTGTTTGCGCTGATTTAGAAGGAGTTTTTGTGCCCGAAATATGGGTTAACGTAGCAAAGAAAACAGGAATAGAAAAACTGAAACTGACAACACGTGATATCAAAGATTACGATGAACTGATGAGGTACCGTTTGGCTGTCCTGGATGAAAACAGGCTGAAGCTAAAGGATATTCAGCATGTGATCGCAACGCTTAAGCCGCTTGACGGAGCGCTGGACTTTGTCCGGTGGCTGCGTGAAATAACACGTTTCGTCATTGTATCGGACACGTTCATCGAATTTGCACAGCCCCTGATGAACCAGCTCGAGAATCCGCTCTTACTCTGCCACTCGCTCGAAACCGACGAAACGGGACGGGTTACAAACTACAGGCTGCGGCAGCCCGATCCCAAACGCAAAACCGTAGAAGCGTTTCAAAGCCTGAAATACAAAGTCCTCGCCTTCGGGGACTCCTACAACGATATTTCCATGCTGAAAGCGTCCGATAGCGGCATCCTCTACTGTCCGCCCGGAAATGTCGTTTCCGATTACCCCGAACTGCCCGTCACCCGGACGATCGGGGAACTCAAAGACTTAATCAGGGAAGCCCTCTCCGCCGGTTAAACGGGGAAAATAAATGTCGCTCAAAAAGGCATTTCAAGCATTGTCTCCCTGTTTTTGAGAAATTCCTCCGGAATATATCCCCGATAATGGCGGGGGGAGAAAAATCACTACATGTAGTGATTGCTGTTTTCAAACTTTTGCCGTTCCTTTGCAGTCGAAAAAACTGTCAATATGAAGAATTTATATCTGTATATGTCGTTAATCGGCCTGCTTTCAACTCAACATTTTGTTTCTGCCGGGGAGAAACCGTCTCCCCAGGATACGGTTAAAACATTTAATATCGATGAAATCGTGGTTACTTCCTCCTCTAAAGAGACGAACGACCTGCGCACGCTCCCCGGATCCGTGTCGATCCTTACCCCGCAGCAGATTGGCGGACGACAGGTGGCATCCATCAGGGATATCGGCTCATTCGTGCCGAACCTGCACCTGCCCGATTACGGAGCAAAGCTTACATCGGCCGTCTATATCAGGGGCGTCGGGGCGCGGAGCAGCGGCCAGTCCATCGGGCTTTATGTCGATAATGTTCCGTACATGGACAAGAGTTCTTTTGATTTTGAGCTGACGGATATTCAGCGGATAGAGGTTCTGCGCGGCCCGCAGGGGACTTTATACGGGCGCAATGCTATGGGAGGCATCATCCACGTCCACACGCTTTCGCCGTTTGACTACCAGGGGGTAAAGGCCTCCCTGGCTTACGGGAATTACGGGCAGCTGAATGCCAGGCTGTCCGGCTATGCCAGGCCGGGCGAAACGGTCGGACTCTCGGCAGGCGTTTATTACGACCGGTGCGACGGCTTTTTTACAAATGCATATAACGGCAAAAAGGCAGACGGTGAAGAAACGTCCGGGGGAAACCTGAAACTGTCCTGGAAAATAACCCCGTTCCTGACCGCCTCCCTTGCGGCTTCGGGCGAATACACCGCCCAGGGCGCATTCCCGTACGGCCTGTATGACGAAAAAACCGGTAAAACCGCACCGGTCAGCTTCAACGACGAATCTTCCTACCGGCGTACCCTGCTCAATCAGCACCTGTCGCTGTCGTACCGGCACGGGAAGATCCTGCTGACTTCCACCACCGGATACCAGTACCTGGATGATGACATGAGGATGGACCAGGATTTTTCCGATTCATCCGTATTTGTTTTAAACCAGCTCCAGAGACAGCACGCATTCACCGAAGAAATAACGGTAAAAAGTCAGGCCGGCAGCCGTTATCAGTGGTCTTTCGGAGTCTACGGTTTTTACAGCAGGCTGCACACCGAAGGGCCGGTGGAATTTAAGCGGACCGGCATAGACTCTGTCCTTCAGCCGGTATTCGACAGCCTGAAGGAAGCCGGGATGCCGGGGTCGCTTAAAATTACGGACGAATCCATCCGCATTCCGGGCAATTTTGAAACGCCCGTGCGCGGCGTCGCGATCTATCACCAGTCCACCTGCAACGACCTGTTTACCGAAGGATTTTCGCTTACCGCGGGAATACGCCTGGATTATGAAAACCAGCAGCTGGACTATGCTTCCGAAGCAAAAATGAACCTCTCCATGCAAACAGCGCCCGCCAGGCCTCCCGTCGACCTGAGCGAACGCTATCCGGCGTCGGTCATTGACGAGCATCTCTCGCAGGATTTCCGGCAGGTTTTGCCTAAAATCTCCGTAAAATACGAATGCACCCCCCGCACGTTCGCCTACCTGTCGGCCGCCAAAGGCTACCGGGCCGGCGGATACAACGTCCAGATGTCCGCCGATATCATGCAGGGCCGGATGAAATATGACGTAATGAACGCCTTCGGCCAGATGATCCCGCCGGGAATGATCGTAGAACCCAATCCCGTAAAAGAGGTCATCTCATACCGGCCCGAAACAAGCCGGAACTATGAAGCGGGGGTGCGGAGCGAACCGCTCAAAAACCGCCTGCAGGTGGAACTGACCCTGTTCTATATGGATGTGAGGGATTTGCAGATCACAAAATTCGTAGACGGCGGAAGCGGCCGCATCCTCAGCAATGCGGGAAAAGCAAAAAGCCTCGGCGCCGAACTCTCGCTGCGCGCGATCCTGCCGGACGGATTCGCCGCCGACCTGAACTGGGGATACACCCGCGCCACCTTCCGCGACTACAACAATGAGCGGGAAGACTTCCGGGGAAACCGCATCCCCTACGCCCCGCAGCATACCCTGAGCGCGGGACTGCAATATGACAGGCTGTTCCGCAACAGGCGGATCGACCAGATCTCCGCCTCCCTCCAGTGCAACGGGGCCGGGAAGATATACTGGGACGAGT
Organism: Tannerella sp.; assembly: GCA_031265585.1. Classification (GTDB taxonomy): domain Bacteria; phylum Bacteroidota; class Bacteroidia; order Bacteroidales; family Tannerellaceae; genus Tannerella. The sequence goes on along the minus strand of JAISCL010000338.1, from coordinate 9,757 downwards.
CGAACCGGCTCTCACAGCCCTTCTACGCAACCGTGAACGCACAGGCCGGCCTGCGCAAGGGAGCCGTCTCCTTCCACCTGTGGGCGCGAAACCTGACGGGCACGGACTATTCGGCCTTCTATTTCGAATCGTTCGGCAAGCCCTTCATGCAAAAGGGAAAGCCGCTGCAGTTCGGAGGAAAAATAACGGCCGCCTTCTGAAACGGAAAAACAAAACAGTCACTTCCGGAACGAATCCGGCTTAACATTAACAGTAAAAAAATCATGACAGAATTTCTGACCCTGTACAACCTGACGGGACTGACCGTCGGAATCGCCACCTTCCTCATCATCGGGCTGTTCCACCCCATCGTCATAAAGGCCGAGTACTGCCTGGGGACAGGCGGCTGGTGGATCTTTCTGGCGCTGGGGATCATCTTCCTCATCCTGTCCGTTATGATACGCAACATTCTCCCCTCAACCCTCCTGGGAGTAACCGCCTTTTCCTGCTTCTGGTCGATATTCGAACTTTTCGAGCAGGCCAAACGTGTCGAAAAAGGCTGGTTTCCAGCCAATCCGAAACGCAAAAAAAAGAAAGGCAAAACAAAATAACAGGCCGGAAACCGCCCCAAACCCCCGCACTACCCGTCAAAATCCGGCGAAAACCTGTATAGGAATGGCGAAAACCTGTATAGGAATGGCATAATCCTAGACAGGAATTTGCCCCTTACAGATGTTAATCTTTCATAAAACGGATGATTTTATAAAAGAAAAGAAGTTTTTATATAATATCTTTTATATTTTTGCACCCGTCAATCAGTATTGATTAAAAAATATTTTTATTATGTATTACAAAGGATTTTTTGACCAGACAGACGGAGACTTTATTGCACACGCAAACTCCATTTTAGACCAGTGCACGCAAAACAAGGAGGCATGGATGCTTGATCCGGAACGCCTCGCCACGCTGACGTATCTGACAACCAATGCCAACACAGACCCGCGCCTGCAGGAAGGCCCGTGGAGCGACACCATAACCGAAGTAATCGAATAAAACGGCAATCATATATTAAAAAGTTGATTATTGAAAGGCAGAAATATTTTTGATTAAAATTACAATACAGAATATCCTTAAATTAAAGGTATTTTTTTTTTTATAACAAAAATGTTTTTGATGTTGAAGCCCGGGCTTGTGAAAGTCCGGACTTTTTTGCTTCCGGCCCCCCGGAGAGTTAAATAAAATTTGTACTTTTGCAGCAGTCATTTTAAAAATTATCGGACATGAAAAAAGTTATTCGAACAAACCGGGCGCCTGCGGCCATCGGACCCTACAGCCAGGCCATCCGGAAAGGCGATTTCCTGTTTACTTCCGGACAGCTGGGCATCGATCCCGCTACCGGAGATTTCGTCGAAGGCGGGGTGAAAGAACAGACCCTGCAGGTATTTAAAAACATCCGGGCGATCCTTTCCGAAGCGGGATATACGATGGACGACGTTGTCAAAACGACGGTTTTCCTGGCGGATATGGCAGATTTTTCCGCCGTCAACGAAATCTACGCCTCGCAATTCTCCGCAGGAGACGGCTTCCCCGCCCGTTCGGCGGTCGCCGTCAACACCCTGCCCAAAAACGGACGGGTTGAAATCGAAACGGTCGCCGTTCGCTAAACCGTCGCATCATGGCACACAGTCACAGTCATCATCACGAAGGAAATGCCTCAAAAAACATTTCCGTAGCCTTTTTCCTCAACCTGTTTTTTGTCGCCGTGGAAGTCGCCGGGGGACTTTACACCAACAGCATCGCCATTCTTTCGGATGCGCTTCACGACTTCGGCGACAGCCTCTCGCTTGCCGTAGCCTGGGCTTTCCAGAAAAAAGCGACACGGAAACGCGACCGGAAATATACCTACGGATACCGGCGCTTCTCGCTGCTCGGCTCCATATTCCTTTCCGGCGTACTGTTCGTAAGCTCCCTCTTCGTCGTTTATGAAGCGGGAAAGCGCGTTTTCGAGCCGCAGGAAGTAAATGCCCCCGGCATGTTGTGGATTGCCGTGATCGGAGTGCTCATCAACGGAGCAGTGGCGCTCCGGCTCAAAAAAGGCACCTCCCTGAACGAACGCGCCGTCTTCCTGCACATCATGGAAGACGTCCTGGGCTGGATTGCCGTACTGATCGTCAGCGCCGTCATGATATTTGTCAGCCTGCCGGTGCTTGACCCGCTTCTTTCGATTGCAATCAGCCTGTGGGTGCTGGCAAACGTGTTCCGGAACATGCGCGACACGTTCCGCATCCTGCTCCAGGCAACACCCGACAGCGTTGACATCGGAGAACTGGAAAAAAAACTGGATGCGGTAGAAGACGTCCTCTCCATCCATGACCTCCACCTCTGGACAATGGACAGCGAATCGCACATCATGACGCTCCACGTGGTAAGCGATACGGCCAACCCCGAACGGTTAAAACATCAGCTCATTGACATTGCAAAACCCTTCCACATCGACCACGTCACCATCGAAATAGAAAAGCCGGACATCGCCTGCCAGCATAACTGCGACTGATTCGGCAGGCCGGATCCACGGTTTCACCGGCCTTTTTACCCCGTTTCGTCGATTTCCTGTTGCAGAACGCCTCCGAAGCCCCTACCTTTGCAAAAAATAAAACGTTAAAAAAATGAACACGAACAAGAAAAACCTACTCCTTGCCATCGCTGCCATCGTATTGATGGTAGGCAGCGGCGCCCTGCTCGAACGGACAGTCAACGGATTTCACTATACCTCCTCCGCCCTGGCGGTCATCTCCGTCTCCCTTCTGGCTGTTTTCATATACATACTGGGAGTCCCGCTGATAGGACGGAGCCTGCAAAGGGAACGCACCCGCCGGCCATACGGAGGATTTAACAGCGGCCTTCAATTCGCATTCCTGCTGATCGCCGGCGGACTGCTTCTGCTCTGCTTCAATACGGAACTCCTGAATCCCGTCTGGAAAAGACTCTTTTTCTCCTGGCCGATGCTCCTTTTTGTGCTTGGAGCCATCCATGTTTGCCGGAGCCGCTTTACGTCCGGAATCATCGCGTGCGCCGCCGGATATTTCTTCCTGATGGAAAAAGCGGCGCGAATTTATCCCGGCAACCTGGCCTTTAAACAGTTTGTGGCTACATACTGGCCGGGACTGATCATCCTTGCAGGCATCCTGATCCTCCTGCGAATCCTGGCCGCCCCCGGACGGTTCCATCGCAGGGGAAACCGGGAAACGCCCGATGAAAACGTGAACAGCAACGGTAAAATCAACTACCGGTTCATTTTCAGCGGCACCGAACAGGTCATTTTAGACCCCGTATTCAGGGGAGGAACCATTGAGGTGACTTTCGGAGGGCTGGAACTCGACCTGCGACGCACTTCGCTTGCTGCCGGAGATACCTTTTTATACGTAAAAGCACTCTTCGGAGGCGTCGAAATAACAGCTCCCGGCCACTGGGAAATTGAAATCCATTCAAAAGGAGGATTCGCCGGGGGAGTATGCGACTCAAGAGCAAAAAACGTCGATAAAGACCCGGCAGGAAAACTGATTGTCATCGCCACATCCACCTTCGGCGGCATAGAAATAAAATGAACCCTTTCAATGACTGCCGGAAAAGCCATGTCACGGCTTGCTTCGCCGTAGCCGTGATCTATGCTTTTGTCCTCCGGGGAAACCTGCCGGCAGTACCCTGTCTGACAGATGCGGCCACCTGCGGAGGACTGTTCTGCCTGGCAGGTTTTGCCTTATGGAACATATTCAGGTACGCCCTGCCGGCAAGCCGGAAACATCGGCTGATCCTCACCGCCGGACTGATCCTCCCGGCCGGTTTATGTACGGTCGGGATAGAAACGTTTGTCTTCTGCCTGCTTTTCCCGTCCCTGTCCGGTTCTTTTATCCATACCCTGCCTGCCCGCCTGTTCGTTACACTTTTACTGTTTGTAATCATCCGGTTAGTTTACATCGTCCGTTCCGAAAAGGCTAAAATCCAGGCCCCCCCGGCTCCCGGTAAAAGCGTCCTGCCGCCCGCCGTCGACCGCATAACCGTACGTACCGGACAAAAAATCAAAATAATCCCAATAGAAGAAATCATCTACATAAAAGCAGACGGAGACTACGTATCCATCAGCACCTCCGAAGGCAGCTGGCTGAAAGAACAGACCATGAAACACACCGAAGACCAGCTCCCCGCAGACCGTTTTGTACGAATCCACCGTTCCTGCATCGTCAATATAAACCACATCAGCCGCATCGAACGCTACGGAGAAAAACAGCAGGTAGTGCTCCACAACAACGAAAAAATAAAAATCAGCGCCACCCGCTACCAAACCCTGAGACAGCTCTTAGGATTTTAAACAGACATAATCACCCCCTCCCCGATGTAAAAGAGCGTTTTTGATTGTCTGAATGCTTTACAGGATCGTTTTCAATTCACTACCTGCGCTCCGAAACTGATCAGGGCCTCGCCCAGTTGCTTGCCGATATTCCTTTTCATGGAGACGGGGAAAGCAACGGCGTCCGACCGGAGATATTCAGGATAATTCCGCCCGATGAAATCGTACAGGTCAAAAGTATAAACGTCGTACCTGTCGACAATGCTCCTGGCTACGCTATTAAACGACCGGGGTAAGGCCGGCTCATATCCCTTTGCCTTTTCGGGAACGGGAGGCAGGGTACACAGGTACAGCTTGGCTTTGGTTTTGCCAAGCGTTTCCATAATCTTTTCGACGTTTGCAGAGTACTGTTCCACCGGGGTTGTCTTGCCGTCCGACGGGGTTTTTACATCCTCTTCCCCGATAATGACCAGAATCATATCCCATTCCTGCTTTTCTTTCAGCCAGGGTTCGATATTTTTGAGAATAGCGTCCGAATTGCCGAGCGTTTTTGTATTCCAGCTTACCTCGTAGTTTTCGCCCATCCGGTTTTTGATCAGGGGAGCAAGCTCCTGCATCATTTCGTTGCCGAGAAGCAGGACTTCCTGTTTAACGGTATTTTTCCGGAACGAGGAGACGATAAGGGGTTTCAGCGATTCCGGCTCGCCGTAAAACTGCCTGGTCGCCGGTTCAAGCAAGCGGTTGACTTTGGCAAAACGTTCCTTCTGCAGGAATTCTGCATTCCGGTCGAACGATTGATGGACGTCCGGCAGGCAATGATCACTCCCGACGGCGCAACCCAGATTAGTCAGCAACTGGCGGGCAAGGCGGCAGTCGGTGGCATAGTCGCCGTCGATATTCAACTGGTTGAACAGGTAGAAGCCTTTCCCTTCGTTCAATTTAAACAGCACGGGGTCGCGGTTGATGAACCAGTAGGCTCGCCGCAGGTCTTTTGACTGATTAATGTATTCGCCGCCGTAATCGGGTCGCGTCCAGTCCGTTTTCCAGTTGCTAAGCAGGATATTGTAATCGGAAGAGGCCATTACGGGATCCATGCCGGCCAGTTCAATTCCCCTGTCAAACATGCTTCTGCCGCCCCAGTCGAGGTCTTTATTCGCCATGCCGGAAATCAGTGCGTCGTAGTTTCTTTCGAAAGGCTGGGGCACCATGATTTTATCGTAGTATTCCACCGGCTCTTGGGGCGTTTCACGCAATATCCAGCTGATAGCCGCCTTTACGCAGTGCGTCCGCTCGCCGAGATATGGCTCCGTCAGGCGGATTGCCTTGCCGGTCAGTTGGCGGTAGAGTTCGCATGTCCGTCCGTTCAGGGCGGTGAATAAAATCTTTCCGCCCTGTCCAACGAATTGCCGCAGGCGGACGGCATTATCCCCGCTGCAAAGCAGGGTGGCAATGTTCAAACTTTCGCCGTCGAGCAGCAGGGTATGATAGGCCGACAAATCGGGCAGTTTAGCGGCTTGCAAGCGGTCGGCAAGCAGTCCGATCTGTTCGAGATAGATTTTGCCTGTATTTTCTTCTGCAATAATTCCGCACTTCAACCTTTGCATTACCGGTTGATAAGCGTCCAAATAACTGAGCATGGAAGCCAGCATGTGTGTAGCGGCAGGTTCCGACTCCAGTGCTTCGGACAGGTTCAGTCCCGAATGAAGGATGATTCCCTTTCCGCAGAACTGTTCATACAGCGCCGCCCCGTCCCCGTTTTTGTTTCCGGCCAGAACGGTACGGAAATTGCTTTTCTCCGTTGGCAAATCAAGGATTTTCCCCGTTGAACCGCCGCGCCAGAAAGAGAAATCCGTCTGGTTCATACCGGCTATCAGTCTGTGAACGCCTCCGTTCAGCGGAATAAGCGCCGATGGCGGCACAACGGTATCCTGTCCGTTCAACAGCAGCAATTTACCGCCGTTTTGCAGCCATGTCTTGATTTCCTCCGCCGGAAAATCGGACAGGGATTCGGCAATGAGCAGATTATAAGCATCTATTTTTACCACTTTTTTATCCTGTAACGAAATGACCTGAACGCCTTTGGAACGCAAATATCCGGCAATTTCCTCCTTTTTATAAACCGCCGCCTGATTCGTATTTATGCCGCTCAGTAACTTTTCGGGAGAAGGGAACAGCTTGACCGGCAGCACATCTTCGCTGCAAGCCTCATTTCCCCGGTAAAACCGGCGAACCAGTTTGACCGGCGTAACCGCCGCCACTTCGGGCAGCTTAAACCGGCAATTCACATTATCCCGCACTTCTCCGGCGCTTATCCGGAAAGGCTGTACGTTTGAGGTAAGGACTTTCCCGTCGAGCGTTTCCACATTGCAGTGGATGGCGTCCGCCGTGCGCAGGTCTTCGTAATAGAGTTTTCCTGTTCTGGTGATTTCCTGTCCGCCGTAATATGTCCGGTAATCGTCGACATCGAAAAACCGCACCGTGCGGAGATGCTTTTCAAAGATATAAAAGCCCGGATTCGGCTCGTATACCGGCAGGGTTTCGTCCCAGATATTGAGGGGCGAGGAGCAGGGCTGCACTGCCCGCAGCTTCAATCCGGGGCCCGACAGCGAATCATGCTGCAGCCAGCTATTCCGAGCCTTATTAGTCGGCTGCCAGCGCAGGAAAGTATAACTTAAATCCCATGGAACATATCCATTGACGCGGTGCAGCGAGCCGTTGATGACTTTGCCGTCCACCATGCCGCTGATATTGTTTGATATCTGATCGTGTCCGTCGCGCCACATACCGGTTGCCCAGTCCTGCGAACTGACTTCGTATCCTGCCGTGCCGTTGCTGAGCGGACGGGTTTCCTGCCACACGTCTCCCAGTTCGTCCCAGAGCATCGGCTTATTGACGCCAAACTCAGCCCATTCGTCAAAAACCGTACCGGCATTGTAGTGATGGCCGACAAAATCGCCATGCTTCGATTCCAGTGAAAAATCGCTGGCGAACACCGGCCGCGTATCGTCCAGACTGCGCACATAATCAATCAGCGGTTTTTTCTCGCCGCCGCCCTGCCAGCGCAACTCGTTGGATACGCTATAGGTAAAGACGCTGGGACAGTTGCGCTGGTATTGAACCAGATAGCCGAGGTGCATCTTCCAGCGTTCTTCTTTTTCAGGGACACGGAAATGATACGCCCCTTCCGCTTCGATCAGGAATCCGAGCTCGTCAGCCACATCATAAAATATCCCGTGGCGCGGATAGATGTGCATCCGGATGAAATTTATCCCGCGCGACTTCATCTCCGTGAACCATTGGGTAGCATATTCCCTTGTACCCTGCAGGTCACCAAGGTCATGGCCTCCATGCCCGCGCAGGAAAAGTTCTTCGCCGTTCAGATAAACGTGGTGTTCCTTTATGCTGATTTCGCGGAACCCGAAGCGTTTCGTATTTTTATCGAAGGCCTTGCCGTCGGCAGCGTACAGTATCGTATGCAAATGGTAAAGGTAAGGATCGTAAACCGACCAGAGATGTGGGTTTTCCCACGCAAAAGCCGTTTCATTCCTGACCGATCCTTTGGCGGGAATTTCCATCCAGCCTGCATCGAAAACCTGAACCGTCTGTCCTGACCGGTCCGTTACAAAGTGACGGACAAAGACTTTCGTTTTTTTTGCGGATGTGTTGTTTATCGAAACGCCGACCTCGATCTGTTTCTTTTCCACCCGTGTCTTGATGACCGGCGTATGAGGGTCGGTGTAGATTTCGGGATAGATTTTCAGGTAGGTATCTTCCGTAATGCCCCGGTTGGGATTTGACTCGCCGCTGAAAGTCCATTCTCCCTCGTCCGATATGCGGACGGTCAGGATCCTGTCGCCCCTGTTTTTCGTCAATGCGCCGTTGAGAGGAAACTCAAACGGGAAGAATCCGTCGTGAAACTCCCCGACCGGCTGCCCGTTCAGACTGACGTAAGTATGGAAGCAGGAAGCTCCGCAATAGAACGTTACCGCCTTTTGCCTGAGGTCGGCGGGCAGTTCAATCCGGCGCTGGTAAGTTCCGCCTTTGCCCGTCCAGCTTTTCGGATACAGGAAAGCGTCCCACAGGTTTTTACCCCACTTGCCGTCCTGTATCACGGAATAACAGCCCGGCACGCGGATTTGTGTCCATTCACCGTTCGCATCGCATTTGAAATCCCACAGTCCGTTCAGGCATATTTCCTGACGGAAATCATCCTGCGGTAAAGTCTTGCCGGCAGGAACGGTTTGCGCCGTCGCCGGTTGAATAAAAGCCATGTACAGGCCAAGTATGGGCAGTAAGCCCCAAAATCCTGTTTTTTTCATTATACTGTTCATTTGTTTTTTATTAAAATCTTTTTTTGAGTTGCTATTCAAATTGTCGCTTCATACGCCGATAGATAAGGTCATTTAGCCATCAAAACGGCCAAAATGTCCATATCTGCATTAGGGCATAAAAAAAGCGCGTAAACCAATATGTCAAAGGGCGCTTTTGATTGTCCGAAAAATATACTCATCCTATACTTCAGATATACTTCCGTTATACTCATTCTATACTCACGATAAAAAGGGCAGGCCCTCCGTGGAGTCTGCCCTTTTCCTTCTTTCCGTGAACGCTTACAGCTCGCGTTCACCGTGCGTCACATTACCGGGCGTATCGGACACGAAGATCTCTATCCGGCCGCCTTCCAGACTTTCATTGGTCTGTGTGGCGACGTAAGTCCATTCATATCCGATCGCATCCGTCTGTGCTGCACCGTCCTCTACGGTGGAACCGTCGGCATTGGTAATCCTGACCCGAACTTCCCGTACCGCAAAATCATCGTACACGCGCACCTGAATCGTGTCGCCGACCTTGCCTGTATAATTCGACAGGTCGATGTGGTCGATCACCGGTGCGTTGAAAAAATCAGCAACAGCTACGTTGAATGCCGACTGACCGGGTTTGACCTTTTGCTGATAGTCCGCTTTCATCTCTGCATCGGCAATAGCCATCTTCCCGTACAGAACCGCCCGCTGGAAGGTGCGTTGATGCTCCTTCTGCTCTCCGCTAAATTCACGCTGTCCCTGCGGGCGCATTCCCACAATCGTCTGTCCGCCACGCTGGCTGAAGACTAATGTGCCTATTGTCCCGCTCAATCCCTGGGTAACAATATTTCTTATACTTTTTGCCATTATTTTACAAATTTAGATTATTATTGATTTTATTTCTCTCCTCCCTGCTCCTGTTCTCATCTCCTTTCTTTCGAGCAGGGTTCTACCGGTTTATTCATTCGCTGTCCGGCTCGACCGTTTTGTCAAATCCGAACAGGATATATGTTTTCATTTATTCGGATACAGCAACGGGAAATTATCTTTGAACCGTTCCTGATATTTTTCCATTTCTCTGTATTCCCTGCCTTTGCGAACCGGCGGCAGCGATTCGTTTTTCAGACGGGCG
>JAISCL010000287.1 GCA_031265585.1 Tannerella sp. | reverse complement strand
GCTCATTTCTCCCCGCAACCACCGCTCGTTGATTTCCTCGATCGTGATTTTCCCGGCGCGATAAATCGTATCGACCAGCCAGACATACCTGTTAAAAAGATCTTTAGCCATAACTGTTTATTTTGTTTCCTGTTTTTCTTCGTCTTTGAACAGAATCTTCCCCGCAATCCAGGCGCAGGCCTCCGCGTCCGCCAGCGCGTGATGATGATTCACCAGGTCGAACCCGCAATGCGCCGCCACCGTGTGCAGCTGATGGTTGGGCAGCGTCTTCCCGAACGTTTTCCGCGAAGCCCGGCACGTACAGTAGAACACATAATCCGGATAATCCATGCAGTAAACCCGGTGCACGGCGCGCAGGCAGCCCTCGTCGAAGGGACTGTTGTGCGCCACGAGCGGCAGGCCGGCGATTTTCGGCGCAATCTCCGCCCAGACCGCGGGAAAGGGGTCTTCATTTGCCGTATCGACATACGTCATTCCGTGCACTTCGGTCGTAAACCATGAATAGTAATTCGGTTCGGGCCGGATCAGGCGGTGCACGCGGTCGGCAACCTGTCCGTTGCGGACAATCACGACGCCCACGCTGCAGACGCTTGAACGGTAACCGTTGGCGGTTTCAAAGTCTATGGCGGCAAAGTCTGTCATGGCTGCAAGCTGAAAGCTTGATTTTCTCTTTCCGGATCCGTCCATTGCCGGCTCCGGGGAATCACCGTTACGCCTGCCATACACGAATACCGCTCTCTGCCATTTGTACAATAATCATTTACCATAAGATAAAAAATCAAAATCGTTCCTACTCTGTACGGTTTTCGGAATCTCCGGCTGTGCTGTTTATCGGGAAAAAGGGACACAGCATGCTTTTCCCGTTTATCCGGTTTGACTCCGGTCAGCCCGCGTCGACATGCTGTATATGTTTTTCAGCAAGTTACCCCTCCCCTGTTACTCCCTGTCATTTCCGTTTCGCAAAGGAACAAAAAATCTTTCGGAACAGAGAGATAAACACCCGAAAAACATGTCATCGACGTTACTTGCGGGCAAAACTACAGTCTGCCTATGCCAAATGAAAGCACAGCGCAGATAAAAATGCATGTCACATCGAAAGATTCTATTTCATGCTTTTTGTGAATTTGTAGATTGCAAATGTGTGCGGTTCCAGTTCCGTTTTGAACGTATGTCCTTCGGCTGATATCAAACTTTCGTTCGGCGTGATGGCAGATGGCGCTTCAACCGTATTATCCTGTTCGGGGTTATCGGCTTTTAATTTAATACATTTTCCGCCGGATAAGATGTCGTTTTTTCTCAGTCCGTCAAAATGCAGCGCGATAGCCTGCGTTTCGGCGGATGTATTTATGACTTTTACGATATATTCCTGCGTATTTTTGTCGCGGACGGCGCTGGCGAACAGGCCGTTTTGTCCTTCCGCGCCGGTTACGTTCCGTTTGTTCATCGTCAGGGGAAGCGTATGGGTTCCTTTATTATGGGCATACAGTTGCTGTACGTAATAACTGGCCGTACGTACGCAGTTCATGTTATCGAACCAGATCATGTCCGGGCGCCACTGCCAGCCTTCCACGTGGGCGAAGAGCGGCGCGTAGGTGGCCATGTGGACTATGTCGGCGTTGCGCTCAAGTCCTGTCATGAAGGCGGCTTCGAGCAGTGCGGCGTTAAAGTGGTTCCACTTTTTGCCTTTCCCGTGACATGCGTATTCGCCGGCGAAAACTTTCGGGCCTTTGCGGTCGTAAGCGTCGTAACGGGCGCCCTGTGCGAGGAACCAGCTTTCGGGACGGTAGAAATGTTCGTCTACAAGGTCTACTTTCAGCCGCTTCATCTCCGGCCATAAGTAATCAAACTGCTCGCCTTCGGAATTGGGGCCTGAACTGCCTATTATATGAATGTAGGGGCAGGCTTTGCGAATTGCCGTCACGAAGGGAGCGAGGCGTTCGGTGTATTCGGCGCCCCACTGTTCGTTGCCGATGGCGATGAATTTCAGGTTGAACGGTTCGGGATGTCCCATTTCGGCGCGCAGTTTGCCCCATTTTGTCGCTGTATGACCGTTGGCAAATTCGATAAGGTCGAGCGCATCCTGTATGTAGCCGTCGAGGTCGCAAACGGCAACATGTGCCGCAGGATCGCTGTTCTGGTACTGGCAGGCCAGGCCGCAACTCAGCACGGGTAACGGTTCGGCGCCGATTTCTTCGGACAAAAGGAAATATTCATAAAACCCAAGTCCGTAGCTTTGGTAATAGTCCGGAAAATAACGGTGCCGGAAAGTGTAGTGCCAGCGGTTTTCGTTGAGTGGACGGTTCTCTACCTGTCCTACGCTTTTTTTCCAGTCGTAGCGCGTTTCGAGGTCTGTTCCTTCGACGATGCATCCTCCCGGAAAACGGAATACGCCAGGTTTGATGTCGGCTAAAGCCTGTGCCAGGTCTTTGCGCAGTCCGTTTTCGTGACCGTTCCACGTATCGGCGGGGAACAGCGAGACGTGTTCCAGGTCAACGCCCGTTTTCGATTTCAGGAAAATACGGAGTTCGGCTTTCGGCTCCATCGCTTCGGATTCGAGGGTTACTTCATATTTTTTCCATTTCCTGGAGTCGATAACCAGCTCTTTCCCGGCGAGCGCCTGACGTTCGGTCATGCTTTTCGGATCGACAAGTTCCACAAGGATTGCCACGGCGGCGCCTTCTCCGGACAATCGCGCCCATACCGAAAACCTGTATTTTTCGCCTTGCCTTATTCCCATACCGAAGAAGCCTTCGTTCTGCAAGCCGGTGGATTTATGTTCGTGACCGGGATCGGACAAACGTACGTAATGAGGATTGCGTTCAAAAGGGCCATCGTTTTCCAGCATTACATTTCCGAATGTTTTCCAGCCCATGAGGTTCTGCGGAAATTCAAACGACCGGTTTTTAACCAGTTCGGCATAAAGCCCGCCGTCGGCTGCATAGTTGATGTCTTCGAAAAACAGGCCGTACATGGTCGGCTGTATTTCGGCGCCGTTTTTTTCTGTCCGGATGACCAGTTCATTGATTTGTGCATTCAGGGACATTCCTGCAAAAAGAAGCAATACCGCAAATAGTTTCATACCGATTAAATTGGAATGCAAATATAGATGAAGTTTTCGAGATTACAGTATGGAACTATTGAAAATGTTCCGTTAATCGAAGCTGTAAAAATCCTTATGAATGCTTACATCGAAGCGTCCGCCGGTGGCACTGTTCGACTTTTCTATATCGACGCTGCATGAAGGGGTACCGGACAGGTCTATTGAACGCTCGTGCAGTGTCAGTAAATCCCTGTATTCACTCACCGGCCCGGAAGGGAAGGAAACCGTTAATGTCATGTTTTCGAAACGACCGCCATACGTATCCGCACGCAACGTGCCGGCCAGCGAAAAATGCAGCATCCCTTCGCGGTACGTTATTTTGCAGGGGGTGATACTGTTGTCGGCCAAAAAGTATAACCGTTCATATTTCGCACCGAAAGAATTGTATCCCCATTCGGTATAAGCCGGCAGGTTCGGGTCGTCGCCGTCGGGAATAAAAACGGTGCGGTCGATATTCGCGCACGCACAAAGCAGTACAAGCAAACTTAGATAGAAGAATGTTTTCATAAGTGTCATTTATTAATAATTTGATCCGATGGGAGCCATTTTTCCCAGGGGAATCTGTACCGTAAAGCCGGCGCCAAATCCTGCTGACGGCTTTGCAAAGGAAGATACATTCAATAGCCGGTAACGCCCGTCTCGAAGCCGATACGGATGTTATGTTTCCCCGTCTGCGCAACCAGCAGGGGCGAGAGGGCAAGCAGTACAAAAAAAACAGGCGCCTTCATATTTAATCAAATAAAAAGTAAAAAATGCTCTATATAACGGTAGATGCTGTTACCGGCAAATCCGCTGCATCTGCTCTCCGAAAAAACCAAACCGTAACAGCCATGCGGGCATTATAATAGCCTGAACAGGAATAAAATCGGATTATCGTCTTCGCGGGATTGATTTATCAGGGAATCCAGCGGTTCCGAAAACACGTAACCGTCTTCTTTTTTCAGTTTCAATTCCGAGGGAAGAAGCGGCATGACATAATAATCATCTACTTTGCCGGAAGCTATATATGTAAACACATTGCCGGTCTGTAATCCCGTTTGAAAATCATCGAAAGTATAGTGATATGTCCGTTCGTTTGTCTTGTCATAAAGACCGACAAACCGTTGCTCTCCGGCAATATAGAACACGCATAAGTCATGCGTACTTTCTCCCACGCTAAAATGGGAAACATAATCTGATTTCATAAGGGCGTTGATATAGGAAGCATTATTTGCACTTTTTTCCCGCAGAAATTCGCCCGGAGGAAACTGCCTGTCAAAGAATGACAGTTGAAAAGACGGAGACACTTCATTTTGACAGATCCGGTAGATAACCGGACTGAATGGCGTACAGGCAAACGTATTTCCTTCCACATTATAAATACTTATTTGCGAACTCGTAAGATATCCCGATATAAATTCCTTTTTAACAAAGCTGCCTGCGATATTCATATTCCTGTCCGTTTGAACAAAGTGGTCGTTACGGCAAACCCCTTCCGGCAAATATTCCCTGTTATTCCAGATAACGGTTCCATCCGGTAAAAACGAAGCGCAGGAAGCCGTAAATGGCATTTTCATTTCCGAAACAAACTGAAAATCATCCAAACCAAAGAACAGCGCCTTTTTACTTAAATCATCTATCAGGCAAATCATGCCGTCCTTTTCATCAATAAAAAAAGATGCCAGGGACAAATATTCACCCGGCCCTTCCCCTCTGCAATTTATTTGCGTTATATAGGAACCTTTTTTGTCAAAAACAAAAACCTTGTCGTCTTCCAGTATCAATAAAAAATCCTTTACAGTGGCAATCTGATCAAAAAAACCGAATAGACAGCTGTCTGTGGTTTCCGGTTTTATATATGACAGCTCCAGAATCTCATGAAGCGGCACACGGCTGAATTTGTCAAAAAAGACAGTTTTAAGTTTTTGTTCATCCCCATTCTGACAGGAACAGGAGAATAACAGGATTATACAAAAGATTACTTTTTTCATACGGACTTCCATTTTATTATTATAAGTTTGAATTATTGATTCTTTTCATTTGCGTCCGTTTACGTCGTAAATGTTCGGAATTGACCCCGGTTCCAATGATTTACGTCGTAAATGTTCGGAACTTTTGACATCCACTTTCCACTTTCAATTATTTTTCCATATGCACCGGTAGTTGAAACGTCTGTTCGGGGCTGTGTCGCCGTCGGTACAGAATGAAAGCGGGTCGTTGAGTTCCGCGGGATTGTCGCTCCATTTGAAATCGAAGGTGAACGCTTTACGGTTCAATCCCATGCTTTTCAGCGGAACGGCCAGTTCCATTTTGTTTCCCTGAACCGCATAAGTCAGCTTGCCGGCGGGAAGCCATTGCTTTTTTTCCGGATCGTATCGCAGAAGTTGTGTGGTATGTCCGTCGATCACATTTTTGTTGATCAGGTAATCGTATCCGAACCAGCCGGTCGCGGAATTGCGGTCACTGTCGATCAGCAGCAGCATCCAGTTCGGATCGGTATGCGGCG
>JAISCL010000278.1 GCA_031265585.1 Tannerella sp. | reverse complement strand
TTCCGACATCTCCATGGAACGATTCCTGTGCTTTTTGTCATCGCCGGATTGGATTTGGAGATTTTTGAATTCTTTGGTAAATTCCTTGCAGAAATCGTCTACAATACAGAAAATTTCGGTAATTTTGTCTGGGGTAAGCATGTTCATATTATTTTGTTATTTAGTTGATATTCACCTTCAAAAATAACAAAAATATTTGATACTTACCCCTCTTTTTTGGCTTTTCTTATCCCGAACTCAGGTTATAAGTGATATGCCATACTTACGCCCTTCTCTTGCAATTCGTTCAAAAACAGTTTTTGCAACCGAATCGTTCTTTTCTGCAATATAATTTTGTGCTTCTTCAAGAACAATCACAATTGGATATTTACCTCTGTTTTCAGGCATAAAATAAGAAACAAATTCTAAAATTATTCTACCCAAAAGTGCAGTAACTGTTTCCAAAACTTCAAATGGAAGTTGCGAAACATCAATTATTGTAACTTGGTGAGTTTTCTTTGCATCTATTACTGGAATTTGTTTGTTATACTCATTTATAAAATGCCCTGATGTTTCTGCTTTGAAAAACCGATTAAAATCACCCAATAAGAATGCGATAAATTGAGAAAGGATATTTCTATTTTCCTCTTTATTATCTTTGAGCATTAGTGGGATAGCCATTCGTTTATCATTCAAAAAACTATTCATTCGTAAACGCAAAGTTGAAACAAATTCTGCGATTCTGTTATTGCCTGTTCCTTCTTGAGCGATTGCAGCATCTATAAATCTCGAACAAAGTTCTTGATAGTTAAACCAAATAGGCAAGTCAATGTTTTGTTCGCTTGTAATTTGTTTTTGAATGTATTCATCATTCAGCGATACCAAAAGACTGTTGATTTTTTCTCTGATTGGTTGTTGCAAAAAAGCATTGTTAAAATTTGTTTGATTTGACAATTCAATAATTGCATCTCCAAGACTAGTATTATATTTTTTTATTGCGGAGCCTATATTTTCAACTTCATTCCCTTGCTTCCATCCCCATGTTTTTCCAGCATCCCAAGTTCTTTTCTTTAAGTCTTCCGTGCTGCAATTGAGAATCCCTTCAATATCTACTTTCAAATTATTCGGTAAAATGGCTTGTGCTAAGCTTTCTTGTTCATTTTTTGCCAGTCCAATTGCTCTGTTTAATACAGGTGCTTGCGTTCCATCACTCGGCCTCAATAATTCTCTGAAATCTACCCAGTTCATAAGCCAATATGGAACTTTAACTTGTTCGTTACCTCCGTAATAATATGCATTAATCAGACTCAATTCTTGCTGTGTATTTCCATCCAATTTCTCAAAGTTGCTTTTTTCGGGAAAAAAGGCATCTCTATACTCACCATTTGTATCAAAAATTACAATATGGGTGTTCTCAAGTTTACTTCCGTTGTAATCATATCTGAATAAATTACGAACGATAGATGTGAACGTGCAAGACTTACCGGAACCCGTATTTCCCAAAATAGCCGCATGTTTCACGAAAAATTGATCTGGACAAATCTTTACTTTATAATTCGAAAATGCAGGTGAAGTTCCAATTGGCAAATAAAAATCTCTATCAAATTTTATATGGTTTATATCTTGTTTATCATCAAATATATGTCTCAAATCTTTTTCGGTCACATACCAAACAGGATTGTCTAATGTTGGAAAATTATAAACTCCCTGAATAAACTTTTCTCCATCTCCTTGCTTTGTAATTGTTCCGAGCATTGTCGCCGATATATATCGTGCAGAGGTGGGAAGAGAAATGCTTGTTATATTTTTGTCAAATTCCATCTCCTCTTTCATCGTTACACGAGTTATTAAGGTGACAACTCTATCTGAACCCACAGGAATTATTAAATATGAATTTATGCGTGCAATCTCATAGATATCATTTATGCCACTCTTATAAGCACCCTTCAAATTGTCTTCAATTTTTATGAAAACCCGAAAATTATCAACTGACAAAACTCTTCCGATTATTTTATTGTGGTTCATTGCCTGAGTCCTCCATATTTGCAGTTATTGTAGGTCCTTGTGAATATAATTTTCGCACAGTTTCTACAATGAATTCGTTTTCTTCTTCTTCATATAAGTCAGGCATTACATTCTCCACAAAACCAATAAAAGTTGAGATCTCTGTATTCTGCTGTTTCAAGATAATAATTCGCTTATCACCAAGTGCTTTTAATTTTTCAATTTCGGACTCTTTATCTATTGTTGATGAATAATTAGCAATTATTAATGTGAATGACGGAATGGATAACGCCTGTTTGATAATGTCGTTTATATGTTCGTCGTAAAATGAATAACCTATACAAATCAAAACCGATTGAGGTTGATTAATTGTCTGCGAAAATTGACGAAATAATTCTGAATATGGTAAATCCAATGTGAAAGATTTTTTACTAACACATGGATAAATCATTATCTCTTTGTTTTCATCAGGTTGAAATTCATCATTTAACGGAATTTCCTTTATTCCATAGGTATTGGATACTGACGGTTCAGTGGAAAGCCATGAAAGAGACCCATGAATTTTAAAATATCTCAGAACCTTTTCAGCCCTGTGTACTTTACCTGTAACACTATTACCCGGATAATAAAGATCATAATCATAGACTTCAGGTCTAAAACACCGATTATGCACCCCCATGAATCCATTGATATAATGAACTCCGAGATTGTCCAGTGCATAATCGAATGCCATATCGTAATTTGTTGTAAATAGATTTGCTCTCTTTAAATTGTTTGGACGTTGTAATAATTTTTTAATAAGCATTTCATGGTAATGATAACGATTCCTGATCAACTTAGCATTTTCTTTATGCAAATTATGAATTTCTGTTTTTTGAGTATTACAATTCTCAAACAACCATTTTTGCATTTTGGCTATAGATTTATTGATATCGCATACACACACACCCTTTTTTTCTTTTATGTATCGATCCGCTTGTAAGCAATTAAATAAATCTTCGTACGAAGGATCTGCATCCACTTCGAAATAGGTAGATATTTCGTCTTTGCATAGGTCTTTTAATTTTTGCGGAATAGTGCGTATAACAGGAGCACCTAAATGAAAACTTGTTCCCGCACCCGTTAATATACTTACATTCTCTAACTCAAGATATTTTTTAACTTGAAGTCTATACTTCTCAGACAGGTCATTCATGATTTTTTATTTTTAAGTTGTTGTATCTTACTTCTCCACTCATCAGTTTCGGCAATAGCAAGCCACGTAATTGCGTGAGAGTGCGAATCTGAGTTTGGTTTATTTGTATTTTGAGATACATTGGCGAAACCAATTCATTATATTTCAAAATATACTTTTCATCCGGCTTAGGACATTGAAAATCAAAAATTGAGGCAGGATCAATTCTTTGATGGCTCTCACTTGTTCCTCCTACACCTGAGGCTATTTCATTATAGTTTTCCTTTAAAGACAGCCAACCATGTAGAAAAAATAGATATTCCTTCTTTTTAGGCAATACAATCTGAAATTCTGTTGAACAAATTGAACTTTCTTTCACCTCATCTTGTAACAACCAAATTCGTTTATCTTTATGAGGATTTAACTTAGAAAATAAAATACAATTTTCAGGAATAGCATATTTAGTACTTTGAATAGATTTCCCTAATTCTACTACAGGATTTTTATTGTTATCAAAAGCTGGAATGCTATAATGGTAAAATATTGTTGATGGATTTTGCTGTGGTTGAATTGCTATTTTATGATGCTTCGCAAAATCTAAAATACTTTCCATTTCCCATTCTTCCTTCACCTCCTCCACAAACCACTGCCTGAACAGCGTTTCCGCCATTTTTTCCAAGGTGATGTTTTGGCGGTGCAACAAGTCTATTTTATCATCCAAACTGCTGAGAACGGAAGCTATGATACGTTGTTCAGAAAGAGTGGGAAGAAGAATGTATAGTGCCTCTATATCACTTGGTTTTAGAGATGGATACGCAGATGTGGATGCTTCAGCTATTGAATGCAAATATTCAGTTGTTTGACTTTGAGATAAATTATAGAATAAAAATTTCGGGTATAATTTACTTTTGTCACAAGTAATAGTTACAAAACCTGTAGAAACGACTAAATTCCGTCAGGGATTTTCGACCGCCGTGGCCATGATTGCTGCCGACATGTCATTCTCTACGGGATTTATTCTACCGTGATGTTGAGGGAGAGGGTGTTGCCTTCGGTGTCTACTACTGTGATGCGGTGCTTACCGGATGGGGGACGGAAGGTGTATTTGTGGAAGTCGCGGGTGGCGCCGAGGTAGTCGGTGTCTATGTGCCAGAAGACGGTGGCGCTGCTGTTGCTGTGGGCTAATTCGAAGGTTATTTCGCCGGCGCTGCCGTCTAACTGCCTGGGCAGGTGGACACGGATGTTTCCTGCCTGGGGGTAGATGAAGGCCATGGGGGAGTGCGTGTCTTCGCCGCAACCGGGCAGGAAGGGGGGGAGGGTCGTGTATTCGGGATGATGCTGCCTGTAATACCATTCCCAGACGGGGGGCAGGACGAAGCGGTTTTGACGGATGACCGGCTGGCCGGCTTCCGTGCAGTTTTCGTACACGCGGTGCCGGCCGTCGGGAGTCAGGCTGACGGGGGTGTGATAGGGGCAGGCGGTTGTCCGCAGGCCGCCAGGGAGGATCAGCGCGGGCGCGGCGTCGTCACAGAAACGGCTTTTCAGGTGTCCCGACCGGCGGCAGACGGAGGTTTCCACGAAGGCTCCTTCCGGACGGCTGAACCAGGGGGAGGCAGGCAGCATATTGAAGATGTCGAACATTACGGGTGCGGCGGTGCGTCCCCCGACGAGTCCGGGCTTTCCTTCGCCGCTTGCATTGCCGATCCATACGCCTACGACGTAGCGGCTGGTGGCGCCGACGGCCCAGGCGTCGCGGAAGCCGTAGCTTGTGCCCGTTTTCCATGCAATCCGCTGCACGGACGGGATGTAACGGCGGTCGATTTCTTCCGGGCGGTATACTTCCTTGATCGCATCGAAGACCTGCCATACCGCGCCGGGAGAAAAGACGGGCGGCAGGAGTTCCGGGTTTTTATCTTCCGGCAGGAGGCGTCCTTTTGTGCGCGGCATGTTCTGCAGCGAACGCGCCATGTCGGCGTACATGAACGACACGTCCCAGAGGGTTGCTTCGGCGCCTCCCAGGATGAGGGACAGGCCGTAATGCGCGGGGGGACGGGTCAGGGTCGTAAGGCCTGCACGTTTGAGGAAGTCATAGAATTTGGGCACGCTGTAAGCCCTCAGCAGGTGGACGGACGGGATGTTCAGCGAGCGCGCGATTGCAGCGGAGGCGGGTATGGCGCCGTCGTACTGCATGTTGAAGTTTTGCGGCACGAAGCCGTTGATGTTAATCGGTATGTCGGGCAGGAGCGTATGGGGCAGGATCTGTCCGTCCTGCAGGGCGATACAGTAGAGGAACGGCTTCAGGATGCTTCCCGAACTGCGCGGGGCGCGGATCACATCCACCTGTCCGGACGATGCGTTGTCTTCAAACTGCACATTCCCGCAGTAGGCAAGCGCTTCGTTTGTATGGACGTCGATGATGATCGCCGCCATGTTGCGGATGTCGCTGCGTACGAATGTCAGATGCCACCGGTCGAGGATCGACTCCACCTGCAGCTGTATATTTTTGTCGACGGAGGAGGTGATGCGCTTTCCGGGGTTACCGGCGGCGAAGCGGGTGACGAGGTGAGGCGCGGCGCGGGGCAGGGGCGCCGGCTCCGTGGGCAGCGGCTCGCTGGTGGCCAGGTCGTATGCTATTTCGTCGATATCCCCGCTGTCATAAAGATATTGCAGCAGGCGATTCCGCTTTTCGAGCAGCGCCGGACGGTTTTTGGCGGGGTGGATCATGGCGGGCGCGTTCGGCAGGACGGCCAGCGTCGCCGCTTCCGCCCAGGAGAGCTGATCCGGTGCATGTCCGAAATACCGCCATGCGGCGGCGTCGAGGCCTACCACGTTGCCGCCGAAGGGGGCGTGCGAGGCGTAGAGGGCGAGTATTTCCGGCTTGGAATACCGGCTTTCCAGGCGTGTGGCCAGGATGGCTTCGATCAGTTTTTCGCCGACCGTACGCCGCTGGCCACGCGAGAGCCGGATCGTCTGCATGGTCAGCGTACTGCCTCCGCTGACGATCCGCCGCGCCTGCAGGTTCTGTTTGCAGGCGCGGGCGATGGCCAGGGGATTGATGCCGAAGTGACGGTAAAAGTGACGGTCTTCGAACGCCGTGATACAGCGCCCGAACTTTTCGGGCACCGTATCGCACGGGGGGAAGCGCCACTGGCCGTCGGCTGCAATGCGGGCGCCGAGCAGCTCGCCGTGCCGGTCGGTCACAACGGTGGCGTAGGGCACGTCAAACAGCTTGCGCGGCAGGCAAAACAGGTAAAGGACGAGCAAAAAAGCTACCGTCCAGCGGATCATCCTCCAGCGATTCTTTCGGCCGGACGGCGCTTCCCGCCGGGTGGGCCTTGAAGAATGCACCCGCAAGCCGTGAATCTGCGTCATTTCGTTACGGAGACACGGCCTGCGGTGGTACGGGCGCGGGCGGAGGCGTCGTACATGGCCTCACAAAGGATGGCGGGGAATACGAACTCTCCCACGTAGGAGGCTTGCAGGCGTATTTTTATTTCCTTATACCGGTTTGCCGGCAGGTCGAAATAGGTCATTACGCAGTCATCCCGTATGTCCTGGTAGTTGAAGACATGTTCATTTCCCGGCGTATCGGCCGCTATCATGCGTTCGTTGAAGATTTCCCATCCCGAAGGTATGATGTGGGTCAGTGCAATGTCGGAATAATCGTTGCGGCCGCTTATGTTGGAAACTTTTACGACGGCGTAGAAATCCGTTCCCTGCATCAGGTGATTCACATTGATCGGGTCGCCTTTCAGGTTCGTATAAGAAACATCAATCTTCAGGTTTTCGGCCACGGCCGGCAGGCGGTCCGTGACGGG
Source organism: Tannerella sp. (assembly GCA_031265585.1). Lineage (GTDB taxonomy): Bacteria > Bacteroidota > Bacteroidia > Bacteroidales > Tannerellaceae > Tannerella. Next base: position 10,791 of record JAISCL010000278.1, on the reverse strand, counting down.
ACGCGTCCTGGTTGAGAGGCTGAAATACAGCAGGCCGGAACCCGTATGCCGGACACTCACTTTGCCGGCGGACGGACTGGAAGGCAGTACGGTCTGGAAGATCGCTTTCTTTGTCTCTACCTTCTTTTGCGCTTTTCCGTTGACAGACCAGTCAAAATGCAGTTCCCCGGACATTTTTGACGCGAACTGTCCCATTGCAATCATGGCGTACGCAGTGCTTTGGGTCGAGAAATAGCGTTCGCGGGATAAGTTTTCGGAGACTTTCTGCGCCTGCTTGAAGGCATCCTGATTCCTGTCCATCAGGACAAGCGCTTCCAGGATCATTGCCTCGTCGCGTTCGGAAGAGCCGTAAGTCTGGTTATTGGAAGAGTAGGGCACAACCGCCGTCACGGCATTGAATACAAGTTCGCCAGCGGCATCCGTTTTTCCACAGAGGGCGTAGGCGGCGGCCAGTCTCCAGCGCGCCTGCTGCGACAGGTCTTTCAGTTCTTTCAGGCGGTTCATCGCTCCCATCTCCGGCGCTCCCGCCAGCGCGAGGGAGTAGAGGCGGTAAGCCTGCAACAGATCCGACTGGTGGTATGAATAGCGCCTGTCCACATACACTTCGCTGCGCCAGCTCCGGGCGACCTCCCGCTGGTAGGAAATCCATTTGCTGATGACGCTGCCGTTGACGCTGTATCCCCGTTCTTTGGCCAGTATCAGGAAACTGCCGGCGTAGGAGGAGATCCAGTCACTGGCCGATCCCTGGCCTTCCCAGTACATGAATCCGCCGTTTGAGAGCTGCCTCTTGTAGAGGTGGCCGATTGCTTCGGTCACATTCTTTTTCGTGCGTTCGGTTTCCTTTCCGTCAAGCTCTTTGAAATCGGAAATAAAGAGCTGGGGGAAGGCGCACGAGGTCAGCTGTTCCGTGCAGTAATGGTTGTAGTCGTACAGGTAATCGAAGCGGCGGCTGATGTCTACCGCCGGGATGCGGGACATTTCGGCTTTCACCCAGTTTCCTTCGTAGACGGCATCCAGTTCGTAGTCAAATTCAACGGATTCTCCCTTTTCGAGCACCCTGCTTTTGAAGGTCAGGTGAGGCGGGTTGGGATTGCGCACCTCAATCTCTATCGTTTCTTTGGAGGTGTGCCCGCCACCGGTTGCCGTGACTGTGACGGTCTCTATGCCGGTTTCCGTGCCGGTTTTCATCGGGAAGTAGACGATTTCATCTCCCGGAGCCGCGAAGGTGACGGAGCGGCTGTTTCCTTCGGAGGCCTGCAACTTGCCGGCTGTTTCGACTTTTACGGTTACGTTCTTTACCTGATCTTCCATTGCAAAGACGTTGACCGGCAGCAGTACCGTTTCTCCCGTGCTGAGTACGCGGGGCAGAGAGGACAGCAGCATCAGGGGCGTGCGTACGGGGACGGTTTTGTCCGCCTTCCCGTAGGCTCCGTTCTGCCCGGCAACGACCATGACACGGACAGACCCGACGTACGGCGGCAGGCGCAGGGTGTGCTTCTTCTCCTCTCCCGCGCCGAGGATGACGGGGCCGACATAGCGTACAACCGGCTTGAAGCGGTTTGCCTTGGCGGGTGAGTTCGTCAGGTCGGCATCTCCCCCGACGGTGAAGAGCGAACCGTATTTGCCGGCGTAGGCGCCCATCACGTCATCAAACAGGTCCCATGTCCGGACGCCCAGCGCTTCACGGGCATAAAATTCGCTCCACGGGTCGGGGGTCTTGAAGTTCGTGAGGTCAAGCAGTCCGTCGTCGACGATGGCCAGCGTATAGGTCATGGGCTTTCCGCTCTTTTCCCGGATATTCACATCAAATTCCGTTTCCGGCTTCAGCACGTCCGTCATTGCAATGACCGGCGTCAGCACGGACTCCCTGTTCGTTGCGAATACGGGCATTACGCCGTACATGCGGATCGGCAGGTCTCCCGCAGCGGCGTGAGGCTGCAGCAGGGAGATGTGGACGTAGATGTTCGGGGTCATTTTTTCCGTTATCCCGAATGTGTACTTTGTATCTTCTCCCGCCGTCAGGGTGACCCACTCGCGCCGAAGCACCTCCGTACCGTTTTCGAGGGCTACCAGCGCGCGCCCTTCCGCTGCGGTGGCCGGGATCGTGACAACGGCTTCCTCGCCCGTTTCGTAAGATTCCCTGTCCAGGGAGAAGGCAAGCATCTTGATGCCGTTGGGATCCTGCTTGTTGGAGCGTCCGCGCCAGGAGGGCCAGTCCACCAGCACGGCTCCCCCGGTGGCGTGTCCGCCGGATGCATCTTTCACGAAGACCAGGTAACGCCCCCATTCCGGGTAATTGATGCGGAATTTGATCTGCCCTTTCCCGTTTACCGTGTTGAGTTTTCCCGAATAAACCGGGGTGTAGTTGGAATTGTTCAGGTAGGAATCGAACGATTCGTCCGTATGCTCCCACCACCAGCTCCAGCCGATGCGGTATACTTTATATTCAATGTCGCTGCGGCTGACGGGCTTCCCTTCGGGAGTCAGGGTGACGATGTCAAAGACGTGATCTTCGTCGGTGAAGAGGTACTGCCGGTCGTTTTCCCGGTTGAAGTTTATCCCCACATACGAGGCATAGGGAGAGAAAGGCGTCGCCTGCGAATAGATGCTTGCATCGCCCCCCGGCTCGAATACGCGGCAGGTCACGGTCGCCCGGAGCATGCCCGGCGCATTCTCCGCCGAAGGCACTTTCATATCGAACCTGACATCGCCCGTCTCGTTCAGTTTCCCGTCGAACAGATTCGTCTGACTGGCTGAAAAGCGGGTGGCCGGATTGTTGAAGACATACTTTTCGTACCCTTTGAACTGGGTGGATACCCTGCTAAGCGTCAGCTCCATCTTTGCTTCCAGGTTACGCGCCGTCGCGCCGGTCAGCCACTGCGAATGGATCCCGATCGGCACCGTTTTCCTGGATGCATCGATCAGATCCGGCAGATCCAGGTTGATCTTCAAGCGGTTCGGCTTGATCGTTTCGATCCGTAACCCTTTGTGGAACGTGGCGCCTCCGACTTTTACATAGCCGTTCCATAACCCTGTCGGGTCGTCCGCTTTGGTAGGTATGTCAAATGTATAGAGACCGTTGGCTCCGGAAGAGGAGATCATTTTTTTGTAGAACTGCCCCTGCGGATTGAATATTTCGAGCGAAACCGGATGATTCTCCGGGATTTTCTTTTCACGGTCTTCCATCATGAACGCGACATGCAGCGTGTCGCCGGGACGCCATACGCCGCGCTCCCCGTATATATATCCCTTCAGGCCTTTTTCGAGTTCCACCCCTCCGACGTCAAAACGGCTCAGCATGTTATCTTCGCCGTCGACCATTCGCAGGTAAGCTTTCTGTTCCCCGGATTCGGCTACCAGTATGAACGGTTTCTTCCCAAGTGACAGGACGGCAAAGCCGTTTCCGTCGGTAAAGCCCGAACCGATGGGCTGTAACTGGTAATTGTATGCCGTTACCTTTGCTCCCGGCACCGGTTTTGTATCCAGCAGATTCGTTACGGCAGCCCATACCGTGTGGCCGGCATTGCTCTTTGCCAGCAATCCGAGATTGGAGGCCAGCACGTTTGTGATCGCCTTGCGCTGAGTCTGCATGTAATATGTATACTTGCACGGATCTTCCGCTTCCGACCACTCGTAGTAATCCCAGTCTATATACATGTCATAGCTGTCGTAATAGTAGGCATTGGGAGCGTCCCAGTATCTTTCGTCTTCTTCGCTTATACTGTTATTTTCCGCTGCCTGCATTCGGGTAAGATCCGTAGCGCCGCGAAGCGCCTCCTCGCGTTCCTCTTCGTTTTCACATTCATACGAGGCATATGCTCTTTTAAAAGACAGTTCCACACGGTAAATGGCCCCGGGCTGCTGCCTGATAAGGCCGGTCAGGTCGATGGAATAATTCTCCCACAGGGATACGTCTTTTGTCGGATCGGTATTGAGGCGCAGCGTCTGCCTGTGCACAAGGCGTCCTGCACGGCGCATCTGGTTCGAAGCATATTGTGAAAGCCGGTTGTCCTGGAGAAACATCAGCACGTTGCTCTCGAATATGCGGATGATCTTCAGATCCACTGCATGGAGCGCTACCGCACGGAAAGGAAGGATCAGACTGCCCGCATCCGGCATGATCGCTCCCGTCGCCAGCAGTTCCACCTGCGGCTTGAGCATTTCCAGTGAAACGGTCAGGTCTTTCGTTTCGCCAAGCGCATCCCCCAGCCGGTTTTTCAATCCCTGGTCAACCGTAAACTGAAGCTCGGTCATCTTTGCCGTGCGCGTAAAATAGACCATTACCTGGTTGGCCCGTACCTGTACGGTGTAACCGGATACATTATTTAATGTAATCAGTCCCTTCAGATCCTGCGATTCCGATACCAGGTCCGAGAACGTAAGGCGCAATCCGTATTCCGGTGAACTGACAATCTCATGCTCGAACAGCTGGAATTTATCTTTGGCAGGTATGTTTACGGACAGGGACTCCCTGCGGTCGATTTTCACGGGCGACCCCTCTACCGATATGATTAACTGCTGATTCTCGCCGGTACGGTTGATGCCGCTGACCGCAAACTGAAACACAGACGTGTGATCCTGCCCTTCTACCGTTACGTCCACTTTATTGCTTCCGAGTCTGGCGGAAAGCATCTTCTTCACCTCATCCGGCTTCATCGCATCGCTGAAGGTCAGTTCGCCGCGAACCGTAACCGTGTTGTCCAGCTGGATCTCGACCGGTTTGGTCGTAGCCTTAAACGTGTGATCTTCCACGCGGAAAGAAAAATCAAACCGGGAGAATTTCTTTTCTACCTCTACTACTTTTCCTAAAGCAAACGAAGCATTATACAGGGTGCCGGACTTCATTTCGCCTTCTTCCGGAACAAACTCAATCATTTTGCCGTTCAGCCAGTGCGCCGTTCCTTTCATGGCGGGAGAAAATGAAAATAACTTTTCGTCCGTGGCCTTTTGCCGGATATCTTCCGGCTGCTCCTGCGTCAGTTCAATCACAACCGTTGAACCCGAATACACCATACCTCCCGTATACGCAGATATATAGGGCGCAAAATCTGCTGAAGGCGCAATATCCTTCGCCTGCTTACAGGAATAAAACAAGCAACACACCGTTGCAAATACAGAAAGCATACGTCTCATACTTAATAATTTTTGAATGACTAATAGTTTGCAAATATAGTCCACGCTGCGTGAATTGCAAAATGAATTGATTCATTTTTATTTCCGGACAGGCACGCAAAGCCTCCCTTTTTTATGCTTTTTGTGTGATAATGTTGATTTTATCCCATACTTTCTGCATAAGGCCGTGCGTCTTTCCACGGGGGTTTCTGTGAAGGCGCCTTTCATGCCTAATTGAAAGCACCTTTCATGTCCAATTGAAAGCGCCTTTCATGTCCCGATGAAAGCACCCTCTCCAAATGAGGGAATAAACGGTGAAAAAACAACCGTCAGGGTAGCGAATCAACCAGGTTTACATTGAATAAAATGAAAAGATTATTTTTGTACTGCTTGAACATCTCCGGCAACTCCATTTACCGGCTAATAATAAACGTTTTTAGATATAACAGATCTGTCCTCCATCAAAAATTCGGAACGAAGTCGGAAAAAAAATGTTCTTTTCTCATTTTATTTCGCTACTTTTGCCTCTCAAAATTTAGAGACAACTATGGAAACATTAGAACGAATTATTGCAGAAAAGCTACTACAGATCAAAGCTATCAAATTACAGCCGGCTAACCCGTTCACATGGGCTTCCGGCTGGAAATCCCCGATTTATTGTGATAACAGGAAAACCCTGTCATATCCTTCCATCCGAAGTACGATTAAAATCGAACTTGCCCGCGTAATATGTGAAAATTATCCGGATGCTACAGCGATTGCCGGCGTCGCGACAGGAGCCATTGCCCAGGGTGCATTAGTGGCCGACCTGTTGGGATTACCGTTCGTTTATATACGTTCGGCGCCCAAGGATCACGGACTGGAAAACCTGATTGAAGGAGAATTGAAACCGGACTCCAAAGTGGTCATTATTGAGGATCTGGTTTCTACCGGAGGCAGTAGCCTCAAAGCCGTGAATGCAGTTCGTAATTTCGGATGCGACGTGGTCGGCATGGTGGCTATTTTCACCCATGGATTCTCCATTTCGGAAAAGCGATTTAAAGATGCGAAAGTACCGCTCATCACACTCTCCAATTACAATGCAGTCATTGAAGAAGCCGTACGTACCAACTACATTACGGAAGAAGACGTGGCGATCCTGCAGGAATGGCGTAAAGACCCGGAAAACTGGGACTCGGATAAATAAAATTTTATATATGGCAGATTTTACAAGCGAAGTGAAGACAATACCGCATAACGGTGACAAAATTTTTGAAATGTTATCCGATATGTCTAACCTGGAACGCATAAAAGACCGTATTCCCCGGGATAAAATCAAAGACTTTACATTCGACCGTGACACCTGTAGCTTTACAGTTGATCCCGTAGGCTCGGTGATGTTCCGAATTGTAGAACGAGAACCGAACAAGACCATCAAGTTCTCAACAACAAATTCCCCGATTCCGTTATTGATGTGGATACAGCTGAAACAGGTTGCGGAAAAGGACACCCGGTTGAAAATGACGGTTCGTGCGGATCTGAATCCGTTCCTTAAACCGATGGTATCAAAACCGCTGCAGGAAGCGATCAATAAAATATCGGAAATCGTGGCCTGTCTTCCTTATGAATAAAAGGGTAATACGCCGTCTATTGAAATAAATGATTAAGTATTTATGGCACAGAAACTTTGGGAAAAGGATACGCAGATTGATAAGGACATAGAACGCTTCACCGTTGGAAAAGACCGCGAGATGGATCTTTATCTGGCAAAATATGATGTGCTCGGTTCTATGGCCCATATTAAAATGCTGGAATCGGTAGGATTGCTTGAAAAAAAGGAACTGCAGCCTCTGCTGGAAGAATTAATTAAAATATACCGGCAGGCGGACGGAGGACGCTTTGTTATTGAAGAAGGAGTCGAGGACGTACATTCCCAGGTAGAGTTACTGCTTACACGCACACTGGGCGATACGGGTAAAAAAATCCATAGCGGACGTTCGCGCAACGACCAGGTACTGCTTGACCTGAAGCTTTTCACGCGCGCCCGGATACAGGAATCAGTTTCTCATCTGTCGGATTTATTCGATGTATTAATCGGGCAAAGTAACCGTTATCAGGATCTGTTACTCCCCGGATATACACACCTGCAGATCGCGATGCCATCCTCATTCGGATTATGGTTCGGCGCATACGCGGAAAGCCTTATCGACGATTTGCAGCTGTTGCAGGCCGCATACAGAATATGCAACCGTAATCCGCTGGGTTCGGCTGCCGGTTACGGCTCCTCCTTTCCGTTAAACCGCAAAATGACGACAGATCTTCTCGGCTTTGACTCCATGAACTATAATGTAGTGTATGCACAGATGGGCCGGGGAAAAATGGAGCGTACCGTCGCATTTGCCCTGGCAGGCGTAGCAGCCACCCTCTCAAAGCTTGCATTTGACGCCTGTATGTTCAATAGCCAGAATTTCGGGTTTATCAAATTACCGGACGCATACACAACCGGTTCAAGCATCATGCCCCATAAGAAAAATCCGGATGTATTTGAACTGACACGGGCCAAATGTAATAAAATCCAGGGTTTACCTCAACAGATCACACTGATATGCAATAATCTGCCGTCAGGATATTTCCGCGATCTTCAGCTTATAAAAGAACTGTTCCTCCCGTCGTTCGACGAATTGAAAGATTGCCTGGTCATGACAGCACGCATGATGAACGAAATCAAAGTAAACGAACACGTTCTGGACGACGAAAAATATGCACCGATATTCAGTGTGGAAGAAGTAAACCGTCTTGTATCCGAAGGCGTACCGTTCCGTGACGCATATAAACAGGTAGGACTGGACATTAAAGCCGGCAGGTTTACACCCGATAAAAACATCCGCCACACACACGAAGGCAGTATCGGGAACCTGTGCAATGATGAAATAATAGCATTAAAACAACAAATAATCAGCGAATTTAACTTCAACAAAGTAAACGAAGCGGAACAAAAGCTTTTGAAATCATAAGCCAGCCTGTAATTCTTAAAATAAACAAACCGGACAATATCCGTCTGCACGATCCGTTTTTATCCTAAACAATTCTCATGAAGCGTATATCAATCATTTGCTGCTTGCTTCTATCTCATCTTGCATGTACCGATGAGTATGATAACCGTATTCCATTACTCCCTGTCAATCTGATTTTAGATCTCACGTTTAAAGATAAAGAACTGAAAGCCATTCTTTCATATAAGGAATACACGGATAGGAATATTAATCATACACAGAATGAAAGAAGAGGCTATGGCGGAGTACTGGTTGTACATACGATGAATAATGAATATGTAGCTTTTGACCGTGCATGTCCATACGAAGCACAGGCAAATATAGTTATTGAAATGGATGAAGATGTAAGATTTGCCACTTGTCCGAAATGCGGATCAAAATATGAAGTCGGCGTAACGGGTACAGGCATCCGGCAGGAAGGGGTTTCAACATACGGACTGCGTCGTTACAACACGACATTAAACGGCAGCACACTGATTGTCAGAAACTATTAAAATCCGCAATCAATTAAAATTACCAGCCTTTTCAAAAAAAGTGCATAATCATTTTCCGGTTTTATTTTTTTCATTATCTTTGCAGCCGTGATCCATCCGGAAAGTGATCCGGATATTTCAAATAATTTTGCGAAAGTAGCTCAGTTGGTAGAGCATAACCTTGCCAAGGTTAGGGTCGCGGGTTCGAGTCCCGTCTTCCGCTCACAACATTTAACACAGGCTCGAATGGTGGAATCGGTAGACACGAGGGACTTAAAATCCCTTGGCCATTACGGCTGTGGGGGTTCAAATCCCCCTTCGAGTACAATCATTTTATACATATTGAATATTTATTTTGCAAAATACCTAATTCCAGGGTGTTTTGCATGGTTTTTTATTCTCGAAGTTGTATTTTTGCAAAACAAAAATCGATTATATTATAATAAAACCCTGCAAAATTCACTGCAAAATGAACATTACATTTGTACCCTTCGACAGGAAGAAAGAAAAGACATCCATAAGAGCCTTTATTTACCATCGCGGCCAGGAATATCGCGTATCCGTCGGCGAATCGGTATTAACAAAATTCTGGAACGAAAACAAAGGCAGGTGCAAACTGGTAAGGGAATACCCGGAAGGCCCGCACATCAACAGAAATTTAGATGAAATAGAAAAGATCATAATTGGCATCGTCGATTCCTACGGACTGGTTACGCCCACCGAATCACAGATAAGAGCCGACCTGAAAAAGCGGCGAAAGGATATAAATTCCGAGGCCGGCGGCGTTACCGACGGGCAGCAATACCTTGTAAACTTCGCAATAGATCTTATGAATGAAGCCAACCGGAAACAAAGAACCAAAACCGGCTATCAAACCACAATCAACAAACTGCTGGAATACGAAAAGACGTATCATACAAAACTGCGCTTTGCCGATATTGATATGGATTTTTACAATAAATTCAAAAAGTGGCTTTTAAACAGCACCTATAAAAAGTCGGCAAAAAGTGATATGGAATACCATTACACAAAAAACTATATCGGGGGTATTTTTAAGAACATTTCCACATTCATGAACAAGTCGAGTAAAAAGAAAATACACGGCTTTTCCGGGCATAAGGACGAAGACTTCAAGTCGGAAAAAGAAGATGTCGACGCCATATACCTCAATACGGAAGAAATCGAGCGTATATACAGTCTCGAAATCACGGAGGAACTCCTGCTGAAAAACGGATTCGCAAAGAAAAAAAACAACCTGAAAAATGCCGTCATTGCCCTCGGCGAAGAACGCGACCGCTTCCTGATAGGCTGTTATACGGCCCTCAGACACTCCGATTATTCCCGGATAGACGTCCTTAACTTCAACGAGGACATCGTGTCAATATGGACAGCCAAAAAGGATAAAAAGGTATATATTCCCATACATTACCGGCTGCGGGAGATCATGAAGCGCAGAAACAACATCCTGCCCGGTAAAATCAGCGAACAGAAACACAATAAGCATATAAAAACAATAGGCCGCCTGGCCGGCATCAGCGACGGTGTACTGCTAACCAAAACGCGCGGAGGCATCCGTGAAAACATAACCGGAAAGAAGTATGAATTTATCACCTCCCACACCTGCAGGCGTTCCGGAGCCAGCAACATGTACCTTGCCGGCATTGACGTAAAATTCATCCAGGACATATTGGGACACTCCAAATTGGATCAGACATTAAAGTACATCAAGGTAGCAGCTGAAGACAACGCCAAACGGTTGCAGAACCACCCGTATTTCACCGGGAAGAAATAAAAAGCATCCGGCACAAACTTCACAGCAATTCCGGATTATCATCAAAAAACCGCCCCACCCTCCCGGGCAGGACGCAAAAAACAAATAAAAATAGAAAATTCAACATATTCAAACCCGTCAAAACGCCCTGTAAACCCCGATTCCAAACCCGTTCCCCTTGAAATCCGTCAAATACTGCAAGCTAACCCCCCACGAATTATAAAACACCCCGCCTCCGGCCCCAATAAACCCCGGCGATCCGTAAGAAGCAAAAACAAAAGGCATCCAAACCCTCTCCCGGTACAACACCTTAGTAACCGGAATAAACTCATAAGACACCTCCCCGATCCGGTTATACTGCGACGAAAGCGACAGCTCCAGCTTCCCGTACTGATTGTCAAAA
>JAISCL010000140.1 GCA_031265585.1 Tannerella sp. | reverse complement strand
TTTCGACAAAACTCCAATCCGCGAACTTCTCACAGAACGACGTCAATTCAATCTAAAAGTCAAAGAACTCGAATTATTTTAATGTTAAATCGTTTAATAAATTATCGCACCAGCAGTATACGTTTTAAATGGATAAATAAGAATAATGAGTCCCTCCGAGAACCCCGGTTTGACTATTTTATCCCCCTCACAAGTTTTGTGAGGGGGATATTTCCAAAAAAAAAACTTTTCGGAGTGGACTCGCAGATAAATTTATTTCAGTTTTACAACTGGTGACCAGACGGCCTGTTCGGTGCCTTCGGTTTTTATGCCGATGCGTCCGTACAGGGTTTTGGCGTTGGCTACATCGTTGTTGCCGCTCAGGTCGGCTGATACGTTGCCGGCGCCTGCTGCCACATTATCGGTTATATCACTGCGGAAGATGTTGTTTACTTCGTCGGCGAACTGCGTTTTGCTCAGCACCAGGTAAACCTTCTCCAGTTTAGCGTCGGATACAACCCGGTTGACTGTAAACGACGCGTTCAGCGTATTGCCGGAGAGCGTAATGTTTTCGCCGGAAATCGTGAAATAAGGCGTTACATTTACGTCCACGCTAGCCGTTCCCCTCAGTTCTATTTGCATCGTGTCGCGCGTATTGACCCACGGGCCATTGTTGTCGCGCGTCACCAGGTAGTAAGTGCCGTCAAACAGTTTGGCGGTGAAAGAACCGTCCTGCGTGACGAAAACGCTGATTGGGTCGCTTTTTTGCCAGCCCCGCTGGTAGAGTTGCAACTGAACGGCTTCACCCGTTCCACGTACCTGTATGGATGTCCCGTTATAGACCATTTTCCCCGTCAGGATGGATTCCGGAGCGTCGTAATTGTCTTTTCCACAAGCTGCCAGCGTCAGCAATAGTATTATTACAGCAGAATATTTGAATATACTTTTCATTGTCATTATCATTTTAATTATTGATATGGATTCCTAACTAACTTGGGATTATTGTTAATCCATCCCAGGTCGAGGAAGTTATAGTAATTCCTCATCTGGAAATATCGGGCGTTGGGCGACATGAAAAGGAACTCTTCCTCGAATACCCATTTCCCGTTGTTCGGGTCGCCCGGAGCTACTACGCGGTAAGGCCACAGCCTGCGATGCCGCGCCTGCGGATCGTTATTGTCGCCGTTCCAGACCCTGTCGGCCAGCCGCCAGCGTTTCAAATCCCAGTAACGGTGATCTTCAAACGCCAGTTCCACCCGGTATTCGTGTACAATCTGCTCGAACGAGACCGTGGTCAGCGGCTGCACGCCGGCGCGGGTGCGTACGGCATTGATAAATTCGGCCGCGCGCCCGTTGTCCAGTTCATACGATGCTTCGGCAGCGATCAGGTACGTCTCGGCCAGGCGGAAACGGACAAACCATACGTCCGAGCCGTGACCGCGCGTGCCGTTACCCGGCGTTTCATCCATAAACTTGCGCACGTAGAAGCCCGTTTTGTTGATATACTGTTCGTTCGATTCCTTCGGCCCGTTGGCGGATGTAATCAGATTGCCCTGCGCATCGCGCGTATCCAGGTCGCCGGTTGTGGTTTTCCACCCGTTGCCGTCCCTGTTCAGCTGTCCCGTCTGGAGTACAACTTCAACACTCTTAAATTCCGCTCCCGGATAGATGACGGTTCCCCAAAGGCGCGGATCGCGGTCTTTGAAGGGCGCATCGGCCGTTTCGTAGAACTTATACCCCCCGTTTTCGGTCGTCTCAATTTTGGCACCCTGTCCGGGAGTCGGCGTATTCACCGGTTCATAGTCTTCGACCAGGTTCAGTACGACACCCAGGTAGCTATTGTCGATATCCTCGGCATGTGATTTGGGAGCGTTGGTGTTGGTGAAGCCGTGCAGGTTGTCGGGGCTTACGTAGTCGCGCGCCCAGATGACTTCCGTGTTGTTACCTTTCACGGTTACCGCTTCGTAGAAGTTGCGCGCCAGCTTCACCGGGTCGTTCGGGTCATCGCTCTGTTTGAGCGCATAGACGCCGCTGCCGATGACTTCCTGCGCTGCAGCCAGCGCCGTGGTGTAATATCCCTGCGCGCGGTCGGCCGGGATGCCCGCTTCGCCGCCCGATGTCCGTACCGGATTTGCCATTTTGTTGTTGTAGTTGGCAATCGAGCCGGCATAAACGGCGGCGCGGGCTTCGAGCATTTTGGCTGTCCACCGGTTGGCACGGGCGCTGTTAGTTTGCCTGTCGGTCGGCAGCATGTCGGCGACAGCCTTACATTCGCTGATGATGTAGTCATACATGGCAGCTTCCGTCTCGCGCGGCTTCTGCAGCGTTGCGATATCCATCCTGGACGAGTACTCGAATACTTCATCCCCCACATTCGGCATGCCGCCCAGTCCGCGGCACGTATTGAAATACGTCCAGGCGCGCAGGAACCGCGCTTCGCCTTCAATCCGCTTTTGTTCGTCGGCAGTCAGCGCCTGCGTTTCCCTGACGCCTTTCAGGAACTGGTTGATATTCCTGATGAGCGTATAATCATAGACGCGCCACCGGTCGTCTTCGAACGTTGAGCGATGGTCGGGGCCGCCATTGCAGAAGGCTGCCTCGTCGATGTAGGTGTAAGGCCCCGAATCGGTAATCCGCTGTCCCCACTCCACGCGGCCGTAAAAGTTAGCCAGTACCGACTGAATCATGACGGCGTCGCCGAAAATCTGGTCGTCCGACATAATCGTATCCGGCTGCGTATCCAGAAATCCGCTGCATCCGGTCAGCGACATCAGACAGGCCATTATAATTGATAAAAAATGCTTCTTTTTCATACCATTCAAAATTTAATAGTTATACCTAAATTGATTATGCGTGTCGTGGGATATGCTAATCCGTTTGCTTCCGTTATTTCGGGGTCGATGCCTTTTACATTGGTAAAGGTCAGGACGTTTACGCCCGACAAATAGATTCTCGTGCCGCTGATTCCGGTTTTCGAAAGCGCCGCGGCGGGAATGTTATATCCCAGTTCCAGGTTGCGCAGTTTCAAGTATCTTACGTTGTGTTTCCAGAACGTGCTGTTCCAGTAGTTGCTGTGTGAACTGTTACCGATGAGCAGCATGGGATACTTGCCGGGTATCAGCGCGCTGTTGGCATCCCAGATGTCGGACAGGTTCCATGTATCTTCCATATAGTACTGCGGATTGTTTCCGCCGTCGTGGAAGGGATTGCGCTGTTCCCAGTCCTGATACCACGAACTCATTCCGCCGCCCGTCAGGTCGATGGCCAGGTCGAATCCCCGCCATGTCGCTCCGAAATTCAGTGCGAAGTTCAGGGTAGGCGTAGAATCCTGGCGATAGCCGACCGGTCGTTCGTCCAGACCGTTGATGACCTTGTCGCCGTTCACATCCCTGTACTTGATGTCGCCCGGACGCAGGGTTTTGTTTCCCTGCCGGTCATTATCGACCGGATAGGAAGCGATTTCTTCCCAGCTCTGGAACTGTCCGATGGCTTCCAGTCCCCAGTTCACGTATCCATACCGGTGCCAGATGGAATTGCGGTATTCATCCCATGAATTGCTGTAACGCGGCTTGTACTGTTCCCAGTCGAAGAAACGGGCATACGTCACGTTGCCGCCCACGTAATACTGCAAATCCTTGACATGGTCCGTCCATTTGATGCCAAAATCGTATCCCATGTGTACGTCGGAGTTCAGGTTTTCGTTCGGGAGCGAGAACCCTATTTCGGAGGGCAGCAGCACGTCGTAGCGCGAAGCGGGAATGCCGTCGCGCCGGCGGCGGAAGAAATCGAACTGTCCGGTGAGGCGATTGTTCAGGAAGGCGACGTCCAGACCCACGTCAAGGATAGTGGCTTTCAGCCACGAGAGCGTTGTGACGGCCAGACCGCGCGGCTGTGTTCCAAGAACGTATTTCCCGTCGATGACGGAACCGCCCTGCTTGTACGTGTATCCCGACAGGTAGTCGAAGTCGCTGTATCCGCTTACGTTGTCGTCTCCTACCAGTCCGTACGAGCCGCGTATTTTAAAATCGTTGAATATGCCGGGCAGCTTGCTTTCCTGCCAGAAATTTTCTTCGGAGATTCTCCAGCCGACCGAAGCGGAAGGGAAAAAGCCCCAGCGGTGTCCGGGCGGGAACTTGTACGAGCCGTCGTAGCGGGCAGATGCTTCCAGCAGGTATTTGTTGGCATAATCGTAGTTGATGCGTCCGAGCCATCCCAGGCGCGCCTGCGTGCGAAGGCCGTAATCGTCATACGTGTCCATAATCTGGTAATCAATCAGGTGGAGCGAATTGGCCGTCGGATAGGCATGTACCCATGTACTCGGATTGTCGCGCTTCGTCGCTTCGAAACCGACAAAGGCGGCTACGCTGTGATCGCCGAATTTTTTGTCGTACGACAACTGGATATTCGACATCATTTCTTCCACATATTCCGTCGTCCGTTCGCGCCACGGGTTTTGGTTCTCGAAAATGACAGGATATGTATCCGTTGCCTCGTCGTATCCGTACAGTTTGTACGTATATTCCTGGTTGTCCATGTGTTGATATGCAAAATAGTAGCTGGCCATCGCCTTGGCCTTCAGCCCGTCGAAAATCTCATATTCGGCATTGGCCTGCAACTGTCCCACGCGCCAGTCCTGCTGGTATTTTCCCGACAGTTCGTAATTCAGCCAGGCGAAATTCGTTGCCGCATTGGAAGACGTCAGTGTCGGATAATCGGGATTGTCGTTGGCATAAGGCCGGCGGGTCGGCAGGTTGCGATAGATACCGAATCGCGGCATCCAGTAGTCGTCCACTTCAGGGACGCCCGGATTGACGCGCGTCTCTATGCGTCCGTTCATGGTGGCGCCGATTTTCAGGCGATTGTTTATGCGCGATTCGATGTTCATCTGCACGTTGGTGCGCCGGAATCCGCCGTAGTTGACAATCATGGCGTCCTGGTTGATGTGTCCGACCGAAACGTAATAGTTTGTCTTGTCCGAACCGCCCGAAATATTGACATTGGCATACCACTGCGGCGTGGTGTTAATGATAAAGTCGAGCCAGTCGAACGGGACGTAGCCTTTTTCGGTTCCCTGTTTCCATTTTTCATAGTCCGTTTTCGAGTAGGTATAGTCCGTCCTGCCCTGTACGGTTTCCGACTGGATATACTTTGTGATGTACGTAGTCGCATCGGCCGGTTTCGCCCATGAACTCATGCTCTGCCATCCGTAGTAGGTGTTCAGCGTGACCGTATTTTTGGAGTTCAGTTTTCCTTTTTTCGTGGTGATCACCGCAACGCCGTTAGCGGCACGCACACCGTAAATGGCTGCGGAGGCGTCTTTCAGGATGGAGACCGACTCAATGTCGTTGAAGTCGATGTTATTGAACTGTCCTTCGTCCGAAATCACACCGTCGATAACGTATAACGGCGTACCCATGTTGCGGATCTGGATGCTGGTCGATGCACCCGGCCGCCCGTCGGCCTGGCGGGAATTGACGCCGGCCATCTTGCCGACCAGCGCGCCTGACGCCGTAGACGATATCGAACGGCTGATGTCGGTTGCACCGATGGCGGAGATCGCGCCCGTCAGCGTTGCTTTCCTTTGCGACAGTCCGAAGCCTGTTATGACGACTTCGTCGAGCGTTTGGGTGTCTTCCCGCAATGTTACGGTTAGCGAGCTTCCCTTTACCGTCACATCCTGACGGACGTAGCCGATGTAGGAAATTTCGAGGGTCGCCCCGTCTGCAGCCGAAATCGTGAAATTACCATCCGCGTCGGTTGTCGTTCCGTTTGTGGTTCCTTTTTCAACAACATTCGCTCCGACGACCGGCTCGCCGGATTCGTCGCGCACGACCCCTTTTACGGTGATCTTCTGTTGCTGGACAATTGTTGTGCCCGACGATAAGTCGCCGGACTCTGCCGTTGCTTCACCTGTTGCGCCGCCTGCATGAATTGCTCCGTGCGTCCCGGCTAACAGTGAAAAAGCAAGCATCAATAACGGAATTTTCCAGTATTTTCCGTTTGAATAATCATACTTCTGTTTCATCATAATTTTAAAATAATTTGAATTAAAAAAAACTGTTAGTTTCTCGATTGATAATTGTTTTTGAAATTTCATACTTTTTTTCCCCATAGGCGTTCGCTTTTTTTTGTTTATACTCTGTTAAAATCTCACTGTTTCAATTTGAATCCGACCTGTTGCGCGCCGTTTACATCCTGCGCTTTTCTGCTGATGGCGCGCGATCTGTTTTTTATTTCTCCCGTTACAAATTCCGGGATATTGTATGATTTCATCAGCTCCGTGTAGTAAGCATCCGCGTTTTTCTGCGGGAGCAGGAAAGGCTTTGCCGCTTCTCCCTTTTCATTGATGTAAACAAAAAACGGCCGGGTATACAAACCGTCCAGGCGTCTGCTGCTGAAAACGACCCAGCGGCTGTTGGACGACCAGGAATGATAAGAATCGGCATAATCGCTGTTTACCGTGTCTAACGGTTTCCCTTCCCCTTTTTTCAGGTCAATCAGGTACAGGTCTGCGTCTTTGTGCCATATCGGGAATGTGCCGCAGGAGGAGAGCGTACACATCAGATAGTTGCCGTCGGGCGAAACGCGGGGAAAGGAAACGCTTTGGCCGGTTTCTGCGGCACTGTATAAAGTGTCGACCGTGTGGCCGAATGTTTTTGATTCGGGATCGAAGGAGATGCTGCACAGGCTGTACCGGAGGCTTTGGATGGAATCGGGCATGAGGCATGCTGTTCCGCTGCAGTAGTAAAGCGTTTTGCCGTCGGCGGAGAATGCGGGGAATGTTTCAAAGTTGCTTTTTGAAAAAATCGGCGGGGCGGTTAAAACGGTTTGTTCTTCGATGTCGTAGACGACTACGTCCGAGGCTCTGTCGAATACCTCTACCCTTTGAGTAGGGTGCAGATTCTGTGTTGTGCTGTTTACGGAAAATGCAATGAACCGTCCGGAAGGATGCCATGCCGGGTAGACTAACGGTGAAATGGTCCGGTCTGTTTTTGTCTGCAGGAAATCAATTTTATCGCCATCAATCAACACCATACCTGCATGTCCGCTGCGGAGATGAAAAAGCATCCTGTCCGGATTCCGTTCACAGAAAGAGTGGCAGTTTACACAGTTATAACCGGACATTTTATTTTCATAGACGACGCTTTCCGCGTATGTCTCCAGATTGCGCCGGTAAATGCCCATCCTGTTCCATATCGCATAGCCGGGTTCAATCAGGCGGTATGCAATGTGGGAATCGACAGGTTCTTCCGCAACATGGATACGGAAGTTTTTGTATACACTCTTTTTGCCGTCCTTTTGTGTTGTGACAGCGACCTCTATGTGTTTTCCTTTTGCCGCGCCGAGCAGTTTTTTCCACTTTGAAGGAGGTATTGTAAACCGGCCTTTTTTATCCGACGAAACCGGAAATGAAAAATCATCCGCACTGAAAACAGCTGTTGCTTTCCGCCCCGCCTTTACTGAGAAGTTAAGCGGGGAAATATTGACCGGGACAGTGACGTCCGCATAGTCCGGAAATATATCTGTAACATATTCATTATAAGGATATTCTACCCCCCCCCCCCCCCACTAAAATAGAGGCACAGGAATAGCTGTCATTGCTATATACATCGCCGGCCGCAGCTGATCGGGTTGTTTTTATGTCGTTAAACAGCAGGTAGTACCAGTATGTATTTCCGTGGGATCGTTGCATCTTTTCCTTAAAATCGGGAAGCCGGCGGTTTTGTATCATGTCGGCGTCGAAGGCCCTGAATTTTTTTTCGACGCCTGTGCTTACCCCATTTTTGATCCAGAAGCCGGGGTTGTCCTGTTCCAAAGCGATCACGGCTTCCTGATGGCCGGTTGACAGGGCAGGCAGCGCCGCGGTCCTGAAATGTTTATCAAGCAGGGCGCGAAACGTTTTCAGGTCTTTGTCTGCCAAGCAGACGGCCAGCAAGTATTGCATGGGAAGCGGATTTTCCGCATGATTTTCCGCTAACCGCTCGAAGGTTCTGGTTCTGTTGCTCGGAGCGGCATATACATTATTTTTAATGAGCGCTTTTCTTTTGCTCCCCAGCGCCGGGTCATTCCCGACGGCTGCATCATTATACAGGAATGTACGGTAATACTGCGCCTTTTCCCGGTATAAAAGCGTTTGCTCCAGCAACCGGATGTATTTTTCGGCAACCGGATATTCCCGGAAGATTATATTTGTTTCAATAAGCCGCTGCAACAGGCGTACATTTCCGTCATTCAACGAGGAGACCGCGCCTTCGAATGCCAGCTTCTGCGCAACGGCAACATCCCCGATATGGTAGTAAATGTCGCTCAGGGCGATGGCATTGACATGCGTGTCATCCCATTCGGCCAGGATGCTTCGGGCTCCCTGCGGGTTATAATCGAATAAACGTTCTCCCAGCAAATTCTTTTGCGCCAGCGCATGATTCATGACATTCATCATCTGCAGACTGTATCTTTCCGGAGGGAATGTTTCAATAATTTTGTCCCACCAGCAGTTGCGCAGGTAGTAATCCTGTTCGACGGTTTTTAATATGAGGCGCTTATCGTTTTTAACCGTCCATGCGACCGTTAAGAGAAAGGGAAACAGTAACAGGGCAGTCATTACCGCTTCCCTCTTGAAAGACGACGGCACCGGTTTCGGTTTCGGCGTTGCCGGGGATTTGTATTTCCCGAATAAAAAGCTGGCAAGATACGAAACGGGAAGCGCAAGCCATGCGTAGTAAACGATGCTGTTTTCAAGGAGCCGTTCGTAATAGGCATCGGGCATGAGGATCGCCCTCAATTCTCCCTCCCGGTTCAGGTACAGCGCCGTCAGTCCAATAAGAACGGCCTCTGCCGGCAAAATCAGGGTAAGGTACCGGCGGGAATCCGTATGGATAAATTCCCAAACTGTGACAAACAGGGCAAATAATGAGACCGTCGCCCCGGCGAGCAGGAAAAGCACCGGCACCAGGATCAGGCCGGCTGCAAGCCTTTTCCCGAAAGCGTTTATCCTGACATATCCGTTTATCATTACGAGCATGATCAGGTATGCAACGGTTCCCTGTATGTTGTAATTCATGTCCGTGTGCAGAAAAAAAAGAAAGCAGGCCGGTAAAAGGCATAGCAGGAAACCGATTCGCGGGGGATGGCATTTTTCCGTCAGGCGGTGTACGAGCATGCTTGCAGACATCAGTAAAAATGCGGTCACAAGCGCTCCAGCCGCGGGCAATGCGTAAAACTGGACAAGAAAACGGGCCACGTATAGCGATAGTCCTCCCGGCTGGAGAATCGTATCGGAGGCATATTGCCAGCCAAACCGGAATAACTGCAACTGCTCAATATAATAAAAATGATAACGGTAAACATACTGCAGCGCTGAAAACAGGATGCAATAGATCATTATCCAATAAACCATTTTTGTATACTTCATGCTTTAATCAGGTATCGTTGGGAAAATATTTCGCAAAATAAACGGTTTTCAGGTAGCCATACGTTAAATAATTATTCAAATACTTTCAAAATTCGTGCATCCGACCGGAAAAATGATCGTTGACCGGGGGCAAACCGGTCGGTCGCCTGCGGATAAACGGCCTTTTAAGTGAAATCTGCGCGCCTGCCGTATGGCAATCTCTTTATTTCGACCCTGAAATTTAGGGTGCTGAGGATAAAAATTTGCCTCGCGACCATTAAAAAATAACCGCACATTCTCGACCTGTAGAGACGCGATGCATCGCGTCTCTACGCAGTGCGCCCCGCATGAGCAGCGCGCACCGAATTAGTAACCCAAGCCCATCCAAAACATCATCCTGAATCGTCTTGTGCATATCGACAGTTTGTTCGAACGGCTAAAGGAAGACCGCGTGCGTAGCGTAATGGCCTCGCAACTGCGGATTTTATGTTTTGGATGTTAAACAAACTGACTTATCGTAACAATGAGCGTCCAGGAAACACCTCCATCACCTTCCACGAACACGGCGCCTGGAAAAACAAAAAGCAATGCACTAAACCGCGCCGTGCGAAGTATAACCGGAAACTTATTTGCAAATTACATCCGACCGACCTCATGTATTCCGGAAAATTTGAACTACATTTGCGCAAAATAATCCAATTTGATCATCCGATGAACACTTCCGAACTGCGCCGCCTGCGCCTGCATAACCAGTTACTCTCCGGCCATCCGCTGAAAACGCCGGACGCGATCGTCGCGTGGATGGGCGCCATGCAGGCACAGGCGCCGGACGCAGCGAAATGGGCCATCGGGACGCGGCTCGGAACAGCGACCCTGAAAGAGGTGGAAGATGCGCTGAATACCGGAAAGATCATCCGCACCCACATCCTGCGCCCTACCTGGCATTTTGTGACGGCCGAAGATCTCCACTGGATGTTCGACCTCTCCAATCCGCGCCTGAAACCGGTCTACATCTCTTACTGCCGGATGCTCGGCCTGGACGAAGCGCTCATCACCCGCGCCATTCCCGTCCTGGAAAAAGCCCTGGCGGGAGGTAAACACCTGACCAAACCGGAAATAGGCAACTTCCTGCAGAATGAAAAAATCACGGCAGATACACCCCTGCTGAACCTGATTATCTCCCGTGCGGAAATGGAAGGCATCCTCTGCAACGGCCGGATACAGGGAAGCAAACAGACTTTTACCTTACGGGATGAATGGGCGCCCCGCAAACAGACACTCCAAAAAGACGAAGCCCTGGAACGCCTGGCCCGGAAATACTTCACAAGCCACGGGCCGGCAACGGTGCACGATTTCGCCTGGTGGTCGGGACTGTCGCTCACGGAATGCAGGCAGGCCATTGATGCAATCCAAAGCGATTTTATCTGCGAGACGGTCAACGGACGCATCTTCCGGATGAAAAACGACATCCAAACCCCTCCGGCCAATGACCCTTCAGCGCTACTGCTCCCTTCGTTCGACGAGTTTGTCGTCAGTTATAAAGACCGCTCCGAAATCATCTGCGGTACTTCCGAAACCATCCGCAACACTCATTACGGCAAAGTAATCACGAAAAACGGCCTGTTCTCCCCAATCATCACGCTGAACGGCGAAATCATCGGCTCCTGGAAAAAAATAACGGCCAAAAAGATAGCGCTTGCCTTCTTCGAAAAAACACCGAAAAAAACACAAGAACTTTTCAGCCCCGAAATAAAACACCTCGAAAAATTTTACTCATAAACACACATTTCCCCGGCAGCATTTGGAAAACCCGGGTTTTTCATCTACTTTTACGGCGTTAAAAAAACAAACATTCAGGAGGAATTAAAAATGGGTCTATTTAACAAACTTTCCGGGATTATCGGTGAAGCCGTTACCGGCAAATTGAGTGGAAAAGCCGCTGAAAAAAACGAAGAAAAAAAAGAAGAAATCCGGAATATCTTCGATTCGAAAGTGCAGAGCGGTAAGGATTACACGGTTTTGGCCGGCTCGAACATGGTTACGACCAAAAAACTGATGAAAGAAGTACGGACGTATTACAATTACATCATCGGCTATAAGGACGGCGATGATCCGGAAATTGTAATAATCCCGACCACAGACGATCTCGGGACGGTGGATGAACCGGCGATATGTAAAAGAAGCGAATGTACAAAAGCCGTGTATGAGATAAATACAGGCAACTTCCGCATCTCGCACCCCGCGTTCAGCGATGCTCCGTTAGACTTTCAAATCATCGTGGCGGCCGCACATGGTCAGTTGGGCGCCCTGATGATCCCGGTATCCTGCATGGATGAGTTTTTCCCGTTCACCGAATTTTTCCAAAACCGGTTCGCTAAATAGGAGGAGAAAATAGATGGGTTCTTTCTCCGGCAAAATATGGGAATTTTGGACAGTGCCGGGACCTGCAATACCCTGCACTGTTCTGTTTCTGGGCGGTTGCCTGTTTATACTCGGGTTTGCGTTTAACTGGAAATGGCTGTACCCCAGCCGCCGTTCCGTAAGAAACTATTCCCCCGGCATACGCCGGGCGCTCGTTCTGATAACGGGGATTCTCTGCATCTTTTGCAGTATTCTGTTTTATATTTTCAGAGACAATCTATACTGGTATTAAAATTTAAAGAAAGACTTCATGTTTGAACCCCGTGAAGAAAAAAGCCAAAAGGTACACGAAAACTCATTATCCGGGCGTTGGGGGAGCAAATCCGAGACGCCGCACCTTATACCGTCGCTTACGGTTATTACATTAAAAGCGGATTTTTCGGACAAAAATCCAGCAGTTATGTCATCGGTTTTTCGGAGGCGCTGAAAGAACTGATCGTCATTCCCGTCAACTCGGATGTAGACGAAGCAGGAGATGCCGTCAGCCTGACAAAGGAGGACGTCACTTCCGCGAAATTCGGCTTTCAGGGCGATCTCAAAATCAAGTCCGGCAAATTATTAAAGGGAGAACTGCGTGTTACCGTTCCCCCCTATACACCCACCACGCTGGAAGACGCCTATATCCTGCCCATCAACCAGCAGGAAGATGCAGCCGCATTTAAACGCTTTGTAAAGGAAACCTTCTAATGGTGATAAACCGCATCCTGCTGGCAATTACAGGCATCCTTTCCATAACCGGCCTCATAAAAATGGTAAAGGGAAGCGCCGGACAGATAAAACCCTTCCGCACCATAGGCGCCGTTACGGTATCATCCTGGCATTAACCGCCACACTGAAAAGCATGGACTATCTATAACTGCGCGCGGCATAAATTTACAAGACATCATCCTCCTGACTTCGACACCTTCTCCCGTCTTCAAAATATAAACATTGATTATCAATAAATTATATAATTTGCGTCACCGAAATGGGTGACGCAAGCCAAAAATGGAGTAATTTTGCGGAT
>JAISCL010000239.1 GCA_031265585.1 Tannerella sp. | reverse complement strand
TCTATGCATTTATAAAAATCCTTTTCGAGCAGCAACTCCCGGTAATAGATTAAAAAATCACGGACATAATCCTGCACCTTTCCGGAAAGGGAAACATTGAAGGATTCCTCATCCGAAGTGTCCAGTCCCGAAAAATCAAGATTCAGGATCATATAACTGTTATGCTTTGGCGTCGGATGTTTTCCTATATACAGGTCGCCGAACAGTTGTTCGAACCTGTCCGCCTGATTGATGTCATAATAATTAGACAGCATTGAGAAGAACAGACTTTTACCGAATTTGCGTGGTCGTGTGAAGAAAAGGTTTTTATTTCCTTCTTTCTCCAACAGTTCTATATACCGGGTTTTGTCGATATAGACATAATCCTCGGTTCTTATACTTTCAAAATTCGAGTTACCGTAAGGTAACCTTTTACGTTTCCCTGTTTCCATAACAAATAAATTTCAGCGCAAAAGTAATAAAATATACATCTATCATACCATCCCTTTGGGGACTTTTGTCTTGTATCGTGAAGTTGTTCAGGGTTATCCGGGAATTACCGGACGACCCTGTTTTTTTATAAGAGGCGTGAACGCGCTTTTTTATAGGATTCGATGAGGCCGGTCATTACTTCGTCCACCGTTTCGGAACGGTGAAAAAGCGATGCTATTTGCCCTATCTCCAATAGCCCCTCGTTCAGGTCGCCTTCAAAGACACCTTTTTTGGCGCGGCTTTTGCCCAGCAGAGCGCGCAGTTCTTCAGCGGAGGCGCCACGGCTTTCGACGGCTTCAACGGCAGTCATGAAATCGCCTTTGACAAGCCGGGTAGGGGAAAGTTTTTTCAATAAAAGCCGGGTGTCGCCCTCTTCAAGATTCAGACAGTACTGTTTGAAGTCCTCGTGCGCGGAACTTTCCTTTGTCAGGGCAAAGCGCGTTCCGATCTGTACGCCGTCCGCGCCTAAAACTTCGGCGGCAAGCATGGCTTCGCCCGTCCCGATACCGCCTGCCGCCAATAGCGGAAGCGTGGTGACACGCCTTACGGCAGGGATGAGGCACAGTGTTGTCGTTTCCTCGCGGCCATTATGACCTCCCGCCTCAAACCCTTCGGCAACAATAGCATCCACTCCGGCGTCTTCGCTTTTTGCGGCAAACCTGGAACTGCTTACGACATGGGCTACTTTCACCCCGTGATTTTTAAGAAATCCTGTCCATGCTTTTGGATTTCCGGCGGATGTGAAAACGATTTTAACCTGTTCCGAAACAATGATATCCATGATCTGTTCAATTTCGGGGTACATCAGCGGAATATTGACCCCGAACGGCTGATCCGTAGCCGCACGGCATTTGCGTATATGTTCGAGTAAAGTTCCGGGGTGCATGGAGCCTGCTCCGAGCAATCCCAGTCCGCCGGCGTTACTCACGGCCGAAGCCAGCCGCCAGCCGCTGCACCATACCATTCCTCCCTGTACAACCGGATATTGAATCCCAAAAATTTTGCATATTCTATTCATTTCGTTTCTCTTTTTTCGCCACAAATATAATAAGATATATTTGATTGTTGACGGTATTAATAAGAAAGCAGCAATTCAGCGATTATTATTTTTACCTCCACAAATGCAAACAGACACCCCGTATCTCTCCCTTTTATCCATACAATCTGTTAGAGAGCCATTGTCAATTGTTGTGTGCAATGCACAAATTCAGGCCGCGCGCAGTCTAAAATCAGATCCGTTGTTTTTTATTGTAAATCAAAAAAAAGAAAAACACGGCTGCTGCCCATTCCCGCTTTATTCCTTTGGCCGAACCGATTTGTGCATTGTTGCGATCGCGGATTACGCCATCGGAGCCTATCTTTCCGATTTGCGCATTACTTCGGTCTCGGACAATGCCACTGGATTCAATCCTGCCGATTTGCACATTACTGCGGTTACGGATTATGCCATCAGTGCTGACTAATGTTGCGTTTTCTGCAAACGCTGTGCTTATTGCTAGAAATAAGCAAGTTGCGAGAGTGAAAAGTTTTTCTGTATTCATATTGGATGATGATGTAAAAAGTATGCTACTGTAAAGATTTGGTAATCAGGTAATTAATTTGTATTTTTGTAAATGCAAATAAAAATTACACTCCATATTTTGACAGGCTCAATAACCATTGCCCCGATTGCCAATGCATAAAGGTAAAAAGAAATGGCAAGAAACCGTACGGGACGCAAAATTATTTGTGCCGGACATTTTAGAGAACACCTCCTCATTTTTTTCAGGCATAGATGAATAACCGCCTGTACGAGTGCCGCAGATTTACGAAAATATTGTACCTCTATGTAAAACTGAGCCATGCAAAACGGTAAGTTTTATAAAATCACAAAAGCATGGAAATAAATTGTCCCCATGCTTTAAAAAATCTTTTAATTGAATTTCGGTTAGAATTTAAAATCAAAGAAGAAGAAAACGCTACTGCCTTGTTATTTTGAAACCATACTTGTCATCTTTTGCTTCCATAGCATCAAATGTTTCATAGATGTAATCCTCTCTGATGTATTGACTACCGCCATTGGAATAACGAATCGCAATAATAGGAGCATTGTTTATTTTTAATCTTAAACGCTCCCAACTTCCTTTGTATGATGCTTTTCGATATTTCCCATCCTCAGTGAGAACGGCTGTGTTATCTTCATTCAATACAAGAGTATATATAGATGCTGCAAGGTCTTCATAGATATAAGTTCTTTCGACAGTACTTCCTTTATCATCTCCTACTATGGCAGAATAAACTATAATCACACC
Source organism: Tannerella sp. (assembly GCA_031265585.1). Taxonomy (GTDB): domain Bacteria; phylum Bacteroidota; class Bacteroidia; order Bacteroidales; family Tannerellaceae; genus Tannerella. The sequence goes on along the minus strand of JAISCL010000239.1, from coordinate 498 downwards.
AATCACTATCGCTGCCCACATCAGATACTTTTTCCAACCTGTTTGAGCGACTGTTATAAACAGTCCTGACAGTTCCGGAATTGTTCCTGCTGCCAGCCAATTGTTCATTCCCTCTTTCCACACCAATGTGTCTTTTGAAAGTTCCAAATTATTGCTTACCAAATACATCTCTCCCGTTGAGCCGTCCCTGTTTGTAAAGACGGGTTTGCATAAAAGAACCGGTATCTCCAAGTCTTTCAGCCATACTTGAACGGGTTGTTCCGGCGTGAGCGATAATTTGTCCAAATTGCTCCACTGACCTTTATACGATCGGATGTAGCGAACATGCACTGGCGGTTGCTTTTCATATCCATCAAAAAATACTTCTTTAATTGGTATTGCTAATTAAGTATAGATAATGTTCCATTTCTGTGATGCATCAATAGAAGTACAGATATTTTCAACATTTCCATCTTCTTAGAATAACATTTCGATTTTCTTCTCATTCTTGCCAAAAAA
>JAISCL010000127.1 GCA_031265585.1 Tannerella sp. | reverse complement strand
ATGAACGGCAAACCGCCGGTACGTCCGGCTTTAAGCGAGGCTGTTGTTTCCCCGTCCTGCGTGATGGCGACATTTTGCACGTCGGCATTGCCGTCGAAAGGCCCATAGATCGCCCAGTCGTGCGGGACTGTTACCGATTGCCATTCGGCGTCATTGAAACCGGGGTTTATTGCACCTGAATTGTCGGTACGCGAGAACTTCCAGTTTTTTTCAAGCAAAAACGAAGTGCGCGTCTGTCCGGTGACCGTGCAGGCACCGACGCAGACGAGGATTGATGATAGAATTAATTTTTTCATGCTATTTATAAAATGTTTACTTCAATGCAATCTCCGGCATGTTTCAAGAGGCCGGTACAAACTCGCGCAAATATACGGAATTTCCGGATTTTCTCCCGAAAAAACAGTTAAAAATATATTCAGCAGGATATGAAAACGTCGATTTATACTTTGCACGGGATAGTTCCGTGCACTGTAGCCGGATGCCGGGATGCCTCCGAATTTCACGCTTCAATTGCCCGTCAGGACATTCATATCAACAAAAACTGTCCGGGGGTACACCTTCACAACCCCGTCGGAGTTGGACGTGGAGACGTTTTGTAATCCGGCTGAGAGTCCCGCCATTGAAAAGGAATTGTCCACATTCGGCGCCTTGCGGCAGCGGGACGTGAACAATTTGTTACCGTTGTTGTTGTAGAGACGCGATGCATCGCGTCTCTACCGCGCACAGTCTGTTTCCGGTCTATCTGATTATTTTCTTCACCCAGCCGCTGTCGCTCCGGACAATCAGTACGCCTTTGGGCAGGCTGTACAGGTTGAATGCTGCGATGCCGGATTGCTTCTGCGCCTGATAGATCATCCTGCCGTCAAGCGAATAGACTGCGATGCGTTCGGCAACAGGGGTGTTGACGAGCAGACGGCCATCGAAATAGTGGACATCCGTCGCGCTGACTGTTGCGTTGCCGACATCGTCGATTCTGACGGAGATATTGATTTTGTCCTGATGAATCACCTGTCCGCGTAGAGATTGAACAGGCCAGTCCCAATCCGGACGGCAGTTTCAGGATAGAAGTGAACGGCGTTGACCGTACGGGCCGCCGTACTGGCTTCCAATACCGGCGGCTATTATTTCGTACACGGCGCTCATAACATCCGGACGCTCCGGTTTACATACGTTCCATAATATTTAATTTTGTATCTTTGCGAGACTTTGTGACCGTCTGTAAAATATTTGTCAACATAAAAATATATCATTATGAGGTTAAAGATTAAAATAAACAGTCGTATATTTTTTCTTATAATAATAAACAGTCTTGTTTGGGGATGTACAACTCCAAACGGGAATCTTTCCACAGATAAAATAATATACTTTGATATAGATAAAAGTATTGAAAATTTCGATATTGGGGCTATCACCGACAGTACGTTTCAAATAATACCTTTGGAAACAACGGACAACAGTTTGATTGCATCCATTGATAAAATAGAAATCCGAAATGACCGGATCTTCATTATGGATAATCTGGCCCAGTCTGTTTATATATATGAAATGGATGGTAAATACTGGGGGAAAATAAATGCAAGAGGGCAGGGCCCCGGTGAATATGCTCATTTATCTTATATGACGGTTACGGATTCTTCGGTTCTTGTCATTGATCATTTATCCGGGAAACAAATAGAATACCGGACATCTTCCCTGCAATACATAAGGGAAGAACGGATTTTTGATAAGATATGGTGCACCGATCTGTTTACACTTTCCGGGAATATTTATTATGTAAACAATTGGAGTAATTCGAATGCCGGAAAATTCAGGCTGTTTTCTTTGAAAAACAATATCTCTCATTTCAATAAATATCTACCCTTTGATAAAGAACCGTTAAGTTTGGGCATCAATGGCCCCGTGTATGCCGTGAATGGGGATGAGGCGTCCCTGATTTACTCCGGATGTGATATTATATACCGGATTAAAGACGGAGACGTATTCCCTGCCTTTGAAGTGAAATTTAAAGACAAAAAAGTGGTTTACAGTTCCGGCAAAGTGGAAAACGTATTCAGGGATAATCCGGAAAGTGGACGCATAATCGGGATAAACGCAATCAACGAATCGGATAAATATTTATTTTTTGATGTAAGTGTTACGACAGAAGCCAATAAACCGATGCAACGGGGGAATTATGACAGATATACCTGTTTTTATAACAAATTGAAAGATGAAACAGTCATATATCCCCGCCTGGCAAGGAACAGTCTGTTTGATGACGAAGATGTGATTGTTAATAGGATTATCGACAATAAATTGATATCCTGGAGGGAAGCGCACATGTTATTGCATCAGGAAAAATATGTGTATGCGGGAAAAACGTTCAAAAACAAAGCATTTGAAAGTCGGTTGAAAGAAGTATTGGCCGAATTAACAGATGATAGCAATCACGTATTGTTTATTTACAATTTAAAATAACAGGGACATGAACAGAAATGAAGGTAAAAGACATCGAGCACAAAGTTCCGTAAAGTATTCACCCCAAGTGCGGAACTGAGAAAGAAACTGAACAGTATCCGCTTCGAAAAAGGCGAATAATACCTTCAAAAAACAGAAGTGGATCCGGGAAATGCAATGATTTATACCTGGGTGGAATGAAACTGGAAGAGGAAGTTGACGACCGCGTATCGCACTCTCTTGTAGAGATCTACATGGACGAAGGCAAAAGCGGCTGGGAAGAATGCGTTATAGTAGCCTTTTCCCGCCCCGAATCGACGGAAGTTTACTCAAAAAAGCCCGAATCAAAAATAAGATAACCGATATTCAATCCGAAATTGAAGTTGTTTTTCGGATAACTGTAGCCGTTCGCAAACAGGCTGACGGAGACGAACGGCAACTGAAGGACAAAGGCCGCTTCTCCCATATATTCATATTTCTTGAAATAGTCTCCGTACCGTGCCCTGAAATAAGTAACCCGACCGTCACCGATCGTATAAGGCTCTTTTTGTATCTCCCGTAAGGGAACAAATCCATACGCCTCGAAACGGAAATGAAATGTATTATTTAACTTTAAAACGGGTATAATACCCCCTGCAATATAACTGTTTGCCCGGAATGCTTCGTTAAATGATATTTTACTGTGAGGAGTAGGCGTAAAAGCAGAAGCGTGTAAAATCGACGAAGTATAGTTTGCACCGAATTGATTATTGCTATACACAGCCTCTCCCATCAGGCCCAGGTTAAACCGACGCTTCATAGCTGGAAAATTCTGCCACATCCCCTTTACGCGGAAATCTTTATGATGCCGGTAATAATTGAATTGTTTCCTTTCACCCGCCCTGTAAGATTCCCTGCCGTTTATATATTGCGCGATCAGTAACTGACGCCGTCCGACCGTCGGATACTGTCTGAAGTTAAGCGAATTACGCTCAAATCTAAACCCGGTATTAAATAAACCGTACTTGCTTACATCAAAATCAAGGCCTGTAAAAGAGGATGTTTGGTAATAAAAATCCGTAAGCATTCCCAATCCGGCAAAGACCTCCATCTTTGAATTTTCCCGGAAAGGAAAACCGTAACGAAACCTCATAAACCCCTCCCGTTTCTTTATAAACGCCGGCATCACATCTTCATAAAATAGGGACTGGCTTTCCGAATAACTTTTATTGCTGTAGGAAAGTTCCAGCCCGATATATCCGGGCATACGCGCCGACGGAAAGAAACGGCTGTCAAGCGAAACGCCACTGAACGAATTACCCATCTGGAAATTTGCATTATAGTCTGCCGAGATCTCCCCCAGACTTTGGTACTCCAGCCCTAAAAACAACTGGTTAGCCTGGTGGGAAGATATATTCCCGCCAATGGAAACCTTTATCTCATCCTTTATCCTGACTGACAGGTAAAGGTCAAATGTTTTGTTTTTCCAGTTATAGATAGCAGAGGGTATGATCTCCTTAATTTTCGAATAAGTCAACATTTTAAAATAAGCGCGGCGAAATTCTTCCATTGTAAATTCGCCGTCCATATTCCGCCGCAACTGTGCCGTAATATAGTGATGCTGTTCATCCGTAACCCCCGTAACATATATATTTTTAAACTTCAGGGGAGGCAGGCTTTCCTTATACTCCCTGCGGCGGGCCATCACCGCGTCTAAGGGAACTTCACGGTTCACACGCGCCCGGATCGTATCAATGACAGCCATTGTCCGGTCATAACCGATCTGCATGACCTCCTTCGCCTTATAGAAATTAAGAATGAAAACGTCGGGAAGACGCATTTCGATCAGCATACCGTCTTCTTCAGGCACCGCATAGTCGGTTTTTTGCATAATCATTGTTTCGATCTGGCTCATGGGATTCTCCGATGGTCTCAATCCTCCTCCACGCACGGCAGAACCCAAAATAAAGTCCGGAGCAAAGTCCTCCTTCATTGCCTTAATCGGAAAATTATCATAAATCCCCCCGTCAAACAAAGGCACACCGTCTTTCCATATCGGTTTAAAAATGAACGGAAGCGTCATCGAAATACGTACGGCATCCCCCAAATCGCCATTCCGGAAGGTGATCGATCTTTTACCGTAAACATCGGCGCCCATGCAGCGGAAAGGAACAAACAGGTTGTCAAAATTCCACGCCGCTTTCGCGGTAGACGGGGCATAAAGCGCAATAAACGCCTGATTCATCTGTACCGGACTAATAAAACTGCCCGGTAATATGCCGCCAATCAGGGTGGAATCTTTCAGGTTCAGTGAAAAGTTCATAAACTGGGGCGTATCTTCCGGTTTTTTAAAATAATAAATATAATCATACTCAACCCGCCCGGCCTGCCAGTATCCGAACTCGTCCGAAAGCATCAGTTCCAGCATCTCATCGGGCGTATAGCCCATCGCATAGAGGCTTCCGACAATGGCGCCTATAGAGGTACCGGTCACATAATCGATCGGAATATTATTTTCCTCCAGCGCTTTAATCACACCGATATGGGCGGCTCCCCGGGCGCCGCCGCCACTCAATACCAGTCCCACCTTCTGAGCCGTCGCAGAAGATAAAGCGGAAAGAAACAGTACCGTATATAATAAATGTCTTATTTTCATATTTTAAGAGCAGCTTTTACGGCATCAAATATAGTTTGTTTTTCTGCCGGATCAAAACTTATCCGGGAATATATTCAGGATTCGCAGAAACTCACCCCCTGACAGTATACTGCTTTTGTACATTGCCTGCGATTTGACGCCGGAAGGCATCCGGGGCTGTACCGGTTCACACGCAAAATGCAGACCGTATTCGGTTGTTTTTGGAAAAAAGAGTTACCTTTGCCGAAAAACATGAACAGGATAAGTAAACTTGAAATACTTGTAAGCAGGTACAGGCCGGCAATGCAGGGACAGGCAGATTTACAGAAACTTACTTACTACGCCTTTACCTATCATTCAACGGCAATCGAGGGCAGTACGCTAACAGAAGGGCAAGTGTATAACTTACTCGATTTGGATATGCCGGCCAAAAATAAGCCCTTTACCGAGCAGCAAATGGTAATTGACCACCAGAAAGCGCTTATTTTCACGCTGAACAAGGCAAAAGAACACGCAACGCTCACGGAAACCCTCATACGGCAAATCGGGGCGCTGGCAGTGAAAAACACAGGCAGTATTTACAGCACTTCATCAGGGACGTTTGACAGCACGCGCGGAGAATATCGTCTGCTGAATGTGTTTGCCGGGGCGCGGCGTTTCCCCGACAGCGCCAAAGTACCTGCACTAATGAAAACGCTTGTAAGTGAAATAAACAGCAAAATCGGCAAAGTACAAACGTTCAGCCAAAAGTGTGAACTGGCGTTTGAACTGCATTACCGTTTTGTAAGCATCCATCCATTTGCAGACGGCAACGGACGTACAGGCCGGTTACTCATGAACTATATTTTAGCAACAGTTGAATTGCCGGTATTTTATGTTTTCAAAAGCAGCCGGATCCCTTACATTCAGACATTGGAAAAAGCGCGAACAAACGACAATATAACCGTTTTTCACGATTTTATGTACAGGCAGTATCAAAAATTTCTTGAAAAGGAACTGAAAGCTATTGAAGAATAAAAACAGACGGTTTAACGGATTAAAAATATGGAAATATGAATATCATTAGAAACACTGTTACAGCAGGCAGACACGCTAAAGACACGTTTGCAGCAAGTCCGGCCACTCCACAATGAAGCATTGAACAAAATCAGCTCCGCTCTTGAAATGGAATATACATTAGAAAGCAACCGGATAGAGGGCAATACACTGACTTTACAGGAAACGGCATTGATAGTGAGCGAAGGCGTTATCATCGGCGGCAAAAGCATGAGGGAACACCTGGAGGCTATTAACCACGCTCAAGCCGTTGAATTTATCAAAGAAATAGCTACCGCCGGCACGGATATAACGCCTGTTTTCCGCATTGCAACACCCTAAAAAATTTTCAGGATTATTTGGTATAGTTCTGTTTGTTGTTCGTCCATGTTGAGCAGTCTTGTTTTGATGTGTTTGGATTCGGGTAATTGATAGGTTATCTGA
>JAISCL010000143.1 GCA_031265585.1 Tannerella sp. | reverse complement strand
CAGCGTGAAAATACCGGAAGTCTATCAGGGCATAACGCTGAACGAACAGCAAAAGAAGGAATTAAGCGAAGGCAAAGCCGTTTATCTTGACAACATGAAAAACAACAGGGGCGAGGCTTACTCCGGCAACATTCAGTATAATGCCGACAGGCGGTATTTTGCCAAAGTTTCCGACTTTTCGCAGAAACAATATCAAACGCAGAGCCAGACACAAAGCAGAGAGCCGGGCGACGTGCAAAAAACGTTTCGCGGCAGGGATCTGACCGCCGACCAACGCAACAACTTCCGCGAAGACAAAACCGTCCAAATCCGTTTCTATCCCAAAGTAGCCAAATGTCCGGATGAAAAATGTGGACTGGTTGTTTTCTGCAGTGTCAGCGAAACAGCATGAACTTTCGGACTTTTATACCGGCATTTTCTTGTATTTCGACGGTGACATGCCCGTATTCTTTTTGAAAAACTTGCTGAACGACGCATGGTCGGAAAAGCACAATTCGTATGCAATTTCCTTAATAGAACTGCCCGGCTTGCGCAGTAATATCCTGGATTCTGCCGCAAGTACTTCATTTATCCACTGTCCGGCTGTTTTCCGGGTTACTTTTTTCATGGCGCGGGTCAGGAAAACCGGCGACACGCAAAGTTCGGAAGCGTAATAAGTCACTTCATGTTCTTTCCGAAAATTATCATGCAGTAACTGGATGAATCGCATAGCCGTCTTCTCATACGGGCTTTTTGCATCGCTTTGGGCAGATTTTCTTTGAAAAAGGAGATTCCATATTTCATAATGAAGACTTCTCAGCTCATTTTTCAGCATACCCGACAAAAACGCATGACCGGAACGGCGGAGATTAAATAATACCCGTTTCATTGCATCACGAATAATAATAAAATCATCCTGATTCATTTCAACAACAGGGCATACCCATACTTCCGTCATCAGTTCTCTTGGCGGCTTTTCCTCATGTACCAGCATTTCGAGATAATTGTCATCAAAAATCACACAATATCCTTCACAGTCTTCCGAAGCATAAAAACTGTCGATAACACGTTGCCCTTCAATCATCAGAATCATATTCTTCTTCAGGCAATACGGGATACTGTCAACGATAACATTTACTTCCCCTTTTGTGACCATGAAAACACAGCATCCCCCAAGAGGCTGATTCATTTGAAAGTATTTTCCCTTACTTTTTGAAGATTGGGAAAAATCAATGACGGCAAACCTGTTTTCAAAATGCTCAATGTCCCCGTTGAGGGTAATAATATCGTTCAGTATCAATGCCTTTTTCATGCGCTGCCATATTTATTTATGTACAAAGGTGCAAATAATTTTGCAAAGTGAAATAAAGGACAAGTTTTTATCCTGTTCAGACAACAGCGTATCGCCATTATCTGCCTACTTTTGCGCAAAATTTTTTGATGTGAAATGATAAAATGGATATATATAAATGACAGACAGACAAAGTATTATTAAAAAGGTTTCTCTTTTTCTCTTCATTCTTTCCACATGTCAAATGACATTCGCCCAAAACACGAATCACAGGGTAACTGTACGTGGAAAAATTACCGACAGTCAAACAGGCGAAATGCTTCCGGGCGCTTCGATTTTAATTAAGGGTACAACAATTGGCTCAACATCTGATAATGAAGGCAATTATACATTATCGCTGGAAAAAGGCAATTATGTGATTACCGCCACTTATATGGGTTATGAAATGCAGGAAATCAATATCAATGCCAACGCATCGCAAACCATTGATGTGAAGCTGAATCCAAATACACAGGAATTGACGGAAGTTGTTGTATCGTCACATAAGAAAGACGAAAATGTAACAGGTACCGGCATGGGCGTCGAAAAAATGAGTATAAAGGAAATACAGCTTTTGCCTGCGCTTGCGGGTGAAGTAGATGTTCTTAAAGCCATTCAACTGTTGCCCGGCGTGCAGGCAACAAGCGAAGGCGGGTCGGGTTTCAGCGTGCGCGGCGGGTCGCCCGACCAGAATCTGATTCTGCTGGACAATACCACCGTCTATAACGCTTCCCATCTGCTGGGGTTCTTTTCGGTATTCAACAATGATGTGGTGAGCGGACTGGAACTTTACAAGGGCGACATTCCTGCCAGATACGGCGGACGGTTGTCCTCTCTTTTAAGCATAAAGACGAAATCCGATATGCCTTCCCGTTTTCAGGGGGCAGGCGGTCTGGGGTTGATTTCTTCCCGGCTGATGCTGGAAGGTTCTATAGGCGAAAAAACTTCGTGGATGATAGGCGGACGGCGCAGCTATATAGATTTATTCCTCAAGCTATCGCCGGATGAAGCCATGAATGGCGCGTCCCTTTATTTTTATGATGCGAATGTTAAATTAGCGCATCGCTTTTCAAACAAAGACCGCCTGGAATTGAATGCCTATTACGGGCAGGACGTATTCGGCGTTGATAAACTGTTAAAATTCAACTACGGAAATATGGCAGGCTCGCTGACGTGGGGGCACATATTTTCCGAGCGGCTGTATTCAAAATTAAGCGTTAATGTAAGCAATTACGATTATGGTACAGGAATGGATGCGGAGGATATGAAAGTAGACTGGACCGGACGGATTTTTGATGTTGCTTACAAATTCGATTTCAGCCAGCATATCAGTCGCCAATTGAATTTAAACTACGGAATGTCAACCATAGTGCACCGCATCGACCCGGCAAATGTAACAATGGACAAATATAACAGCTATAATGCGCAGAGCAGCTTGTCACTGGAAAATATTTTTTACCTGTCAAACGAACAGCCGGTTACCGATAAGTTAAGCGCCCGCTACGGAGCGCGTGTTTCACTTTTCCAGAATATGGGGGAAGAGACGGTGTTCAGGTATAACGGGCAGCATCAGGCAGTTGATTCTGTATATCACCGCAGCGGGCATGTTTACAATACCCGTCTCGAATGGGAACCGCGTTTAGGGCTGGTTTACCTGATAGATGGCAACTCTTCCGTCAAAGCCAATTATGCCCGTAATGCGCAATATCTGCAATTAGCCGAAAATTCGTCGTTCGGCTCGCCGCTTAACGTATGGTTCTCCGCCGGCGAGAATATTAAGCAGCAAATTGTAGATATGGTTTCACTGGGATATTTCCGCAACTTTAAGGATAATATGTTTGAAACATCGGTAGAAGTATATTACAAGTCATTAAGTAATGTGATTGATTTTGCCGACCATGCTACACTGGTTTTAAATCCGTATCTCGAAGGCGAAGTTCGCACGGGGAAAGGACAGGCTTACGGCGCTGAATTTACCGTAAAGAAGAATGCGGGAAAATTGACGGGATTTCTTAACTATACGCTTTCACGCGCAGAACGTACAATTCCCGAAATCAACGGAGGCAAAACTTATTTAGCGCCTTACGACAAGCCCCATGTTGTTAATATCTCCCTTAACTATCAATTCTCAAAGAAATGGAATGCATCGGCGCTATGGGTATTTGCAACAGGTACGCCGACAACCTATCCGACGGGGCGCTTTGAAATCAACGGCGAGTACTTTCCTCTTTTTTCCGGAAGAAACGAATACCGCAAACCCAACTATCACCGCCTCGACCTTTCGGTGAATTATGTTCCCCATCCCAATTCAAAAAAATGATGGAAAGGCGAATGGAACTTTTCGATATACAATGCATATTCGCACAAAAACGCATGGCTAATCAACTACAAACAGGCAGATACGCCCACGCCCACCGCCGAAATGATGTATCTTTTCGGACTGGTGCCGTCAATAACATATAATTTCAAATTTTAATTTTAATCATTATGTCGAAATATAATCATATCATTTTCAAGAATTTGTTATCCCCCATTCTTTATCTCCTGTTTCTTATTCTTAATTCCTGTACCGCGCCTGTCGATATTAAAACCAACGATTCGCCACCCGTTATCTCAATTTACGGCTGTTTTACCAATGAATCAAAAAAGCAGCATGTAACCGTATCCCTCTCGTCGCCATACTTCGACAGCCGCAGCAATCAGGCAGTGTCGGGCGCTGACGTCAAAGTCGAATCTTCCAGTGGAGAAGTATTTATACTCGCAGAAGACCCCGCCCGTCCGGGACGCTATCAAACCCCAAACGACACGGCAGCCATTCCGGGCACAACCTACACATTGACGGTGAAGGTTGATAATAATGGCGTGCAGGAACTGTACTCGGCAATTTCCACAATGCCTGCGGCTATGACGCTGGATTTTATCCGCATCAAAAGCGTAACTCAAATGGGCAGGAAGTCGTACAGTTTATCTATCTATGCGCAGGATCCGCCGGAGGAAGATTATTATCTCGGCATATATCAAATAAACGATTCTCTTTTTGACAAAATCAGTAAATATACCCTTATGGACGATAAAAGGTTCAACGGGCAGTATCTGGACGGCTGGCAGTTTAAACAATTCGGAACTGTGGACGAAGACGATGAAGATGACGACCCCACGCACCTGAAGCAGGGCGATGCGGTAACTCTTTACTTCAGCCGTGTAGAAAAGGGATATTACGATTTCATCCACCAGTGCAGAAACGAAATGAACGGAGAATCGCCTTTCAGTGGTCCAGCGGCAAATATTACCACTAATATTTCCGGCGGTGCCGCGGGGTATTTTACTGCTTATGCCGTTTCAAAAGCAACGGCTGT
>JAISCL010000128.1 GCA_031265585.1 Tannerella sp. | reverse complement strand
GCCAGCAGTCCCAGCCAGACGGCAAACCCTTCCCGCTGCGAAGCCATGCACAGCGCCAGCGTCGCGGGCAGCAGGCTTTGCGGCAGCGCCGTCGTGCGCGCGTTCTTGAGCCAGAAGCGGGCCGTATTCAAACCCCGTACTTTCATATCCAATCTGTTTTTTTGAATTTAACCGGTTGCAAAGGTACGCAAAATTCATGGTCAATATCCCCGACGATATGTAAAAACGCATGAATTTGTATAGAGACAGAGCATGCCCTGTCTCTACCGGGAGCCTGCGGGTTTGCCGGTTTTAAGTTTTTTAGTTAGTTTTGCAGTTGTAAAACTAACTAATTCGGAATGATGATGGAAAATGAGAATCCTTTTTTTTATGAATATGAGACGGTTCCTTTTGATAAAATAAGGAATGAACATTATATGCCCGCGTTTGAAGAGGGTTTTCGACTGTTGAGGGAGGAGGTGGATCGAATAGCCGACAGTCCGGAGAGGCCGACTTTTGAGAATACGGTTGTTGAACTGGAACGGAGCGGTGCGTTTCTGCGGCGTGTGTCCGGTGCGTTTTTCGGTATTTTCAGTGCTGTGACGGATGATGAAAAAATGATGATCGCACGGACTGTTTCTCCGAAGATGTCGGAATCCCAACATTATATATTCCTGAATAAACCGCTTTTTAAGCGGATAGAAGAGGTCTACCGGAACAGGGATTCTTCGGGTTTATCCGTTGAAGATGCGAGGTTGCTGGAGAATACTTATAGGGGTTTTATAGACAGTGGCGCCGGACTGGACGGAAAAGAACGGGAAAGGTACAGGAAAATAAGTACGGAACTGTCGCTTTTGTCGCTTGATTTTGATAACAATGTGTTGAAAGATGAAAACCGGTTCGAGTTATTTCTTACGGATAAAAAAGAGGTGGGCGGCTTCCCTTCCGATATACAAAAAGCGGCGGCATCCGCTGCAAGGGAGAAGGGACGGAAAGGGTGGCTGTTCACGCTTTCCGCGCCGAGCTATGTCCCGTTCATGCGCTATGCCGGCAACCGGGAACTGCGAAAAAAAATGTATCTGGCGAAAATGGCTGTCGGAAGTCAGGATAATGAATTTAACAACCGGGAAACGGTGCGGGAAATTATTAATAAACGCCTTGAAATCGCCCGGCTCCTGGGGTTTGACAATTATGCATCCTGCGTGTTAAAGGACAGGATGGCGAAAGACCGGAAGCAGGTGTACCGCTTACTCCGGCAACTGCTTAAGTATTATAAGCCGCTGGCCGAAAAGGAATATAAAACGCTTCGGGAATTTGCTTCCGCGCTGGAAAAAGACGGGGCGTTTGTCCTGATGCCGTGGGATTGGAGTTATTATGCGGAGAAGCTGAAAAAGCAGCAGTTTAACGTCAATGATGAAATGACGCGCCCTTATTTTGAACTGGAACGGGTGGAAAAAGAGATTTTCGGACTTGCGGCGGATTTATATGGCCTGACATTCCGGAAAAGTCCGGAAATACCCGTATATCATCAGGATGTCACCGTCTACGAAGTGCTGGACGCGGATCAAAGCAGGCTGGGTCTTTTATATACGGACTTTTTTTCACGCGACACGAAGCAGTCGGGGGCCTGGATGAGTGATGTGAAAGGACAGTTTACGGATCGTCAGTATGTTGACCACCGGCCCTGCGTGGTGATTTCCATGAATTTTCAGCGCCCGGTGGGGGAACAGCCTTCCCTGTTGACATATAGCGAAGTAAAAACGTTTTTACATGAATTTGGCCATGCGCTTCACGGATTGCTGAGCAAATGTACCTATGAAAGTATGTCCGGAACAAACGTGAAGCATGATTTTGTGGAGCTTCCGTCGCAGATGATGGAAAACTGGCTGGACGAACCGGCGTTTCCCGACCGTATGGGTGTTCATTTTAAAACGGGAAAAAAAATACCGGCGAAATTAGTGAAGAATATCATTGACGCATCCGGTTTTAATGCCGGGTATGCCTGTTGCCGTCAGGTAAGTTTCGGGCTGCTGGATATGGCATGGCATACACTGGAATCGCCTTTTGAAGGCAGTATCGAACGCTTTGAAAAAAAGGCCCGGAAAAAGGCGTCCGTACTTCCGGAGGTGGACAACACCGTGATGAGTTGCAGTTTCGGTCATATCTTTTCCGGAGGTTATGCGGCAGGATATTACGGATATAAATGGGCGGAAGTACTGGATGCGGACGCCTTTTCCCTGTTTAAGGAAAAGGGCATATTTGATAAAAAAACGGCGCAGTCATTCCGGGAAAATATCCTCAGCAAAGGCGACAGCGAAGACCCGAATGTGCTTTACCGGAGGTTCCGCGGACGTAAACCGTCGATCAAAGCGTTATTGCAGCGGAACGGGATCTGTCCCTGAGCGCATCATTTACCCAGCCTGGGGAGGCCGGCAGGGGAGGTCATGCCAAAAATGCCTTTCTGTTTGGAGCGGATATCTTCAATCAGGTAAAAAGCCCTGGGATCAAATTTATCGATTATCTCCACGACCTTTTTTTGTGATTTCCGGTTTATAACGGTTTCGATAATATCAACTTCCGAAATGGCGCCTTCTCCCTTGATATAGGTGGAGCCAAAGCCATTCTTATTTAACAGATGCGACAGCTGATGACCGTCATTTTTTGTATACACTCTGAATAATACATATCCGAATGCAATTTTATTTTCGACCAGGATACCGATAAAATTACCCGCAGCATATCCTCCCGCATACGCAAGATAGGCAACCAGGCTGTTTGCGTGGGAGAAGATCTGTGAGATAATGACCACCCAGATAAAAACTTCAAAGAATCCGACGATCGGCGCCTTCTTCCGTTCTCCTTTTGAAACAAAGATGATACGAAGCGTACCTAAAGTCACATCACATACACGTCCGAAGAAAATAACGACAGGCAATAACCATTGGTGAGTATCAAAAATTTCAAACATTTCACTAATCTTTTTTTTAACAGCGCAAAATTACATGAAAAACCCCGTTTTTCCAAGCGTGAAAATTAAAATCAAGACCGTCACCGGGGAATGTTCCATTCACGATACCGGTCTTAAAAATAAAACCCGGTACCATGCGGATACATTATCCCGTCACATGCTGTTTCTGTAAATTTATCAGGTTATATTGAGTATTAATTTTTTTGCTAACTTTGCAGCGAATTAAAACGGTGAAAAAATGTACAGATAGAACTAGACATATTAATTGAAAAATAATTGAGATTTAGCTCTTATTTTCTTGAAAATCGAAATCTATCAATTCAAGTACGTGAGAAAAACTTTAACAGCATGACAGACGAAAATTCAGACAGGTTACAGTCCAATACGATTGACTGGTTACGGTTCCCGCTGGCAATAGCGGTCGTTTTTATCCATATAAATCCTGTTGTAGATATGCAGGGAGTGGATTATTTTCATTTTTCAGGTATGGACATTTATACGGTTGCAGGGGCGCTCATATCACGGGTATTAACTTATGTTGCCGTTCCCTGTTTTTTTATGTTTTCCGGTTTCCTGTTTTTTTACAAAGTGAGGGGATGGAACAGGAATATTTATCGGAATAAAATAAAACGCCGGCTCAAAACACTGGTTTTACCTTTTTTGCTGTGGAACGTGATAGCCGTTTGCGTTGGAGCGGCCATACAACTCATAAAACCGGAAGGTGATATTTTGGGGTATATCCATGAGTTGTATGACAAAGGCTTGTGGCGGATATTCTGGAACTGTACGGAATGGGGAAGTACGGATACGAATATTTTCGGGTGGGCGAATCCCTTTTATGGGCCTTATCTTTTGCCGTTATGGTTTTTACGGGATTTGATAATTGCGGTATTTTTGTCGCCGCTGGTTTATTATTTTGTGAAATATGCGAGAATGTACGGCGTTGTGCTATTGGGCATACTGTATTACGCGCAGGCAGGGATTGCTGTGGCAGGATATAATATCAATCAGTTAATTACAGCGCTGTTCTTTTTCAGTATCGGGGGGTATTTCGGCATTTACGGGAAAAATATGGTTATTTCGTTGCGCAAAGGTCAATTGTACTGGCTTTTGGCGGCTGTGGTTTTCCTGATATTATCGACCTTCTATGACGGCAGCGATATGAAAAAATATTTTCTTCCGGTATACGTAATATCGGGGGTTATTACAACGGTTAATATTACTTCGTTTTTGATGGAGCGCGGGAAATTGAAAGTTTACAATACGCTGTCCGGAGCCAGTTTCTTTGTTTATGCAACGCATACCATACTGGTTTTATCCGTAAGCCGGAAATTGATCAATTTTATTCTTCCACCGGATAATATGATTATTTTACTGATAAAGTTTCTTGTGACGCCTTTTTTATGTGCTTTTCTTTGTGTGGGCATCTATTTGCTGATGAAACGCTTTGTTCCGAAATTACTGAGTGTATTGACGGGAAACAGATGAGATTTTTTTAACAAAAACAGTAGATGAGGAAAACATCCAGCCGTGCAATCACCTGTGGATTCTGCGCGGCTGAAGCCCCAATGTCGTCAACTTAAAAAAAACCATTGAAAATTATTCAGATACCGGGTGCAAAGAACCCGTTTGATGTCAATTAAAAAACGGTATTGTTAAATTAATATTGATAACTCGTTATTAAGTTTCATCATCAGTAAATTTAAGGAAAAAACAATCATATAATCCGCCTTACTGTAACATTTCGTTTTTCTATGAAATCTCGCT
>JAISCL010000074.1 GCA_031265585.1 Tannerella sp. | reverse complement strand
CATTGCTCTCTTTGTTTTTAGCTTTATACAAAAGTAGTAATAATCAGGTTATGGCATAAGGGGGCGTCGATTGCCCCCAATTTTTATCCGTCTGTGTGGATATTGAAAATTTTCATGTACATTTGCCATAGGTTGAAATTATTGTAACTATTCAGCCCCAAAAGGATGAAGATGATAAGAAAAAAGAAAAAAGTAATATCTTTGTTTCGTCAATAGAAAGCAATGAACAGGGAAGAACTGGAAAAACGCGTAAAGGAACCGGAAGAACAGTTGTCCGCTCAAGGCCAACAGATAGTAAGTCTGCTACAGAAGTAGAACAACCGGAAAAGGAACTGTCGCTTTATCGGAACAGGAAAAACAGCAGCAACAGTTCCCTTCCCCCTTCCAGTGACCCGTTTCGTGTGCGTCGGACGGAAAGTCTTCGAGAATCCACGGGCAAAAAGCCGGGCGGTCAGTCGGGTCACAAAGGCGAAACGCTTGAAATGCATGTGGAACCGACCGCCGTCATACGCCACGAACCGTGTTACTGCAGGCATTGCGGCAAAGACCTGTCGGGAACTGCGCCGGAATTTGCAGGGAAGCGTCAGGTAATAGACATTCCTCCGATAGAGCCGGGAATAATCGAACACCAAATATATCTCAAGCGTTGCAGTTGCGGTCATACTACGCGGAGTGACTGCCCTTCGCAGGCTCATTCGAGCATATGTTACGGCGCCGGGATACAGGCTCTGACCGCCTGTTTTCATGCCCGTCAGTATATCCCTTTTGAACGGATGGAAGAGTTGTGCCGCGATCTGTTCGACCTGTCGATAAGCAGGGAGAGATTAGTAATCCTGATTGGGAAATTTTCGGAAAAGGCATCCGGTGTTTCTGTACAGCCCATTTGCTGAGGGAATTGAAATACCCGGACAAACCGGCAACCGTGTTGATTTTGGCGAAAAACTCCAAAAGGTGATTGATTCATACGGGGACTTGAAAGACCGGCTGATTTTTTTGACTGACGGTGCGACATGGATCAGGGAATGGATTGCCGGCCATTATCCATTTGTATTTTTCTGTAACCGTATTTTTCCTTTGTAATCCCTCCGTATTTTTGACCGCCTGTAAATCAGCAGATATTTTCCGGTATTCCCGCCATTTTCCCGGTTTATTCGCCAGTTTCCCGGTTTATTCGTCAGGTTCCCGGTTTATTCGCCGGATTCCCGGTTTATTCGCCGGGGCCGGGTTTGCGGAAGTATTTCAAGGAACTTTTTACGGATGCGAAGATATTGCTTTTTTTTTATGCCGTGCAAATTTTTTCCGGTTTTTTTTTTAAAATTAATCGGTCTCACGCACTGCATATGCTGCGCGTGGCCCGGTTTTATGCGTTCGGCCCGGTCGTCGAAGGATAAGGAGGGGCGGACCGGATCAGTTTCAAGGCCCCGGCATTTTGCAGCAGCCGGGCGGTGTTGTGTGCGCTGAGTTTGAAATTCGGCGTTTTGCGGTAGCTGCGGATCGTCCGGACTCCGAGGCGCATTTTGTCGGCCGGTTCAGGCAGGGTAAGTCCTTCGGCTATCAGGCGCAGCAGCTCCATTTCGCGGCGGGTAAGTTCCGCCGGGCTGTTTTCGCTTTTTGAGAGCATGAGGCTTGCCTCCCCGCACAGGAAGCGCCCGCCGGATGCGACCGCGTGAATGCCTTCAAGCAGTTCTTCCGGCAGGGAGCTTTTCAGGACATAGCCGCTTGCGCCTGCATCCGGCGCCGCCGCTATGGTGGCAAGTTCGCCGTAGCTTGTGAGCATCAGTACTTTTACGTGCGGGTATGTTTCCTTTATCTTCCGGCAGAGGTCGATGCCGCTGCCGTCCGGCATGCTGATGTCGAGCAGCAGTACGTCCGGCCGGCGGCTTTCCGGCAGGTTCCGGCAGCCGGCAACGGAGTATGCCTTGCCGGTGACGCAGGCGGTTCCCGGTTCGCTGATCAGCCGTTCCGGTGCGTCGGCTATGACATGGTGGTCGTCTACAATCGCTACGTTGATTGATGGCAGGTTGTTTTTTGTTTCCATTTCTTTATTTTCGGTTTTCGATTTTCAGTTCGATGTTGATTTCCGTTCCCGCCCCGGCTTTTGAGTCGATCATCAGTCGGCTGCTGCAGGCGGCTACGCGGGTGCGGATGTTTGACAGTCCCATGCCTCGGGGGGGGGTCTTCGGGGTTGAAGCCGCGGCCGTCGTCCTGTACGGTCAGTGCGAGGCGGTTGGTTTCCTGTACGATTTGTACCGGGATGTTCGACGCCCCGGAATGTTTGAAGAAGTATCGGAAAAATCAGATGCTGTTTATGAGTTGTTGAAATGATGTCTTTTTTCCCATAAATATCCGTATCGGCATCCGACAATTCATTTCTCTAAAACAACAGATTGCCTAAAAAAGTAAATGCTGTCAATAGACAGCATTTACCCAATTGCGATATTCTGAAATCTTACACGTTTCACAACGCGCATATTCCCACGGGTGTATATAAATTTGATTAGTTACTATAACTATAATTGTCTATTCCTGTTCCTCTAACAACATAATAAAAATTTTTCAACATACCACATCAAGCCATTTTAAACTCACTAAATACCGATCCATACAATATGAACATTTGAAAGATTTACCTGCCGGCTGTACCGTGATGATTCTTCACCTAATACACACCAGGAAGTAGCAATACTCTCAATTTTCAATCTTATGATATTTCCAGCAACTCATTTACGGCTACAAATATCTACATTAATCTTAAAAAAAAAGAATCAAGATTGTTAATAATGTTTAAAAGCCTGTTTTTTTATCAATTATGTACTCAGGCCTTCCTTTGATTTCATCGAAAAGAATACCTACATATTGACCCAGGACTCCGATTGTAAGCAATTGCACACCTCCAAAAAAGACAACAACCGTTATTATCGAAGTCCA
Source organism: Tannerella sp. (assembly GCA_031265585.1). Taxonomy (GTDB): domain Bacteria; phylum Bacteroidota; class Bacteroidia; order Bacteroidales; family Tannerellaceae; genus Tannerella. The sequence continues at coordinate 2,333 of JAISCL010000074.1, read as the reverse complement.
GCCGGTTTCGGCATTACTGAATCCGTATATCTTCCCCAGGGCCACCCAGACAGCCAGTATAATACCTATAATAACAGCCACAAAGCCTAATCCGGTGGCAACAAGTAATGGCTTTTTAGAAAAATAGAACAGCGCCGTAGAAGCGAATTTCAGCATCTTCGTCAATGGATACTTGGTTTCCCCGGCAAAACGGGCTTTCCGCTCATAATAAAAAGGTACCTGCTTGAAGCCCATCCAGCTGACCAAACCACGAATATACTTACTATGTTCGCGCAACCGGTAAAACTGATCCATTATTTTACGGTCTATAAGCCTGAAATCTCCCGTATCCAAAGGAAATTTGACCTCACTCATATAATTCATGAAACGATAAAAAGATTTGGCTGATCCGCGCTTAAAAAAACTTTCCTGATCCCTTGATGTGCGGACACAATAGACAACATTCGCCTGTTCCTGCTCACGAAAGGCAAGGATCTCCGGGATCAACTCCGGAGGATCCTGCAAATCAGCATCCATAATAATAGCCCAATCTGCATCACAATGATGTATTCCTGCCGAAACAGCCGGCTGGTGACCAAAATTCCGGGAAAAATGCAAAACCTTGACGTGTCTGTCTGTTGCGGCTATCTCATCCAGCAAATCATACGTACGGTCAGTGCTTCCATCATTTACATAGATAATTTCCGAATCACAGGAAAGCGTATCCAGTACGGACTTCGTATGTTTATAGGATTCGACAATGACATCCTCTTCGTTGTAACACGGAATAATAACAGACAATTTGGACATAGAGTATTATTTTTTAAATGTGTAATATTTATTAATCAAAAAATTAAGCGCCGTATATACAGCCACAGACAACAGTTGGATATAAAACAGCGCATCTATCTTAAAAATCTCCAGTACCGGCTCAAAAAGCGAATAGAGCGGAGGATTTTGCGGACAATAATGATTCAGGAGTAATAAGACGCCTAACTGCAGCAAATAACAAACCGCAAAAACAAGAAAAAACTTAACCGCACTTCCAAGCATACGGCCCGAACTGTTAAACGTCCATTTACGGTTCAGGAAAAAACTGTTTATTAATCCGATAAAATATCCCGTAAAATTAGAGAACGCTTCTGTACATCCGAATTTCTTCGTCATAATCCAGATGACAACCAGTGACAGGATCGTATTTACAACCCCCACAATGCCATACTTAACGGCCTGTCTTACCACGCCCATACTTTTCAACAATCTGGCTTACCTCTTCCGGGCTAAGCTCTTTTACATTCGTAACTGTAAAAATTTCCGATAAAAAGTTTCCGTACAGGTTACATTCACGTATCACATCTTCCAGTATTTTTTTGATGTCGGCCCTTACCGGAACAAGGAAAACAAGCTCAACATACTGATCACCGATCACTAACTGTTCAATTTCATAATCCGCTTTCGGCAGAGTGTATCCAAACTCTTTTTCAATTACCTTACGCTGATAATCCAGAAAGGGTTTCCCTTCGGACGACAGTATCAAAACATAAAAACGCAGCTTCTGTCCTTTACCGCCTAACCCGGTCGATATATATATCTGCTTTTCTCCCGACAATTCCGATTCAAGCGTAATCCGGCTTTCCATCAAAGCCATACAGGCCCAGTTTACCAGTTCCGGATCCGGATGTTGCACATATTGTTCCAAAAGCCTGTAAGCCCGTACCTGCTTCGATAAGGCCAATTTAGACAGGATGGTTTTTTTTTCATCTTCAGACCGTTCATTATCCTTCAAATCAGCCATGTATCTTTCATAATCAACATCTGTCATTTCACCGGTCTTCTTACGGATACGGTCGGAATATTTAAAATATTTCATCTGCTGCTCCACCGGAATGCGATGTTCAAGAATATGAAAATGTCCTTCCATATTCCGGAAAGACTCATAAAACCTTTTAAAAACATCGTCCTGCTTCTTCATATCCTCTCCTTTCTTGAAAATTAATTAAAGCTAATCCGGCACAAAAATACATTTTTTTATCAAAGATTGCAAATCATCAGAAAAAGAGGCTAAATCTTTCTTTATCGATTGCAGGTCTATTTTTCTCCAGTACTTCAAAAAAAGATTTAGCCGAAAAAGACCTTATCTTTACAGTCGATTTCATATTAAACAAACATGATCTGTCAGTATGAGTTTCAAGTAATGGCCGGAAAATGAGCAGTTATATCATATTATTTGTCTTATTTTTGGGATAATAGACAAAAGTGTTGCTGAAAGTAGTTATAACTATCTAATTTACATAATTTTGCGAGCAAAAAGCAGTATGAATAAAAAATCTGCATTTATTGCGGCAGCAAAATCA
>JAISCL010000058.1 GCA_031265585.1 Tannerella sp. | reverse complement strand
GAGCAGGATGATTTTCTTACCTTTGCCTAAGTATTTTCCGTAATAGTTTTTATCGTGAATCTGCTTTATCGCATGGCGAAGCAGGGTGGATGTTTTCGTTTTTGAATGATATTTCAGCTCGCAGACTACGACGGTATCGGGCTGTTCCAGCACGGCGTCGATGCGTCCCTGGCCGGTCATGACCTCGCCCTGAGCCTTGAAGCCCAGCACGTTCATCCACGACATGAAGAGCGAATGGTAATACTTTTCGTTGCCGATTTGGATGCTGTAAGGGATATTTTCGAGCATCGTGCGGATACTTCGGGCAAAGCCGTCGGCATTGAGCGACCGAAGTTCTTCGTACATCTTTTCCGTCAATGTGGCGATTCCCGAAAGCGGGTATTCGCTGTATGCGCTCAGCAAGTATTCGCTCAGCGATTGATGTACTTCCATGTTGGGTACGCCCAGCGTGTATTTGAGGATATCTTTTGTTCGCTCCTTACTTTTGATGGTCAGGTAGCCAGTCTGAAACAGCAGGGGAAGAGCTTCTATGTGACTGGGATCGAAACTGTCGAACGTATTCGGTTTCGCTGTTACAGGTTCTGTCAGTAACTCGATATTGTTTTGTTTTTTCAATCTTTCCATCAAAAACGTGGGCGTTCCGCTGGCAAACCAGTAATTGGCAAATTCCTGTTTCTCGAAAAACAGCAGGGTAGAATACGGGTTATACACCGAAGTCCTTCCGTCCCAGGTATAGCCGTTGTACCACCGGCGGATGCTGTCCAGCAGGGTTTCGCGGGTGTCGCCGTATTTTGCCGCCATCGCATCAAGGTGTTCCGAAAAATAATATTCCAGTTCTTCCTGCGTATAGCCGCATATTGCCGCGTAACTTTCGTCCATTGTAATATCGTCGGGACTGTTCAGCGCTGAGAAAATCGACAGTTTGGCAAACCTGGAAACGCCGGTCAGGAAGATAAACCGTATATGTTCGTCGGTCGCTTTCAGGATTTTGTAAAAGCCTTGAAGCGACTCCTGAATGGCTTTCAGCGCTGCCGGCGATTTACTCATTACATCCAGAATCGGCGCATCGTATTCATCGATCAAAATAGCAACTTTTTGTCCTGTTTTCAAATGAAGCTGTGTGATCAACTCCCTGAACCGGGCTGGATGCATACGAATGGTTAAGAATTATACCGTTAAAGGTAGCTATTTCTTGCAAAAATCGGATAAATCCGTTTCTATCTCTTCCGGCGTATCATGCTTGATAGCCGTCCAGTCGATCCGGATCACGGGATTGCTTTTCGACCAGTCCCATTTATCCTCAATGTAAAGGCCTTCAAACAGTTCTTTACGCCCGCTGAACAGTGCATCCAGCGTGCTGATGAGCATGGATTTTCCAAAGCGGCGCGGGCGGGAGCTACAAAGGTAAACAATCATTCTCAGTTTTCAATTAAAAAATTATATCGCTGTTTTTACACAAGCCCTATAATTAAACTCGACGTAACACGGCGAAACTTTAGCATATCATCCTTATGGTGAGATATGTTTTCGTTTTTATGTTTTCAAACATAAAATAATTATACGTTTGTTTTGAAAATGTATATTATATTTGCCCGCTGCTTTACCGATTAAGTAGATGTCAAAGTATAAACAGTAAAGAATGAAAGTATCATTGAAAGATATTGCAAATCAACTGCAGTTATCGAAAACGACGGTTTCGTGGGTGCTATCGGGGAAAGGGGATGAAAAAGGAATCAGTATGGCTACGCAGGAAAAGGTTTTTGTACATGCCAGGAAGATGAATTATCAGCCCAACCTGTTGGCAAGAAGCCTTCATACCGGTCAATCCGGTACGATCGGACTAATCATCCCTGAAATCAGCGATACATTTTATTCCGAAATTGCGCAGGAAGTAGAAGCGGCAGCCGAAAAATACGGGTATTCGCTTATGATATCCGGTTCCGGCTCGCAATGGGAGCGGGAAGAAAGGATGATCCGTTTATTCAGGTCCCGCCAGGTGGATGGCATTGTCATAGCTCCCACCAAGCAATCCCGGAAAGAAATCTTGCACATGATAAACGATTCGTATCCTTTTGTTGTTGTCGACCGCTACTTCCCGGAGTTAAATACGAATTATATCATTATCGACAATGAGGAAAGCAGTTATAAACTGGTAAAGCATCTGATAAAAAAGGGGCATCGGAAAATAGCCATGCTGTCTGTAAATTCCTATCTTAAATCACTTTCTTTAAGAGAAAAAGGATATCTGTGTGCATTAAAAGACAGCGGCATGGAAATAAATCCGGCCTTATGCAGGGAAGTTCCATTCCATAATTATAAAACGAATATCTTTACGATACTTGACGAAATGTATAAGCAGGAACCGGATATCGACGCTTTTTTCTTTACCTCACATGTCCTTATACTGGAAGCATTTACGTATTTTTACGATAATAACATAAATATCAATGATACAGGTCTGGCTTGTATTCATGATTTATCCGCTTTCAGAGTTCTTGCTCCACGAATAAATACGGCAAGAATGCCTGTTGAACAAATGGGGAGTGAAGCCGTAAGAATATTAATCAACGAAATTAATCAAAAGCAGTTGAAAATGAAACAATTAAAAAAGGAATCCATCGTATTGTCCTGCTCTTTAAGTTATAGAGAATAATTTTTTTAGCCGGTTATTTAACCGATTAAGTAAACCGTATTACAATAAATATTAATTAAAATAATTAGATTATGAATAGTCAACGTATTATTTCCCGCAGGGATTTTCTTCGCAATACAGCTTTAGGAACTGCTGCTGTTGCGCTTACTCCATTTAATTCTGTGATTGCTAATGTGCCGCAATCATCGTGGCCTGCTGATGCTTCCGGGTATCGTTTCAGGATGATAGGAAATGGGCATATTGATCCGGTATGGCTTTGGCGATGGGCGGAAGGCGTCTCGGTTGTGCACAGTACATTCCGGTCGGCTCTCGACCGGATAAATGAGACGCCGGGTATGGTGTTTACCTGCAGCTCGGCTCAGTTTTACCAGTGGGTGGCCGATAATGACCCGAAAATGCTGGAAGAAGTCCGTAAACGGATTAAAGAGGGCCGGTGGAATGTTGTCGGTGGATGGTGGATAGAGCCGGATATGAATATTCCAGGCGGCGAAGCGATGGTAAGGCAAGGGCTTTACGGGCAGTTAACCATGCAGCGCCTGCTGGGCGTCAGGGCTACGGTAGCTTTCAATCCGGATTCATTCGGGCATACGGGAACTTTGCCTCAGATTATCCGGAAGCAGGGAATGGAGAACTATGTCTTTATGCGCCCCCAGCCTCATGAGAAAACAATCCCGACCGACCTGTTCTGGTGGGAAGGGCCTGATGGCTCGCGTGTATTGACATACCGTATTCAAAACAGCTACACGGATAACCGTTCGGTAAGAGGGCGGATTGAGTCTATTTTGAAAACAGCAGGCAAGGAGCCGGCAAAAACATTTATGGCATTCTACGGCGCAGGCGATCATGGCGGCGGGCCAACAAAAGAAAACCTCCGGTCGATAGAAGAAATAAAGAAAGAAGAAAGCGCCCCCGCCATTACGTACAGTAGTGTAAATGCTTATTTTGAAGAGATCCGTGCAGATAAATCAGTAACGGTTCCTACGGTAAAAGACGACCTGCAGCATCATGCCGTGGGCTGTTATACATCGGAATGTGCAATAAAGAAGGGCAACCGGACGTCGGAAGCCGCTTTGGTGACGGCTGAGAAAATAACCGCTCTCGGTTCTCTCCACTGGAATGCCGTGTATCCCAAAGCGTCGTTTGATGCTGCCTGGAAAAAAGTTTTATTCCTTCAGTTCCATGATAGCCTGGCCGGTTCCTCTCTTGTTTCCCACTCAAAGGATGCAAGGGAAGGATACGGATATGCACTCGATATGGCGCATGAGGCAACCTGGCTGGCTGTTCAGAAGCTGGAATGGCAAATAGCGTCGGAAGATCCCAACTCTGACTATATGGTGGTATTTAATCCTCATGCCTGGGAGGTGAAGGCGAATGTACGGTATGATTTCGGATGGAGTTCCCTGTCCGAATCAGCAATTGTTGTGGACGGAGAAGGTAATTCGCTCCCTTATCAGTGGGTGTTGGGCGAGTCTCAGGCAGGAGGGCGTAAAGGCCTGGTTGTAAATATAACGCTTCCTGCTATGGGCTACCGGCAAGTACGTATTATGAAAGGCGCGCCATACCTGATAAGCAAGCAGGCAAACGCAGACGGGAATACGCTTGAAAATGAATATTATAAAATCCGTTTTTCCAGCCATGGCACACTGAGCATTTTGGATAAGGAAACCGGAAAGGAAGTTTTTGCAAACGGGGCAAAAGGCTGCCGCGCCGTTATTATTGATGACCAAAGCGACGCATGGGGGCATGATGTGAAAGCATACGACAAAGAAATCGGCTCTTTCGGCGAAGCAAATATCAAAGTACTTGATAACGGGCCATTGAAAGCAACCATACGCGCCATATCTCATTATGGCCATTCAAAACTGACGATAGACTGGTCACTCTATGCCGGGCAGCGAAACATTGAAGCGGATGTAACGCTCGACTGGCACGAAAGGCAGAAGATGCTCAAACTCTCATTCCCGGTAGATGTTCAATCCCCGACAGGGAATTTATCCGGATGTTTTCGCTCCTTCTGCAAATTCCATCAGGTATGCCTTGATAAATTCATCTATTTTTCCGTTCATTACTCCGTTCACATCCGAGGTCTGACAGTTCGTCCGGTGGTCTTTTACGCGGCGGTCGTCGAAGACGTAGCTGCGTATCTGGGAACCCCATTCGATCTTCAATTTTCCTGCTTCCACTTTTGCCTTTTCCGCCAGACGGTGCTGCATTTCCTTGTTGTAGAGGATCGAGCGCAGCTGGCGCATCGCATTGTCACGGTTTTTCGGCTGGTCGCGGGTCTCCGTATTCTCAACGAGGATTTCTTCCTCTTCGCCGGTATAGGGATCTTTGTACCGGTAACGTAACCGTACACCCGATTCGACCTTGTTGACATTCTGCCCTCCAGCTCCGCTTGAACGGAACGTGTCCCAGGAAATATTGGCGGGACTGACGGTTACTTCTATGGTATCGTCTACAAGCGGCGTGACAAACACGGAGGCGAACGAGGTCATGCGTTTCCCCTGTGCATTAAAAGGCGATACGCGTACTAAACGGTGTACGCCGTTCTCGCCTTTCAGGTATCCGTATGCGTAATCGCCTTCTATCTGCATCGTTACTGTTTTGATGCCGGCTTCATCGCCGTCCAGCAGGTTGCTGACGGTCACCCTGTAGTTCCCGGCTTCTCCCCAGCGCATGTACATACGCATCAGCATGGACGCCCAGTCCTGGCTTTCCGTACCTCCGGCGCCCGAATTTATTTTCAGGACGCAACTCATCTGATCCGCTTCTTCACGGAGCATGTTGCGAAACTCAAGGTTTTCGATCAGTTCCTTCGCTTTTGCATAGGCACTGTCTACCTCTTCTTCGCTTGTGATACCTTCTTTAATGTATTCATAAGCCAGCTGAAGCTCTCCGGTCGCATCGCGCACCTCCTTATAGAGTTCAATCCATTTCTTGAGACCTTTCACCACCTGCATGTGAGCTTCGGCCCGCCTGGCATCTTCCCAGAATACCGGATCCTGGGTACGTAATTCTTCTTCTTCTAACTGAACGGTCTTCGCATCAATGTCAAAGATACCTCCCCAACGCCCGCTCGCGTTCCAGCAAATCTTTTAACTGGTCTGATGTAATCATTTTCTTACTTGTTTAGTTGTTAATACCCTTCTTTTGGATCTGCAAAGCTAAGAAAAATACCTGCATTGTCAAAAATTGTTTCCATCTTTCAGCGATTTATTAATACGGGACTGTTCACAACAACCGGCATACCGCGTGCATTGAGCTGTTTTCACTGTTATTTTTTTATTTTTCCCATAAACAGGATGTTATTGCCGTCTTCATCGATAGAATTTTTCAGTTCTTCTAAAATTTTCCGGTCTTCTTTAGAGCATTTGTTTTCTTTCAGATGTGCCTGTATCTTTTCAATCAGTTGATACGGTTCGAACATTTCATGGTACCATCCGTTATTCGAATACGGCAAATCATTCACCGGCAAGTGTCCTGCCTGATCATTAATGACTTTTGCATAGTATGATTGCTTTGACTGTTTATCCATTACGACAATGCCTGATTCGGGTTTCCACAGGTCTTTTACAACTGGTCCGGCGTTTATTATAAAGCAGGAAGGAAATTCATTATAGACACAATAAAATCCGGTGTGATTTGTCATCGTAAAGCGGGGAGTTGTCTGCCCGTTCTGTGGATTGAATTTATAAAGCGTATCAATGGCGGTGGTCATATAAGTAAAATCGGCGGTATTGCTGTAAAACCAGATTTCATGATTAAATCCCACGAAGTTGCCATGCTTATCGCGTGCATCTACTGCCTGATTTTTATCCGGTAATATATATGAGACATGGTTGTCGCTGTCGATACGTGCATATTGAAAACCCGTCATATTTCTGAAACACAGGTGAACCAGCGAAATACTGCCGTCTGTTTCGAACCGGATCTGTGGCTTTTGCATCTTTCCAATGCTGACCGGGCAAACAAAGTCTCCATTCAGCGTGTACTTTAAAAGTTTATCGCCACTGAACGGTGCAAGGCAAACCGTGTTTGTCCTCTCATCAATGGCGGCGCTGTACAGCATCGTGTATTCTCCGGGACCCTGCCCGATACTGCCCACATCACAGATAAATCTGCCTTGATGGTTGAACAGTTTAAATGGAGACTGTGCGTTTTGCAATATTCCTATATAATGCTCGGTAATATAAACCTTCCAAAATTTGAACAGCGCCGTATCCGAGTCTTCGAAACGAACAATCTGAAAATCGGAAATCCATTCACTCAGACGGATCGTTTCAAGTCTGTTAATTTTAGAAGCATCACATTGGTAGAGGGTGTCATTTCCAATCGTTTGATACGTGACACTGTCGTCTGATATGCCTGTACAGGAACCGGGAATCAGCACGGCAATGAATAAAACAGTTAATATCCCTGCCTGCATTATTTTGAACAGTGATGTTTTCATTTTGTTTTCAATTTAACAACAGTTAATACTGTGTTGTTTTTGCTGTCAACTTCATTTGTAAAAAAGTTATCCAATCTTTCCTTATAGCGGGCATTTTGGTAGACATTGCTTCTGCAAATGCAATGGTCATTTACTATTTTGCGCCCTTCGAAGTAGAGTTCTTTGGGGAAATGCCTCATTCCGCCCTGACTTGCTCCGGCATTTACCATGATCAGATAATCGCCGGACTGATGTTCCGGCTCGAATGATAATCCTCCGTCATAATCATTAAATATACCAAAATGTAAAAATTTTGCATCAATACTTTTACCCAGGTCATTATGGGTGCGGCTTAAGGTTTTTGTCTTCCTGTCATAAAGCAGGAAATTTGAAGTCGGGAGATTTAGTGAACCGTGAGTATAGCCAACTATTAAGTAACGGGAAGTGTTGAAAAATCGGGTAGCATATTTGCTGCTGTCCGTCCAGATATCTTGATAGCTATCGCTACAGGTATAAGTGTTAGTACAGTAAGCATAAAAATCTTCTACCTTTTCGCCTGTATATTCAAGTCTTCTTTTCAATGGCGCTTTCGGTAATTTTTGCTCAATCACTGCAGGAGACTGTTCCAGTGTTTCAGCATCAATGGAGAATAAGGTGTCATTACAGGATGAGTGATAACAAATTCCATCATAATCCCGGAACAGTGGACGTTGCCATGCCCTGTTGGTTGAATATACGCTATTAGGTGGCGTGAAACGTTCATTATTCATGACGTTATGTACTGCGCGGCCATGCCGGTTGACAAAGATTAGTTTGTCCTGATTGTTGCCGAAATTTATATTTGATATTGCAAACAGCGTGTCATTAACAGACAGGAATGAGTAACCGTAATATCCCAATTCATTTTTTGAATTTGAATATTTAACTTTTGTTCGCCAGATGTTATTCCCGTCAAAATCGTATGAACCGATTTCTTTTGTCAAAAACTGATAGGTGTATAATCTTTGCATATCCGGTGAAACATCAAAGCATCCCGCCTGAAGGGGGATTTCACACTTTACATTACCCTCCGAATCAAATATATATACACAATTTATATCATTTAAAAGGATAAGACTGTCAAGATAATATAGCTGAAGAACCTCCATCTTCCCCCGTTTCAGCGATATATAAAAAACAGAGTCCGCAATATCGCCAAGTCGAATGTCATTTTTACACTCAGGATAATCGGGAGACAATACGGTTAAAGGTTCTTCGGTTGCGAATGCCTCTTCTTGCATGGCTTCCCCATTTTCCTGTTTTGAATTACTCTTGCAACAGACCGCTAACAGTAGTACAAATACACATAAAATTCTCATGATAATCAGCATTAATAATTTTTAAAAAGATGTCGAGAACATACATATCTTAAACAATGAGGGGAACGTTGTATATTTAATGAAGACAGGACGTTAGTCCCCATTGCTAAGGGACAAAGATAAAGGAAAATGGAAGAAAACATTCAGGGAAACAGAATATTTGTGCAAAGAAACGTTCAAGTGGAAAAAAGGAAAAGATTCTTGTGTTAAAAGGATAAATTGTCGTACTTTTGCGCAAAATAATTAATTCGGAACGGTTTAAGATGCCGTGTGACGGTGATTGGAGATTCAAAAGCGCCGGTTCCGGACGTTTTGGAACAGTGAAGGAAGTTATGTTGATGGCAAGTATGATGTATAATAAATAATACGGGATGGCGACGGTATCAATGCAGGATATTGCCGACAGGTTGGGCGTGTCGAAAGGGACTGTTTCACTTGTATTGAGCGGTAAGGCAAGAAACAAAAGAGTGAGTAAGGCATTGTGCGAGAAGATCATCCGGACGGCAAGGGAGATGGATTATCAGCCGAACGAGATAGCCCGCAGTTTGCGGACGGGGGTCACCAAAACGATCGGCGTCGTTGTGACCGATATCTCCAACGAGTTTTTTGGACGATTCACTTTCCACATCCAGGAACAGGCTAAAAAATACGGCTATACGGTTATTACGACCAACACAAACGAAAGCCTCGACGAGTTCGACGATTTGATAACCATACTGTTGAATAAGCGGGTTGACGGGATTATTTTCGTGCCGGTCGACAACGGACAGGATATAGCGTTGAGGATCTCCAACAACAGGATCCCGATGGTCCAGATTGACCGGTATTATCCTGAATTTAAAGCGAATTATATCGGCGTAAACAATTACAAAGCGTCTGCAGAGGCTACCGAAGCACTGATAAGTCTGGGATGCAGGCGTATCGCTGTGATTTGTTATGATATCAACCTGAATGCCTTGACCGAGAGGCGTAACGGTTGCTCCGACGCCCTCAAGCGTAACGGCCTGTACGAACCCGGCCTCATCATTAATGTAGATTATGAGAATCAGGAAGAAGAAATAACGCAGGCAATTATGGACCTGAATAACAACCCGCTTAAAGTTGACGCCATTTTTTTCTGTTCACGCCGGATCTGTATAACGGGAATAAAATATATGTATCAGGCAGGGATAAAAATCCCCGGTGATATGCAGATCCTGTGTTTCGACAATATAGACTCTTTCCGGATTGCCAATGTACCGATAAACTATATTGAGCAACCCATCCGGGAAATGGGAGAAAAAGCAGTAGATCTGCTTATTGAACAGATAAACGGCTCTGATGAAGTCAGTCGATGTGTGTTTGATGCTGCCATAAATATTGTAAGGCCTTCCGGGATGAGATAAGGATGGTGTTCTCCAAAGTATGCCGGCTTTGAACTCTTTTTACTGACTTCGCGGGGATGCGCCAAAAACACGACGGCCAAATACATACGGTTTTTCAAGCATATTATTATCACGGCACTGAAGAACGGATGAGGGTGTCCAGTTCCGCGCGCAGGCGTTCGATTTCCTGACGCTGGCGTTCTACTTCCTGCAGTTGCGCTTCAAAGTCTGCGTGATGCTGGCGGTCGAGGGCGGCGGCGAGGTCTTCGGTCGTGAGCGGCATGGAGAAGGTCGGCTCGTTGCCGAAGCGCGGCTCGTCGTCCACGTGCTTGAGGAACGAGGCTTTGATGATGAACTGCTTGCCGTGCGAGCCTGCGGGCATACGGATGTCGTTGTGCAGGCGGGAAGTTACCTGACGGTACACTTCCGTTTTCCCGTCGGATGAGGTGATGACTATCAGGGCATT
>JAISCL010000047.1 GCA_031265585.1 Tannerella sp. | reverse complement strand
GATCCCGAATTCGTCGCCAAAATAAAACGCGCCGAAAAACAGCCCTCCACAAAAGTCGACATTGACAGTCTATGGAAGTGAATTTCAAAACAGAAGCGCTGGTCGACCTCGAATTCTGGGAAAAGTACGGCTCACAATCCGAACAGAACAAAATAACCGCCCTTCAGAACGACTAAAGTTATTTATTTACGTCGCGTATGGTGGTTCAGAATCATGCACCCCCCATCCGCCGCCGTCATGCGCATGCGTAAAATCCATGGCGTAAACAAGGCCTTTGCCGAATTTGTATAACACATAAAATAATAGATATGGATGATTCAAATAAAAATACAGACAACACCAGGGACCGCGACGCCGGAGAATACATAACAATTCTCATGAGCTACTTCCGGCCGGCCGGTGACGAAAAAGACGCCACTCACTACCTCACCACCTCGGAAGTAAGTGACGCCATCCGCCGTCTTGACCCCGGTGCCGGCATCCGTTCGGAGGACGTCTACAAAGCCATGCTCGCTGCCGGCTTCCGCTACGGCTACCGTCCCGGAACCCTCGGCATCGACTTCCGCTGGATGCTCCACGAAAAGTAACCGGTTAAAACCCCGGCAGCGAAAGCCCTGTCAATACCGGCAGGGCTTTTTTGTCCTTTATCGCCTCCCGCCGCTCCGGTATCTTCGCTTTAAAAAGCTATGATAACGGATAACATGATCAAAAACCAGTTCATTTTGGAACAGTTAACAGACGCCGCCGAATCTGCGTTCAAATTTCAACTGAATTCATTCCTTGCCAATCGCAAGTCCCGGTCCGGACGCACGCTGCACGCCCTGAACAATCCCAACTATACCATCACCGGATCCGGCGATACATTCCTGTTAACCGCCTCCGTCACACTGCAACACCGTTTTCAGGATCTCGGATTCCGCGGCCTGTACGTCCGTCCGTTATACGGAGCATTAAGATATTCCCACGCACATCTCAAGTATGGATTGCGTGATGAAATCAAAGAACGCATCCATGAACAGTTACAAAGCGCATTAAACCCATAAAATATGGCCCGTAAATTCAATAACGACGAAATAAAATGGATCCTGTCCGTCGAAGCGACAGGCGTACAGGCAGAAATACAGGCACTGTCATCCGAAAGTGAAAACCTGAAGCGGAAAAATGAATCGCTGACAGTCTCGCTAAAAAAGATGACCGACAGTCTGAAAAAAAATGAAAAGGAACTCAATTCGCTCGAAAAGAAAGGGCAGGCCACATCTGCAAGGTATGAAGAATTGAATGCGCTCGTCAATGTCCAAAAAGGAAACATCGCCGGCTACACGAAGCGGATCAATGAAAACGCAAAAGCCATCCAGGCAAACAACAAAAAGATAAGCGAAACCACCCGTCTGATGAAACTGGAAGACATGACCATGTCCCAGTTAAAAAAACGGGCATCAGATCTGCGGAATCAACTTAATCATACCGCAAAAGCCACATCTCCGGAAGCATACGCTAAACTTGAAAAAGAGCTTAAGTCTGTCAACGACCGCATGAACCAGTTGAAAGGAACATCATCCGCACTCAACGATACAATGAAAAAATCACCGTCCATCTTCCGCGGCGGTTTAATGGTTCTGGCCGGCAACCTGATGCTGAAGGCGATCGGGTATGTCAAACAGCTGATCGGTTCGGCAAAAGAGTGGATAGGGGAAGGCGTTGAGATGGCGTCAACAGCAGAAGGTGTCATTTCCGCCTTCCAAAGACTCGGTCAGCCGGAACTGCTGAAAAACCTGCGGAAAGAAACGAAAGGATTGATCAATGATTTTATCCTGATGCAGTCTGCCGTACGCGCCAAAAACTTCGGAATACCCATCGAAAAACTCGGAACACTTCTTAAATTTGCTCAGCAACGGGCGCAGGAAACCGGGGAAAGCGTCGACTATCTGGCAAAATCAATCATAAACGGGATAGGAAGGAAATCGCCTCTGATACTCGACAATCTGGGCATATCCACAGTACGTCTCCAGGAACAGGTCAAAAAGACAGGAGACTTCACGGCTGCGGTAATTCAGATTGTCAATGAAGAACTTGAAAAGCAAGGCGACCTGGCACTGACTTCGGCAGACAGGAGCGAACAGGCAGCAGTCAAGTGGCAAAACAATCAACTGAAAGTCGGCAAGGCTTTGCTGGGAGTGAAAAATTTATTCAGCCAGTTATCCTCCGCCAGTGCAGACTGGTTCTCCGGAATGACTGACAGGCATTTGCCAGGCCTGCTTAAACAGCTCGAAAGTTTCATCAATGAGTTAATTGACCTTTATAACAATTCGATCCGTGTCCGCATCGCCGTCCGGAGCTGGATAACTTCATTCAAAGCCGGCGGGGCTATGATTATCGCAATTCTCAAATCAATCGGTGACAACATCATTGTTCTGGCCAAAACCGCAAATGCCGCCCTGAAACTTGATTTTAAAGGAGCCATAAGAGCCTGGGACGAATATGGAAACAGTATCAGGGATAATTACAAGGCCATATTTGATACAATCAGAGACGACGCTAAAAAATTCAATAAAAAACTTGAAAAGGTCAATCTCACCTCTCCACCGGAGACAGGCGGAAATACGGATAATACGGACGACGGTAATGGCGGCGGCGGTAATGATAAAAAAGAACATGAAAAGCGCCTGAAAGAAATAGACACATATCTCGAACAGGAAATAAACATCCTGAAAAAACGCAGGCTGGAGGGGCTTATAACCGAAAAAGAATACAGTGACAAAGTAGCGGAACTCACCCTGTCCTCCCTGAAGCAAAAACTGGCCGTAAAAGGACAGGAACAGGATCAGCTTGTCAAATACGAATCCCAAATCCTTGACCTGCAACTAAAACTGCATGAAGACGCCGAAAAAGCCGACGTCACTGCCGTCCAAAAATCCCGTGAGCAGGATTTACGCAACCTGCAGGATTATTACAATAAATCCGTAGCAACTCTCAATCAATCCCTGGCTGATAAGAAAATTACAAAACAGCAGCACGAAATGATGCTGATTGAACTGGACAAAAATTACGCGGAAAACCGCCTGAAGGTAGAACAGGAGTATTACCGGCACGCTCAATCACTCGAACTGCAAAACGCAGACTTAAAAGTAAAACTCGTCGAAGATACCGGGAAACAGGTACTCGAAGCCGAAAAAACAGCCAACGCCGCCCGCCTCGCCGAACAGCAAAAACTGAACGGCCTGATAAAAGACTTCAAAGGCGAATTTAAAGTAACCACCGTCGACGAAGACTACCGCGCACAGCAAACCGTCCTCGAAGCCTCCTATCAGGCCCGCCGGGAAATGGCCGAAAAAAACGGACTGGACACCCTCGAACTCGACAAAGCGTATTTACGGGCAAAAGAACAGCTGCAACAGGAACATAAAAGCCGGTTATACTCAATCCGTCAGCAATACGGCCTTGTCACCCTGCAGGAAGAATACAGCATGGAACTGCTGCAACTCCAAACCCACCTCAATCAGCAGATCCTCACCCAAAAAGAATACGAAAAAGCCGTACAAAAACTCAAACGCGATTCCGTAAAAAAACAGTTCGACTACTACAAAACCCTCTTTTCCGACGCCGTAACAGCCCTGCAGGACAACGAAATAGCCAACATCGAAAGAAAATACGACGTCGAAATAGAAGCCGCTCAGGGCAACTCGGAAGAAGTAGCGCGCCTGGAGGAGGAAAAAGCCCAAAAGAAACTCGAAGTCGAAAAGAAGTTTGCCGACGTCAACTTCGCCATCAAAGCCTCCCAGATCATCGCCGACACCGCCGTAGGCATGATGGCCGCCTTCCAGCTCGGCCCCATCGCCGGAGCTATCGCCGCCGCCCTCATCGGCATCACCGGCGTCGCTCAACTGGCGATGGCCAACGCCGAACGCAACAAAGTCAAAAACATGACCCTGTCATCCGGCGGTTCGTCCTCCTCCAATAAAACCGGCGCCCGTGTCGCCTCCGGACGCGAAGACGGAGGCAGGATGGACATCATCCGCGAACAGGACGGCAAATACTTCCCCGGCGCCGATTTCGATCCCGACAAACGCGGATACGTCGACCGCCCCACCGTCATCGTCGGCGAAGGCCCCGCCGGGCAGTCCCGCGAATGGATCGCAGGCAACGCCGCCGTCACCAACCCCACCGTCGCCCCCGTCCTCGACCTCGTCGACAAAGCCCAGCAGGCCGGCACCATCCGTTCGCTTGACCTGAACGCCGCCATGCGCGCCCGTGCCGCCGGATACGCCACCGGAGGCGCCATCGACAAACCCCCGACAACCCCTGCAACTGACAATCCCCCCGCATCCGGACTCTCCATCACCACCGCCGACCTCGTGGCCGCCTTCGTACAGGCCCTCTCCAAAGCCGAATTTACCGCCCCCGTCGTCCTCTCCGAACTCGAAGCCCGCAAAAAACGACTCGATGTTTCACGGAATATCGGATCCAAACACTAAATATACATCATATGAAAATCATACACACAAAATCCGGCAAAGCCTACCATCTGGATCCCGAAACGCAACTCGAAGTGGAGCGAACAAACCCCTTCTTTAATGAGGCAGGCGAACAGACCCTGCCGGTAACGATTCCGGATTCGGATCATAACCGGGCTATCCTCGGTTATCCGGAAGCGCCTGCAAACAGGCAAAAACCGTCGCAAAATATAGATGCCACAATTCAGGACGGTGAGTATTTCACCGCCTGCCGGCAGGCAATACTTGGGGCAAAGCGAAAGGAAGGCATCGAAACAACATTCTATATGAATGAAGGTGCGTTTTTCGGCCGTATCCCGGATGTGCGCCTGACAGGTATTTTTGCCGGAGAAACCGTTCCGGGAATAACGACCGTTTCCCAGGGCATCAGCTTCTGTCGAAACCTGCTTTTCAACCGGCATGATATCTTTGCCATCTTCCCGGTACTTACAAAGGGAGACGATGACGAATATCCCAAATGGCTGAACCGGCTCGAATATATGAAGTCGAATGGCGATTATCTGGTTAATGAAGGCGATAATGAGAATGCATTCAATTATTTCGGATTTTACAATGAGTTCGACCGTACGGAAACGGAGGGAGATTATACAATTTCTGTTGCAAAAGGATACTGTATGACACCCTTCCTCCGGGCCAACTACGTACTGCGCAGCATGTTCGCGCATTTCGGTTATACGCTTGAAGAAACTTTTTTTGAAACAACACATCCGTTTACGGATATGGTATTCGTCAACAATACGGATGATACGCTTGTAAATGGCGATATCCGCCTGACCGACCTCATTCCGGACATGATGTGTTCTACCCTGCTGAATGTTTACCGGAAAAAGTTCGGGTGTGAGTTTATTCCGGATGAGCCGAACAAAACGGTTAAGATCGAATTTCTGAAGGATATCCTGTCCGGTGATGCGTCTGCAGACCTGTCCGGATGTGTGGACGGTGAACTTGGCCTGGCTTTCCCCGGAATCTACAGGCAGTTGAAAATAAGTTCAAAAGAATCTGTCAAGGAGGGTGATCAGTACGACAGTGTGGCCGAACTCGTATCCAAATTTCCGGCAGCTTATATGGATGCTTCATCCGGGAATTATTACCGGCGGGGCGTTTCTGCCGACATCGGCGGCAGTGTCACTGATACAACCGAACTGGTTGCGTCTGCTGCCATTCCCTATCTGGCTGAAGAAAAAAATGAGGAAGAATCCGTTGAAGTTCCGGACTGCGCCATCGTTATGAAAAAACCGAAATTTAAAGAATTAGCTGAGCGGAAACCCGGAAACAGTAATCCGCTCCTTAAATATCCGTATAAACGTCACTCAGGCGAATTTCCACATCCGTATATCGGCGAAACCCGTGCATTGAATTCTACCGTCGTTTATAATGATAAAGAGAATGATGACAGTGTCAGGGAAAAAGATACAACCGCAAAGAATGACGAACAGTTGCCAATGCTGGCGTTTGTATACCCGGATACGACCGTTGTCAGCCATAACCTTGGAACTGTTCATAATTACACGCCGTTTTACCGGAAACTTTCCGATTATTCATTGTTATACAATGGCCCGGATGGGATTTTTGAAAAGTTCTACCGTCCTTATGACGATATCCTGCGCAATTCGATGCATACGGTTACGGCAAATCTTCTGCTTTCCGGGCATCAGAAACTGACCATACCGGCACACCGGAAAGTGATTATTAAAAGTCAGGAACTGCTGATTAACAAACTGGCCTTTACGCTCGGTGGAAAGAACGAGCCGAAAGAATCCGAATTTTATACGACACATCTTTATGAACCGGTTGAATCGGTACTCCCGGAAGCGGAACGGATCCCCGTAGATTATGGATACTACAATATCAGACATTTCTGGAGTATCCGGGTTGACAGAAAAAATATCTCACAGTCGGAATATAACGCATCTCCCCACAAAGGAACTTCCATACCGGTTTTCTATTTGCCGGCTCCGGATACCGGAAAATATAATCCGGGAGATGTTTTCACTGAAAAAGAACTGGCCAGTACGTTTACATTGAAGGATGGAACACAGGTATACCTGCTGATCACGCTTGCAGTTGTACTTGTTTAACCTGTCCTTCCATGATTCCTTCCCGATTCCGATATTCGCCATGTGAATCCTAATTGAAAAATTATGCCCGTCATCCAGCAGCCCGACAGCCTGTCCCTCTCCGGAAACCTCAAAGACTTTAAGGTCGCCTCCGACTCACAGGTATCATTCACCCTCAAGCAGGGCGATGAACTGATCCTGTCGCAAACGTATGATCCGGGAGATGATAATCTTGTCAGTATTTCCCTGAAAAATATCATCACCGGCCGTCTTTCCTTCCTTCTCAGGGAAACCGCCGAAATCTACGAACAGCCCGGCCTCGCCGCCGAATTTACAGCCGAAATTGATTCCGAAACCGTCACCTTCACCGTCATCCGCGCCGGCGTGGACAGCCTCGCCGACACCCCGTTCAATTTTTTAAAAAACAACTTCCTCACCTGGCAGCCCCAAACAAAGCGCGTCACTTATTCATCCCCCGAATACCTCACCTACTGCGCCGTCGTCCCCTGCCACATCCTGCTCAAGGCATACGCCTTCACCGAAACCCCCGAAGGAACCGTCACCCACGAACGCTCGACCTCGCTCCTCACCCTCGAACCCGGCCATGCCTTCACCATCCCGATGCAGTACGCATCCGTATCCGCGCATTTTGACGGCTTTCTCCCTGCCTTCTACGACGTATGGATCGAAAACTTTTCCGGCGAGCGTATCACTTACATCCAGCGCTACGTCGCCGACGGATTCAAATCCCATCAGGAACAGTGGATCCTTTTCGAAAACTCACTCGGAGGCCTCGACACCTTCCGCGCTTACGGCGCAACGGATTTTACCGGTGAACATACGCATAACATCGCACAGATAGAAGATGAAGCGTATGAGTACCGTATTGATACGGAACGGAAATACGCAAAGAATACCGGTCACCTGAACAGCTATGAGCGCCGCTGGCTCCTCGACTTTTTCCCCTCCGCCGCCAAATACATCTTCGAAAACAGTGCGCTGCGCCGCATCGTCGTCACCGAATCCAACGTCACCTATACGGACAAAGAACTGCCGAGCAACTATACGTTTACCTATAAACACGCCGATGCCCGGCCCTTCCTGAACCTGCCGCGCTCACCGGTTCCCGCTCCCGGCGAAGACCTGAACATCGTAATACCCGACCTCGGGTCTTTTACGATGCCCCCCCGGTTAGTTAAATTTCCTCACCTCGTACTAACCGGGGGGGCCTTACTCCCTGTCCAGTCCCCATACACGGAAAACTGGAGCGTCACCACGATGGACGCTGTCTTCGAATACATCTCCGAACGTCTGACCGGTGACGGCGCCGGCGCCGGCCCGGGTACCGGCATCCTCGACGAACGCTACCTGCGCAAAGACATGGACGACATCGCCGCCGGCAACATCGCCTTTGTCAAATCCGTACGGTCCGCCATCTACCTCGACGGCATGGACGGCAAAGGGTGGGGGATAGACGCTGCCGGAGCCGCCATATTCGACACCGCCCGCATCCGGAAAGACCTTTATCTCGGCGGCAGGTTCGGCTCCGCAGCTTATGCGTCCGGATTTGCAGGTTTCGGCATTCAGATTGATACGGCAGACGCCTCCGAAACCCTCGACCA
>JAISCL010000029.1 GCA_031265585.1 Tannerella sp. | reverse complement strand
AAATAATATCAATTAAATATACTATGGCGATAAGAATAGTCGGAGTAGATTTGCCGCAGGATAAGAGAGGAGAAATTGCCTTGACCTATATTTATGGTATAGGACGTAGTGCGTCAAATTCGATTTTAAAAAAAGCAGGTATCGACAAAGATATCAAAGTAAAGAACTGGACAGATGACCAGGCTGCTAAAATTCGTGAGGTGATTGGTTCCGAATACAAAGTGGAGGGAGATCTTCGTTCGGAAATACAGCTGAATATTAAGCGTCTGATGGATATCGGTTGTTACCGTGGTGTACGTCACCGTATCGGACTTCCCGTAAGAGGGCAAAGTACGAAAAATAACGCACGCACGCGTCGTGGAAAGAAAAAAACGGTTGCAAATAAGAAAAAAGCTACTAAATAATAATTGAGTCATGGCAAAGAAAACAGTCGCAGCGAAAAAAAGAAAAGTAAAAATAGATGCGTATGGCGAAGCTCATATACATTCGTCATTCAATAATATCATCATCTCTCTCACGAATGGTGACGGACAGGTGATAAGTTGGTCCTCTGCAGGAAAAATGGGCTTCCGCAGTTCAAAGAAGAATACTCCTTATGCTGCTCAGATGGCAGCCCAGGATTGTGCGAAAGTAGCTTTTGATCTTGGCCTTCGTAAGGTAAGAGTATATATAAAAGGTCCGGGTAACGGACGCGAATCTGCTATTCGTACCATCCATAGTGCAGGCATAGAGGTGACTGAGATTGTAGATGTAACGCCGCTTCCACATAATGGTTGTCGTCCACCGAAAAGAAGGAGAGTATAATTAATTATAAGGGTGAGTCCTGAGGTGTAAATAGATTGCATTTGTCCTCTCGCAATCGCGGCTGCACGGTTTGGGATTTATCCGTAAATTTTAAAACACAAACAAAAATGGCAAGATATACAGGCCCAAAAACAAAGATTGCTCGTAAGTTTGGTGAAGCCATATACGGTGCGGATAAGGTATTGTCCAAGAAAAACTATCCGCCGGGACAGCATGGTGCAAATCGTCGCAGGAAAACGTCCGAATATGGTACACAGTTACGTGAAAAACAAAAAGCAAAATACACCTATGGTGTATTAGAGAAACAATTTAGGAACATGTTTGAAAAAGCGTCACGTTCTAAAGGTATTACCGGTGAAGTGCTGCTGCAGCTATTGGAAAGCCGTCTGGATAACATTATTTTCCGTCTGGGATTGGCTCCTACACGTGATGCTGCGCGTCAGCTTGTTTCTCATCGTCATGTTACGGTTGACGGATGTGTGGTTAACATTCCTTCTTATTCCGTGAAACCCGGACAGATTATAGGCGTTCGTGAACGTTCAAAATCACTTGAAGTGATTGCTAATGCGCTTTCAGGTTTCAATCATAGCAAATATCCCTGGATTGAATGGGATCAGTCGGTTATGGGTGGAAAACTTCTCCATCTTCCGGAAAGAGCGGATATTCCTGAAAATATCAAAGAACAGTTGATTGTAGAGTTATATTCAAAATAACAGATTATGGCAATATTAGCATTCCAAAAACCCGATAAGGTATTAATGTTAGAAGCGGACGTATTTTTTGGGAAATTTGAATTTCGTCCGTTGGAACCCGGCTATGGTATTACGATAGGTAATGCTTTGCGTCGTATCCTCTTGTCATCGTTGGAAGGATATGCCATTTCATCGGTGAAAATAGAGGGAGTAGAGCATGAATTTGCTACAATACCGGGTGTTCTTGAAGATGTCACCAATATTATCCTTAATTTGAAACAGGTACGTTTCAAACATGAAGGTGACGATGTTGATGAAGAGAAAGTAACCGTTTCCGTTACAAAGAAAGAGGTTTTCAAAGCTGGAAATATAGGAAAACAGTTGACCGGCGGCTTTGAAGTTTTGAATCCGGATCTGGAAATTTGTCACCTGGATCCGAGCGCTTCTTTCCAGATAGAACTGGTTATCAATAAGGGACGCGGTTATGTGCCGGCAGATGAGCATGTACCTTCACAGGATGTACGGGTTATACCTGTTGATTCTATTTATACACCCATCCGAAATGTGAAGTATACCATTGACAATTATCGTGTTGAGCAGAAGACTGACTATGAGAAACTGATTCTTGAAATCATGACGGATGGCTCTATACACCCTAAAGATGCGTTGAAAGAGGCAGCTAAAATATTAATTTATCATTTTATGCTGTTCTCAGATGAAAAGATTGCCATGGAAACGGTTGATACTGAAAACAATGAAGAATTTGATGAAGAAGTTCTTCACATGCGTCAGTTACTTAAAACGAAACTTGCGGATATGGATCTTTCTGTTCGTGCATTGAACTGTTTAAAAGCTGCGGATGTTGAAACATTGGGAGAGTTGGTTCATTACAATAAAAATGACTTGTTGAAGTTCCGCAATTTCGGTAAGAAGTCACTCACAGAGTTGGATGAATTGCTGGATGGATTACATTTATCATTTGGCATGGATATTTCAAAATATAAATTAGATAAAGAGTAACGATGAGACACAATAAAAAAATAAATCATTTAGGTCGTACAAGTTCGCACCGTCAGGCGATACTTTCAAATATGGCATCATCATTGATCAAGCATAAACGTATTTTTACGACCACGGCAAAGGCAAAAGCCTTGCGTAAGTATGTTGAACCGTTGGTGACGAAATCAAAAGAAGATACTACACATTCGCGTCGTGTCGTATTCTCCCTTTTGCAGGATAAGTATGCGGTAACGGAGTTGTTTACAGTCGTATCACAAAAAGTGGGTGATCGTCCCGGAGGCTATACCCGTATTATAAAAACCGGAAATCGCCTGGGTGACAACGCCGCTATGTGCTTTATCGAATTGGTGGACTTCAATGAAAATATGTTGAAGGAAACGAAGAGAAATGCCGCTAAGACCCGTCGCTCGCGCAGGAAATCTGCCGGAGGTGATATTATAAGGACAGAAAAGTCAGTAGCGCCTGTTGAAGAAGTCGAGGCTCCTGTGGAACCCGAATTTGTAGAAGAAGAGATCGCTGAAGAACAGACGGTAACAGAGGAATCTCAAGAAGAGAATAAAGCCGCAGAGTAAAGCGTACTCAATCTGTAAAAATAGACCCGACCGGAATTTGTAAAGAATTTGGTTGGGTCTATTTTATTTCCCTTTAATCATCGCTTACAGGCAGATGTCGTTTAAAAGCCTCTTTAAAAGATATCAATGTTTCTGTGCGTGCTAAGCCAAGCGGTTGGAGTTTGTTATGTATGATACTTAACAGATGCTGGTTATTTTTTGCGTATATTTTTATGAACAGATCATATTGACCTGTTGTATAATGACATTCAACTACTTCAGGGATTTCCATTAAGGAATCGGTTACATCCGGAAACTGTTCCGGATTTTTAAGGTATATTCCCATATAGGCACATGTTTCATACCCTATTTTTTCATTATCCAGCATAAATTCGGATCCCGTTATCACACCTGTCTTTGTCAGTTTCTGTACGCGCTGGTGGATGGCTGCACCGGATACGTTACATTCCCGTGCGACCTCAAGAAAAGGTTTACGGGCGTTATCGACAATTAAATTAAGAATTTTCTTATCCAGTTCATCTAATTCTACCTTTGTCATAATTGTTGTTTTTTATATCATTAGCGCATCAAAGATAATAGATTTTTATAGAAAACAAAAAGAGAGTTTCTCTTTTTTTGAAAAACCCTCTTTTTTATTGTAATCAAAAACAGTTATTCTTTTTTTACCTGCTGGCTCTTGGTCTGGCTGAATAACTGATTTTCAATGCGTATGCTTCACGAAGAGCCTGCTTCAAGTCTGTTATGATACCCATATTGGTTTCATAGTCACCTTTTATGGATGTTGTCATATACGGCTGCTCTTCTTCCTTCATACTGGCTTTTTCCTGACCGATGTATGCTCCTACTTCAGATATTTCAGCAATCTGATCATTTAACTGGATACGGGTCTCGTTTCCCATTTTCTCAACAAGTTCCGGAATTGGCTTTCCTACATAAATGAAAGTCACCAACGACTTTTTCTCCAATTTCTGGAGTTCTGTCGCTTGAGGATATTGAAATTTTATCTTCAATGATACCTCACGCATGCTGGTAACCATCATGAAGAAGAATAAAATAGCAAAAACCAAGTCAGGTAATGATGACGTATTTAATTCGGGCATTTCACGTCCGCCCGCTTTACTGAACTTTCCCATGATTATTTACTACTTTTTTTTAATATCTCCATATTTCTTTGGTTCCGCCTCGGAAATTTTCTGGGGGTAATACTTCATTACAGCTTCCCGCTGAGCATCATCATCCAGCGTTCTGAACGGTTTCCCGAATTGACGTTTAGACACAATGTCACGCAGATCATTATAGGCTGCCGCCAATTCGTTTTGTACATCAATATATGTCTGATATTTTGTACCCCGGTCACATTGCAACGAGATGATATGAAAACTCGTGATCATCTGTTCTCCGAAAAACGGAATATCAACCGATTCTTTTTCCGGCAAATTCTCTGAGTTATTCGGATTGTCTATAAACTCCTTCGTTTTTTCTCTCAGCTGCGCTAATGTCACTTCTTCTCCCCCGCACATAACACGGTTGTCCGAACTAACCATTACCATCAGTGTATTCCTCTTATTGACTTTTTGTTCATCCATTTTGTCTTTGTTTTCAGGTGGACGGGGCAGACGGCGAGGGAGTCCCTGGTCTGTATCCATTGATGTCGTCAAAAGGAAAAACAGGAGTAACATGAAGGCTATATCAGCAGAAGAAGAACCGTTGATTCCTGGAACTTTTCTCTTTTTTCTACTCATGTTTTTAGTTTTATATAGTTATTTTTTCAGTATTGTTTTGACAGAACCCCAAATAATGGCGAAAACGGCTAATACTAACAGTATATACATGGCATAGAGCCACATATCGGTTATTTTTAACCAGACTTCGACATTAAATTTTTGAGAATCATCATTGATTCCACCTAAGGGAGTCGCGTCACCTGCAGCATAAGCGATAACTAACAGGATAGCGAAACCGAGAAATATGACCAGTGACACGATTGCTCCTTTCGGATTTGTCATGAATTTGTTGAAAAACTGTGTTATTCCAAATAAAAGCATGCTTACGGCGCACAATACCAAAAGAATATAGGACCAGATAAGCATGGCTCCTGTATAGTTTGGATTTTTGAATTGATCCACGCCTAACGGCTCACCTACTCCTCCAAAGAAGAATAATGCAAATATTGTGAGACTGATAATCGTTATTACGAGTAAGGTCCAACTTGATATTTTTCTGATTTTTGTTACAGCCATGACGAATTATTTTTTATATTTCACATCATATTTTATAACTATGTCAAGCAAAGTGATGGATGCATCTTCCATTTTGTTCAGGATAGACTCTAACTTACTTAACAGGTAATTATAAAATACTTGAAGGATAAGCGCTGCGATCAAACCTCCAATGGTCGTGATCAAAGCCACTTTCATCCCTCCTGCGACAACCGTAGGACTGATATCACCCACCTGTTCGATTTTGTCAAACGCCATAACCATCCCCACAACTGTTCCCAGGAACCCCAAAGAGGGAGACATGGCAATAAATAAGGTGATCCATGACAAGTTCTTTTCTAACAGGCCGCCTTGTACGCCTCCGTAAGAAACGATTGACTTTTCAACGATATCAATACCCTGATCAATTCTCATAAGGCCCTGATAAGCGATAGATGCAATAGGGCCTCTTGTGTCGCGGGCAATCGCTTTAGCGGCTTCCACATCGCCTTTGTCAAGGGCTGCTTCTATTCCCTTTAACAATTTATCCGCGTTTGTGTCGGCCAGATTCAAATAAATGATACGCTCTAAAGCAAATGCCAGACCAAGAATCAATGCAATAGCGATCGTACTCATGAAGTCGGCGCTACCTTCAATAAATTTAATTTTAAGCGCCTGATGAAAACTTTCTTCTACTACCGGTGCTGCTGCGTCTTGTGCAATTGCTACTACTGAAGTTCCAAGGGCGCATACTCCCAGGAATGCTTTTGTAAAAATTTTTTTCATTGTGTGTTAATTTAAATTAGTAATTCTCATGTATTATTATTGAATTTATAAACTATTAATCACTATGTCCATACTCTTGCGGAGAAAGCGGGATTCGAACCCGCGATACGCTTTTGGCGTATACACGCTTTCCAGGCGTGCCTCTTCAACCACTCGAGCATCTCTCCTTTGTTCATGAAAAGTTACCCCCCTCTAAAAACGAGTGCAAAGTACGAAAAATTTATAACATACAAATACTTTCATCGATAATTTTTCTCCTTGTAATAATTTTTCATCCGGTTTTGTCTCTTGTACAATATTGAAATACTTCAACATCAACGTTGTTTATTGGAATATTAAATAAGTCTAAAGAATTTTGAAATGTGTATGTTGCGATGGCGTCGGTTGTCATCTTATAACATTCCGCAACTTTTTTTGCAATCTCTATAATGTATGCCGGTTCATTTCGTTTCCCTCTGTACGGAACAGGGGCCAGGTAGGGTGCATCTGTTTCCAGCAGGACTCTTTTGACAGGTATATGCCTTAGTGTTTCTTTTAGCTCATTTTTGTTAAACGTTATAATGCCTCCTATGCCTGCGTAAAACGAAGATAATTCAGCTATTTCTTTCCATTCACGGGCAGTTCCGCCGAAACAGTGAAAGACGCCCCTGAGACGGTCCGCTCCGACCTTATAAATGCTGTCAAGCGCTTCATCCAGTGCTTCCCGGATGTGTATTGCCACGGGTAACCGCATATCAATACTCCACCGTAACTGTTCTTCAAAGACAATTTTCTGTTCTTTCAGGTAGCTCCTGTCCCAATACAGGTCTATTCCGATTTCTCCTATGGCGTAATAGGGCCGTTTCGTCAAAGCGGTTTCGATTGTTTGCAATTCTTTGATATAACCCATATTGACACTTGTCGGATGCAGTCCCATCATCGGAAATGCAAAATCCGGCTCTTCATCGGATAATTTGTGAATCGCCTCGATGCTTCCGGAATCTTCATTGGGTAATAAGACCGCACAGACACCTGCTTTTTTTGCTGCGGTTATGATTTCCGTACGGTCGTGATTAAACTCCTTTGAATAGATATGTGAATGTGTGTCAATGATTCTCATATATCGGGATTTATGATTCTCTTTGCATCAACAGGTTACTCATCTTTTTAAGCTCCGTCAACGATTCGGGAGCTACATTAAGGTATGTGAGTTCGTTGATGGCAAGTTCATATAAACTGTTCATTTTTCGCTGTGTGATATCCCTTATGTGCAGTTGATCATATATAGATGTGTAAGTGAATATTTTTTCTTCGGGAGTAAACCGGTTTGCCGGGTTCCTGAAAGGGGCCATCCGGGCTTTTTGTGCATCATCCGCCAGCATCATTGCGTTTATCAACAGAAATGTTTTTTTGTCGCAGAGGATGTCTCCGCCTATATTTTTCCCAAAGGTTTGAGGGTCGCCATAAACATCCAGCAGGTCATCCTGCAGTTGAAAAGCCAGTCCGGTATAGATGCCGAATTGATATAAATGTTCTGCGTCTTTTTCGGAAGCGCCTCCTATAATAGCGCCGGACTTTATGCAGCACGCAATGAATACGGCTGTTTTCAAGCGTATCATTTCGATATATTCATCTTCGGATACGTCGTCGCGTTTCTCAAAGTCCATATCATATTGTTGTCCGCAACAGATTTCGAGCGCCGTTTTTGAAAACAGGTCCAGTATCTGTTTCAGATACGGTTCGGAGGTTTTGCCTATCAGCTGGTATGCGGCTATCAACATGGCATCTCCGGATAAAATGGCTGTATTTGTATTCCATTTTTTGTGTACGGTGGGCTTATTACGTCTTTTATCCGCTTGATCCATCAGATCGTCATGCAATAAGGTGAAATTATGGAAAACTTCCAGGCCCATTGCCGGTTTGATCGCGTCTTCTACATTTTCTTTATAGATATTGCAGGTCATGAGGGTCAGGCACGGGCGTATTCTTTTCCCTCCCAAGGCCAGTATGTATTCGATTGGCTCGAACAAGCTACGGGGGGAACGGTCAAAATATATTTTGTTAAATTCGGATTCTATACTGTTTAATATCTGTTCGAATGATAACATGGGATTCTCCTTGTTAAGCAAAAAAAGGCTGCTAAATGTGGCAGCCTTTAAAGGATTTCTATCTAATGAAAGATTATTGTTGTAACCTGAATCTAACCGGTACACTGTACCTTACGCGTACAGGTTTTCCTCTTTGTTCGCCCGGTTTGAATTTAGGTAACTTAGCTAATACGCGGAGCGCTTCTTTATCCAGGTTCGGGTCAACCGGACGAACGATCTGTACGTCTGTTACCGATCCGTCGGTGTTCACCGTGAATGTACAGGCTACACGTCCCTGTACTCCGTTTTCAGCTGCTATTGTCGGATAGATCATATTGTCTCCAATCCATTTCAACAGGGCAGCGTCGCCTCCGGGAAATTCCGGCATTTTTTCTACCGTTATAAAGACATAGCTTTCATCCACTTCTTCTTCTTCTTCTTCGACCGGTGCAACATACGTTTCAACCTGTGCATGTAATGCATCATCATCCGTTGAAGCAATTTGAATGTTTTCTACTTTCTCCTCATCTTCTACAATGTCAAGAATATCCGGTTCTTTGATGACTTCCGGTTCCGGTTCCGGGGGAGGAGGAGGCTCATTTTGTTCTGTCGCCTCAATCTCTTCCTCGTCAATAACGGTTGAAAGTCCGCTGTCGGTTGCTACTTGAATGTCTTTTTCGCCCCATTCAAATCCAACGAACAGGATTGCTAAAGCGACCACCAGTCCCATCAGGAAACTTAGTGATTTATCCTTTTCCAGATCAGCGCTTGAAGTTTTTTTGATTTCCATAATTATCCATGTTTTAGGTTCAAAATTCCATTTCGTCAGGGGCAAAAATAGAGATTATTTTTTTAACTGCAAAAGAATTGCAGGAAAAAATATGTTTTTTTGTTTTATTAAAGTATGTTCCGATTGATTTGCGGAATTTTTGATGGATTTCTTATGTGTGATATAACTTTTCTCCTTTTTTTGCGTTACTATACTGATAAGATAATTTATGGAATGAAGCATGTAAATCAACGGCTGATTTGTGCCGGAAAAAGATAGGCATGCAAAGTTTCTCTCTGATGTTTAAAGATGAACCGAACGATGTACATGAAATATATAGGATTGATAGTACTGTTGATTTGCAGCAGTATACCGTTACATTTGGATGCTCAGGACGGTAAGAGTGTTTATAATTTTCTGCGCTATCCGACGTCTTCCCGTGTCAGCGCATTGGGAGGATATTCCGTTTCGATGGTAGAGGCGGATCCGTCGCTGGTCTTTCATAATCCGGCTTTGCTTGGAGGAGAGATGGACAGGAAGGTGAATCTTAATTATATGAATTACATTTCGGATATTAATGTCGGAAGCGCCGTTTTTACAAAAGCTTTTCGAGAACGCAGCTCGTGGGGAGTAGGGGCCACTTATATGAATTATGGAAGTATGAAGGAAACGACTCCGGAAGATGTGGAACAGGGTACGTTTTCCGTTCAGGATATAAGTTTGAATGTTTTTTATTCGTATGACCTGTCGGATAAATGGAGGGGTGGTTTATCCCTGAAAGCCCTTTATTCTACGCTGGCCGATTATTCCTCTTTCGGACTTGCCGTCGATGCCGGATTGAGTTATTTTAATCCTGAAACGGATTTTGCGTTCGGGTTTGCTCTGAAAAACATCGGAGCGCAGCTAAAGGCTTATGACGAGGAGCGGCAACGTGTCCCGTGGGATATTCAGGCGGGTATAACCAAACGGATGGCGCATGCTCCTTTTCGTTTGTCCGTTACGGCTATGTATTTGAACCGCTGGAAGTTCGATTATGTGGACAATACGGAAACAAAAACGGATGATAACTTTTTTCAAACGGCATTGAAGCATCTGGTTTTTGGCGTGGAGTTTGTCCCTTCTGATAATTTCTGGTTAGGCATAGGGCTGAATCCCAAGACTAAAATGGATATGAAGCTGTCATCGGGCAATGGTCTTGGAGGTTTTTCCATAGGCGGAGGAGTGAAGGTGTCACGATTTAACCTTGGCGCTTCTGTCGCCCGTTACCATCCTTCGGCCACATCGTTGATGGTGAGTATTTCCATGTCGCTTTCGGAAATGGCGCCATGAATAATTTCCGGTTCGTGATCAGTGACGTGAGAACAGGCTTTCATTTCTTATATTTTAACGGTTCAACAGGCACAAAGTGAAAAAAATAATTGTAGCGATAGACGGATATTCATCCAATGGGAAAAGCACGATGGCGAAAGATCTTGCCCGTGAAATAGGATATGTATATATAGATACGGGGGCGATGTATAGGGCTGTTACACTGTACGCTTTGCGTCATGCTTTTTTCGATGGGGATAAACCGGACGGTGTGAACCTGGAAAAAGCGATGGATGGCATCAATATCTCATTTGTTGTTAATCCGTCAACAGGAAATACCGAAACCTGTCTTAACGGAGAAAATGTGGAAGACGAAATACGCCGTATGGAAGTGGCCGGTCGTGTGAGCAGTATTGCCGCTTTACCGTTTGTCAGGGCATCGCTGGTTGAGAAACAGCGCCTGATGGGGGCCGGGAAGGGAATCGTTATGGATGGGCGTGATATCGGTACGGTTGTTTTTCCGGAGGCGGAGCTGAAGATTTTTGTTACGGCGACGCCTGAAGTGCGGGCCTGCCGTCGCCTGGATGAACTGAAGGCGGCAGGTATACCGGCTTCTTTTGAGGAGGTACTGGAGAATATCAAAAGTCGTGACTGTCAGGATATGAACAGGGCGATCTCTCCCTTGCGTCAAGCCGGTGATGCGATTGTTCTGGATAATACGGATATGACAATCCCGGATCAGAATGTATGGCTCCTGGAACAGTATAATCGTGTGACGGGAAATGATAGAGATTGAGATTGATCAGGGTTCCGGTTTTTGCTTTGGGGTGGTCAATGCGATCGAAAGCGCCGAACGCGAACTGGGGAAAAACGGTCATTTGTATTGTCTGGGTGATCTTGTACATAACAGTCTTGAGGTGGAACGGTTGAAAAGGCTGGGCCTGAAAACGATCAATCACGGGGATTTTTCCGCGCTTAAAAATAAAACTGTCCTGTTGCGCGCTCACGGCGAGCCTCCTTCTACGTATGATCTTGCAGAGAAGAACCGGATTAAAATAATAGATGCGACCTGTCCGGTCGTATTGAAACTGCAACGCCGTATCAGTGACTGTTATCAGGAAATAAAGAATTTTGACATACAGCTGGTTATTTACGGGAAGAAAGGTCATGCTGAAGTGAACGGGCTTGTCGGGCAGACCAGTGGGACTGCGATTGTCATTGAAAAGTTTGAAGACCTCGACCGGCTTGACTTTTCCCGTGCGATAATGCTTTTTTCACAGACAACGAAGCCTCTGGACGGTTTTGTGGAAATAGTCGGAGAGATAAAGTCACGCATGAAGGAGGGTGTCAGGTTTCTTTATTTTGATACGATTTGTCGTCAGGTGGCCAACCGGTTGCCCCAGATTAAAGAGTTTGTATCGAAGCACAACTGGGTTTATTTCGTGGCAGGGCGGAAAAGTTCGAATGGAAGAATGTTGTTTGAAGAATGTAAGAAATCAAATCCCAATATTATCTTTATTTCCGAAAGCTCGGAAATAAAAGAGCCATTGCCGTCCGCGGTTCGCAGGGTAGGTATCTGTGGTGCAACTTCAACTCCCAAGTGGCTGATGGAAGAAGTCGCCGCCCGCATCAGGGAACTCAACCCAACCGGTTCATATCAATAGAAACTGTCCGGGGTACCACCTTCACAATCCCGTCGGAGTTGAACGTGGAGACATTTTGTAATCCGGCTGAGAGCCTCCGCCATTGAAAAGGAATTGTCCACGTCCGGCGCCTTGCGGCGGCGGGACGTGGACAATTTGTTGCCGTTGTTGTTGTAGGAGGCAAAAGCCAGGCAGCCTCTTTTTTCCTGTTTTCCGCATTGCAACACCCTAAAAAATTTTCAGGATTATTTGGTATAGTTCTGTTTGTTGTTCGTCCATGTTGAGCAGTCTTGTTTTGATGTGTTTGGATTCGGGTAATTG
>JAISCL010000374.1 GCA_031265585.1 Tannerella sp. | reverse complement strand
GAGAAATGGGTCATCTTATCCATCGAATATAAAACGAAGGACTACCGGCGTGTAGTCCTTCATCAATACGACCTTCCCCGGGATATATATGAGAAATACCGCTGGGTAGTCCGTTGGCGGCAGGCCCGGTGCCAATGCTTACACCCCAGGGAAACAGTCCTGCTTTATCATTCCTATTATGACAAAAGAAGCGGAGCTGGAACCGATTTTAATTCCTGCCTCTCAAAACTGGCTGCATCCAAAGCGCAAATCACCATTGCCAAGAAACGGGAACAGGAATATCTCGCCTGGCAAAGACAGAACAATCTGTTTTTTGATGAAGCTACCGATGACGGCCTGGTTAAATTCCGGGAAAAGCTGAAAAGGAAAGAAGAAAACTATCATCAGCTTTACCGGAATATCCAGAATGCTGCGAGGGAGCATATTGCCAATACAAATAATACAAAGCCGGATGCGTCGTTATAAACAGAAGAAATCCGAAAACATTCTCTTTTGTTTTCGGATTTCCTGGTTGCACTTAGTTAATTGCCCCGGATTATAGCCCCATGCCTTTTTTCTTCTGCGTCGGCGTTTGGACTACCGGAGGCTTTTCCATTACAAAAGGCTCATTCTCTTTCCTTGTATACAGAAAGTCACGCTTTAATAGTTCATTCGCTTTATCCCGCATAGCGCCTAATACCTTATACTGATGTATATGCCCTGAAAAATTTAATGCCTTTTCGGCTAACTCCCTGAAATCATCCTTATATTTAAAGCCAGGCATTTCATCAATACCCAAAACAGTGTGATTGGCAAGGCTGGAAAGACTTGTGAAATAATGAAATTTCATGGAAGCTATTTCTTTCAGAACACTGATATTATAGGTATCCCCACCCATTTTCATGGGTAAATGTTTTCCGTCCCATTTGTCGTTTATGAGGTTACTTACTGCAAACGGTTCCGGCGTCCAACTGAATTTGGCCTCCTGCAGGCTGTATTTCAAAACATTTTTATCCAGAAAGAAACCCGGACTGATGGGAAACTCCCTTTGTTGCGCCATCGGGAACTTCAGGGCAAGGTCGCTCATGCCCTTTAAAGCGTTACTGTCACATTCTATGTAGTGAAGGTTGAAACAGAGATTCTCACATGCCGGATTATAAAAATTATCCAGATAGGTTTCCAGCGTCTTTTGAAACGATTCTTTTCCTTCCTTTGTCCGGGAAAACAGCAATACCCCCTTGTAAATTTCAATGGCGTTATAACAGCCGTCCCCATCCTTTTTCAGATAATCATGCTCCCCGTATCCGCCGGGGATTTTCTCTTTCACCGGCGCTTCGGACACTTTCCGGATTTCCGGGAAATCACGTTCCAACAGTTCCGCAGCCAGCGCTTTTGCCTTCCCCCTCAGTTTACCGGCTTCCGTAGCATCCATGCATTGGTCTGTTTTCTTTGCCAGTTCAAAGAATTCCTTTTCATAGCTGAATCTCCTCATTGTTCCACTGAGCAAAAGCCTGTTATAGGAAACTCCTGCGGCGATTTCCTGTAAGGCGCTGATGTCAAATGTGTCTCCGCGGATGGGTATATGAACGCCTTCATACGGGTCCGTAATCCGCTGAATCTGCCGGGGCGTGGGTTCCCATCCGCTTACCATCACATCGACACTCTCCTTCAGGACGCCTGTACCGGTGAAACATTCCTCTCCGACGGGTATTTTTAAAGGCAAATGCCTGTCGGGAAACTTCAGGGCGATATCACATTTCTCCCACAGCGCCGGATCACCGGACTCAACCCGATGAATATTAAAATATGTATTATTACACAGGGGATTGTACAGGTTATCCATAAACAGCCCCAGGTAATCATTGAACAGCTTACGTCCTTCCTTTGTCTTTGAAAACAACAATACGCCTTTATCCGTCTCAATGGCATTATAAACGCTTTTCCCATTTTTCTGATTTTCTGTCTGCATACGATTACTCTATTACGGTAGTTGATATCCAAAGTGAAGCCAGCCGTTGGAGTTTCTTCCAATAAATATCCCAGTATTTATTCCGTTTATTCCCCTGGTTCATGGGGTTGGTACTGTCATTATAGAGCCGGAAGCGCTTAATCTCCCCGTTTTCATCCAGATTGACAGCGCTCCGGTTATTTCCGGTAATCTCCCGGATAAGGTTGTCTGTGAGTCCTTTGTAACGGGTATAAACAGGGAGATCGGGAACTGTCCCGTCAGTCGTGTTAAAACCAAGCGGCCTGTACTCACGGTTAAAAGCCATCCATTCCCCGTTTTCATTCCTTATGAGTCCGTAAGGAAGGTTTATTCTGAAAAAATCTGATAACATAATCGTTGTGTTTTAATGATTTCTGATGCGTTAATACAAAATGTCATATAGTTAAAAATTTCATGCCGACCTTTTTTTAGAAAGATACCGACCTTTCTAAAAAAAGGTCGGCATCTTGTTCAGGAAAGGTCAGGAGCCTTCCTCTACACCGTCCTTTTCACTGTTGAAACTAAAGGAGAGCGTGACCATTTGACCGCTGTTTGAGAGGAAATACAAGTCAATGGCCTGCTGCTCTTCAGAGGCGGAAGTATAATACAGGCGGAACGTCTCTTCAGGTATTTCATACAGGTCGTTTACCTGAAAGGCCATCCCCTCTCCGGTACGAAGGACACCTTTACCTTGCGGTTGAAAATACCTCATATAGTACTTCGCCCCGTCCCAGCGTCCTTCCCTTATGAGTTGAAACCGGAT
>JAISCL010000326.1 GCA_031265585.1 Tannerella sp. | reverse complement strand
TCATCAGGCTCGCGTGCGAAAGTCCCGGATTGTCCGCACAGATAGCCGAAACCCTGTCGGGATGCGCCGTTCCCCAGGTATAGGCGTTCGCTCCGCCGCGGCTCATGCCGATAAAGGCGGGTTTCGGCGACAGGCCGTGCTCTTCGGTAAGGAACCTGTACCACACGTCCCAGGTCTCGTCGGGATCGGTGGTGATGAAAGCGATATGGAACCCTCTTTTCAGGAGTTCGATTTCCGCCTGCGGCGCATGATCCCAGTAGCATCCGCGCCAGCTCCACGGATTTCCCTCAGCCGCCTGTTTCGGAACGACGACAATACAGCGCCTCGTGCCTTTTTCAGGCGCTTTCACGCCGTTTCTCTCCTGCGGAGTAGCCGTGAGCGGCTTAATCTGCAGGCTCGTTTCGTTAATCACAAAGTCATAGCGGTCAAACCCGTGCCATTGCGTTTTCTCGCCTGTGAAGGACTGCGCATGGCCCGTGAATCCGCTTAAAAAAAACAGGGAAGTTACTAATATTCCCACAACATTTGTTCTCATAATAATTTAAAAGTTTACAGTGATATTATATGATAGAAAATGAATATGTGTTTGCAAATGTAAAAGATATTATCTTAATAAAACGCTTAATTGACAAAAAAACTTTTTAACCCAAAATGGATATTTGGAGTTTAAAAGCCCGCCTGCTTTTTAAAATTGCAGGCGGGCTTTTAAGTAAAAGGCGGCGGGCTTTTCGGGGAAAGCAGATGTGGAAGCGGGGCGCAACAGTCCTGCATACCTCATCATCCCGTAAAATTTGTTTCTTATGGTGCAAATCCGGCGATTTTCATTTCAATCGTGTTGGGTTTGGTTTATTTTTTGTTTCTTTGCAACAGAAAACGTGTTATATATTAAATTTATGAAGAAGATCATTTTATTTTTCAGTTGCGCTACATGGTGGCTCGGAAGTGCGGAAACATTTGCCTGTACAGGTATACTGGTCGCTAAAAACGCCTCGACAGACGGTTCAGTAATTATTTCGTATGCGGCCGATTCACATACTTTATACGGCGAACTGTATTACAGGCCTGCCGCAAAATGGCCCAAAGGGGCGATGCTCGACGTTACGGAATGGGATTCGGGCAGGCCTCTCGGACAGATCCCCCAGGTAGCGCAAACTTATTCGGTGACAGGCAATATGAACGAATATCAGCTGGCCATAACGGAAAGTACATGGGGCGGTCGGCCGGAACTGGTTGATACGACCGGTATCATTGACTACGGAAGCCTTATTTATATCACCCTGCAGCGGGCCAAAACGGCGCGCGAGGCAATCGGAATTATGGCCGGACTTGTGGCCGGTCACGGCTATTGCAGCGGCGGGGAATCCTTTTCCATTGCGGATAAAAACGAAGCGTGGATCATGGAAATGATTGGCAAGGGAGCCGGTGGCAAAGGAGCCGTATGGGTAGCCATACGTATTCCTGATGACTGCATCTCCGCACATGCCAACCAGTCACGTATCCGGCAGATCCCGTTTGATGACAAAGAGAACTGCCTCTATTCGCCGGACGTTGTCTCCTTCGCACGTGACAGGGGCTATTTCAAGGGAAAAGATAAGGATTTCAGCTTTGCAAACGCCTATAATCCGTACGATTTCGGAGGGCTGCGCGCCTGTGAAGCGCGCGTATGGGCCGTATTTCGCAAATATGATTCCTCCATGGACCGGTATGAAGCCTTTATTAAAGGTGATCCGTCAAAGGAACCCATGCCCCTGTATATAAAGCCCGACCGTCCGCTTTCGGTTCGGGATGTGCAGCAATGCATGCGTGATCATTTTGAAGGTACGGATCTGGATATGACAAAAGATGCGGGAGCGGGGCCTTATAAATCGCCCTACAGATGGCGTCCCATGCATTTCGAGGTGGATGGCGAAGAATACCTGAACGAACGGGCTATTGCTACACAGCAGACCGGATTTGTCATCGTGCCCCAGATGCGAAACTGGCTTCCGGACGAGGTGGGCGGTATCTTATGGTTTGGCGTGGATGATGCCGATATGACGGTATTCAATCCGGTTTATTCGTCGTCACTGACGGCGCCGGAATGTTACCGCGTCGGAAACGGCGATTTGTATAACTTTTCGTGGACATCCGCTTTCTGGATGCATAACTGGGTGGCCAATATGGCATACGCCAAATACAGTTTTATGATTAAGGACATCCGCAAGGTTCAGCAGGAACTGGAAGACAGCTACCAGGAAGTGATTCCGGCCATTGACAGGGCCGCGACGGAGATGTGCCGGAAAAACCCGGAAGAAGCCCGCAAGTTTCTGACCTGGTTCAGCGCCACTACGGCGGATCATGCAACGATGCGCTGGAAAGAACTGGGCGCCTATCTGCTGGTGAAGTATATCGACGGAAATGTAAAAAAGGAAGAAGACGGACAGTTCAAGCGGAATCCGTACGGCATGCCCGTATCCCCGGATTTTCCAGGCTATGATGAGGAGTTTTACCGTTCCGTCGTAAAAAGCGCCGGAGATCGGCTGAAAGTGAAATGAAACCGAAAATTTTAAAGCAAGAAGATATGAAAAAGTTAGTATTATTGGCAGTATGCCTGGCCGGTTTTGTAACCGCCGGTTTTGCACAGGGCGGAGACGTTATACGTAAAGGGGAGAAGGGCGTTTCCTCCGTTGGAGGAATCGCAGGCTATGCAATTGATAACAGGACGCTGGTTATCGGGGTCGATTACCGGTATAACCTGAAAGACTGGCTTCGTCTGGCGCCGTCGGTGCTGCACACCGTAAAAAGTGAAGACAGAAGCGCCTGGTATGTGAATGCGGATGCCCATTATCTGGCACGCATCACGGATGAAGTGACCCTTTATCCGATAGGCGGACTGGGACTTTCCGCCTGGAAATTTGATTATAAAAAGGTTAAACTTCCCGATGATGAAGAATCTACGGTAAAGGAATCCGAAACCAAAATCCGCGCAGGTCTGAACCTTGGTTTTGGAGGAGAGATGCGTGTGACGAAGGATCTCATTATCGGCGCCGAGTTCCGATATAACCTTACCCCCGAAAGAATTTACGACCAGGCCATGCTGCTGGCGCGTGCTGCGTATTATTTTTGAATAATGGCGAAGACCGCATCCGTATATGTCTGTTCCGATTGCGGGGTGGAATCACTGAAGTGGATCGGAAAATGCCCTTCCTGCGGGGCGTGGAATACCTATGTTGAAAAAGTTGTACGGAAAGAACCGGCTACCCGGCAGTCCATTCCGGGAATGGAGCGGAGCGGAGTGAAACCCCAGCTTTTGCGGGATGTGACCTTAAAAGAAGAAGCCCGCGTGGATCTGCATGATGCGGAACTGAACCGCGTACTGGGCGGCGGCCTCGTGAAAGGGTCGCTGGTACTTATCGGCGGAGAACCGGGCATCGGCAAGTCTACCCTTGTACTGCAAACCGTACTGCAATCCGAAGGTTTGTGTACGATGTACGTATCCGGGGAAGAGAGCGCCCAGCAGTTAAAGCTGCGGGCAGACCGCCTGTCCGGCGACAGGGGCGGAACGGATAATTGCTATATACTTTGTGAAACCAACCTGGAACAGCTCTTTGTGCAGGCGCATAACCTGAAACCCGATCTGCTGATTATTGATTCCATACAAACGATGTATACGGAGATGGCGGATTCGTCTCCGGGAAGTATCACACAGGTGCGCGAATGTAGCGCTTCCATCCTGAAATACGCGAAGGAAACCGGAACACCGGTGCTTCTGATCGGACATATCAATAAGGAAGGAAGCATTGCCGGGCCGAAAGTGCTGGAACACATTGTCGATACCGTACTTCAGTTCGAGGGCGACCAGCATTATATGTACCGCATTTTACGCAGTATCAAAAACCGGTTCGGAAGCACCTCCGAGCTGGGGATTTATGAGATGCGCCGGGACGGGCTTCGCCAGGTGAACAATCCCTCCGAACTGCTCCTGACAGAAAACCATCAGGGCCTGAGCGGCGTTGCGATTGCAGCGGCTATCGAGGGAGCGCGTCCGTTCCTGATTGAATCCCAGTCGTTAGTCAGTACGGCTGTTTACGGTACGCCGCAACGCAGTGCAACCGGCTTTGACCTGCGCCGGATGAACATGCTGCTGGCCGTCCTGGAAAAACGCGCGGGCTTCAAGCTGGCGCAAAAGGATGTGTTCCTCAATATTGCCGGCGGACTGCGGGTGAATGATCCGGCCATAGACCTTTCGGTCATCAGCGCCGTCCTGTCATCCAGCCTGGATATTCCAATAGACCGGGGCGTCTGTCTGGCCGGAGAAGTGGGCCTGTCCGGAGAGATCCGTCCGGTAAACCGCATCGAGCAACGTATCCGGGAAGCGGAAAAGCTGGGTTTTTCACGCATTATTATTCCGAAAATGAAAGGACTTGACAGCCTTAAGCCGGAAATAGAAATGCTAAATGTAAGAAAAGTAGAAGATGCCTTCCGGATACTGTTCGGATAAAAAGCGCCGATTATGAAGACACTCAAACAAATTATATGGCTACCGGCAGTATGCGGCGTACTGTTACTGCAGTCATGCGGTGACGATTCGAAAGACGGGACTCCGCCGGACGACTTGCCCGCCGTACCGCTTTCTTCCGCAGAAATAAAGAAGTACACACTGCAAATAGAACAGGGAGGGCAGCCGGTTTCCGTGACAGGTATCTTCTCTTCCGATTCATCAGTTATCACCCTGACGCCGGCCTCTAATCACCGGATAAGCAATATTGCCGGGGCGGTTGCGTCGTTCGATGCGGACGGCCGTGTCCGCGTGAATCAGGCGGATCAGGTGAGCGGAAAAAC
This sequence comes from Tannerella sp., assembly GCA_031265585.1. Lineage (GTDB taxonomy): Bacteria > Bacteroidota > Bacteroidia > Bacteroidales > Tannerellaceae > Tannerella. The sequence continues at coordinate 8,245 of JAISCL010000326.1, read as the reverse complement.
GGCCAATGACTTCCGGCAGGATCTGCACTATACCGTTACCGGTGAAAACGGCGAGGTGAAAACGTATCAAGTTGTGCTGAAATCCCCGCAGTCGACAGGTCTTCCCGTTATCTCGATAAAGACGGAGCACGGTGCGCCAATAACAGACAAGGAAAATTATATTCCGGGCATACTGGAGCTGGAGGATCCGGCGCATCCTTCCCATAACCTTCAGGGAAGAAGTCTGGGAATCCGTGGACGCGGAAATACGACATGGGGTAATCCCAAGAAACCTTACCGGATAAAGTTTGATCAAAAGACGTCCCTGTTCGGACTGGGTGCGGCTAAAAGCTGGGTTTTACTGGCAAACTATCAGGATCCCACGTTTATAACAAATACGGTAGCTTTTGAAATAGCGCACCGTTTAGGTTTGGAGTACACCAATCATGCCAACCATGTCGAACTGTTCTTAAATGACGTCTATTGCGGAAACTATCTGCTTACCGAACAGGTGGAAGTCAATGAATACCGGGTGAATATTGATGAAAAGCACGATTTTCTGGTAGAACTGGACCGTCATTATGATGAAGATTATAAATTCAAAACCCCTTACCTTGAGCTGCCTGTCAATGTAAAGTCGCCGGAATTTGAAAATGAAAGCGAGATGGATTTTGTTATCAAATCCATCGTCGACCTGGAAAATGCGCTGTTCCGGTTAACGCCGGATCATCTTTATTCCGAACTGATTGACGTGCCTGCCCTGATTGATTATATGCTGCTGAACGAGATCGTTCACAATTCGGAGCCGTTCTGGCCTAAAAGCGTGTTTGCCCACAAAAGGCAGGATGGGAAACTGAAAATGGGGCCGGTTTGGGATTTTGACTGGGGATTCGGATATGCCAGGTACGGATATACCTATTTTCAACAGGTCGAAGACCTTATTTATAAAAAGAGACCTTATGATATAGATCCTCCGGGCGTAGCTCTTTTTATAGAATTTTTCAATGATGGGGCTTTTGTGGAGGCGTACAGGGCGCGATGGAATGAGAAGAAGGGAAAATTGTCGGACATAGACCAGTTTGTAGAAAGTATGGGCGCTTACTTGGAACGGTCGGCTGTTGAAAATGAAGAAGAATGGCCTGTCGGGCTGGACTATTCCGAACAGATCGCCGGGATGAAAAGGTGGCTTATGGAGCGCATTGATTTCCTGGACCGGGAAATAAATAAATTCTGATGGTAAAAGAACTGCACTTGCGAATCCTTCCGGAAGAGGCTGTGAACGAACAGTCCCTGCGACGGGTTGCCTGCCGTGAGACCGGGGAGGCTCCCGAAGCCATAAACGCCGTCCACGTCCTGAAACGTTCGGTAGATGCGCGTCAGCGGACGGTGTATATCAACATCCTGCTGCGGATTTTCATCAACGAGGAACCCGCGGAAGATACCGGTGAAACGGTCGAATATAAAGACGTCTCGAAAGGGAAGCCGGTCGTCATCGTCGGCGCAGGCCCCGGGGGACTGTTTGCCGCGCTTCGCCTGATTGAACTGGGTCTTCGGCCGGTGGTGATAGAACGCGGGAAAAACGTCCGCGAGCGGAAAAAGGACATAGCGCTCATCAGCCGCGAACACCTGGTGAACCCGGAATCAAACTACTGCTTCGGCGAGGGCGGAGCAGGCGCCTACTCCGACGGAAAACTGTATACGCGCAGCAAAAAACGCGGGCCGGTAGACCGGATCCTCCGTATTTTTCACCAGCACGGAGCAAGTCCCTCCATCTTATCCGACGCGCATCCCCATATCGGAACGGACCAACTGCCGCGCGTGATAGAGAATATACGCAACCGCATTCTTCAATCGGGCGGCGAGGTTCACTTTGAAACCTGCATGGAATCCCTGATCATAAAAGGCGATCAGGTCACCGGCATCCATACGCGCGACGACCGTTCCTTTACGGGGCCGGTCATCCTTGCCACCGGCCATTCCGCGCGGGATGTATACCGCTATCTTGCCGGGCGGCAGATCGCCCTCGAAGCCAAAGGAATTGCCGCAGGAATACGCCTCGAACATCCGCAGGAACTGATCGACCGGATACGCTATCATAACAGAAACGGACGCGGGGACTGCCTTCCGGCGGCGGAATACAGCTTTGTCACCCAGTCGGCCGGCAGGGGCGTTTATTCGTTCTGCATGTGTCCGGGCGGATTCGTCGTACCGGCTGCAAGCGCGCCGGAAGAAATCGTCGTAAACGGCATGTCTCCCTCCGGCCGGTCTTCACGGTGGGCGAATGCCGGCATGGTAGTGGAAATACGCCCCGAAGACGTACACAATGTACTGCTTCCGGTTCGCGAAGCGGAAAAAGATCCCGCACTGTCCGTCATGCACTTTCAGGAGCAGTTGGAACAGTCATGCCACCCGGACGGAGGCCTGAAGCAAACGGCCCCGGCACAGCGGATGGCCGATTTTATGCAGAAGCGCAACTCGCCGGACTTACCCGTATCATCCTATACGCCGGGTCTGCTGCCTTCCCCGTTGCATCTCCGGATGCCGGAATTTATCACCACCCGCTTACGCGAAGCATTTCGCCGGTTTGACGCCGTATCCCGCGGCTTCCTGACAAACGAAGCGGTGATGATCGGCGTAGAAACGCGCACCTCATCCCCCGTCCGCCTGCTGCGCGACCGTGAAACGATGCAGCACATTTCATTAAAAGGCCTGTACCCCTGCGGCGAAGGCGCCGGCTACGCCGGCGGAATCGTCTCCGCCGCAACAGACGGCGAACGCTGCGCCGAAAGTATAGCCGGCCACCTGCTGTAATCAGTCCTTATAAACGAGTTCTGAATTTCCCGTGCCTGCGAACTGCAGTTCCAGGATGAAGGGATAGTTTGTCATTGTTAATGGGATTGATGAAACGCCGAAACAGGTTGTTACGGGTTTTGTTCCCAAGGCGGGATTTTTTGCGTCGTGTTGCGCCGGATTATATACTTTTATCTCTTTTATGTTTTCGTTAAAAACGACTTCTATGTCATCGGAACCGCCTTTATACCGCTCGCTCCAGATGATGAGGTAACATTTTCCGTTTGATTTCTGTAACAGCAAGTCATGAACCAGGGGAACTTTCAGGTCTGCGTTGGCGTCTGTATCCAAAGGTATGCCTGTGATGGCGTAAGTCAGTTGCGCCGGCGACGGGGGCGGAGCGTTGACGTCGTCGGCCAGAATTGCAGTCAGGTTGTGCAGGTAATGGGCTGACAGGCGCGGATTGTAATTCCGGTCGTAAAAGCCAAAGGTTTGATTGCCGCTTTCGTCCGACCGGTCGCGCAGAATATATATCGCCGTGTGGCTCCAGCCCTGTTTGTACTGATCCAGGTAGAGCGAGAGGTACATCAGCGCCTGAAGTTCTTCTGTAATGCATCTGGCCGGGTCGGAGTAGTCCGGGTTCGGTTTGCCGGTGTTGTATACCTGGGTATTCGGGTCTGTCCATTCCCAGGTAAATTCGCTGGTGAGGGTAACGCCCGTCTCGGTCGTCACCCGGGGTAACGTGCGCAGCTGTTCTTCCGGATAGCCACTGTATTTTTTAGACCAGGTTTTTCCGAAATTCCCGTACAGGTGGTCGGCCCGGGCTTTACTCGACGGATCGGACGGCCACCAGGTCTGATTGTTCCGAACCGGCTGCCATCCGCTGTGGGTAATATAGTTGTGGCAGTTGGCTGCATCGGCGAAGGTGACGCCGCGAAATTCCGCGATAACGGCAGTGTCGTTTTCCGGAACCGTCAGGTACTGCAGTCCGGTATTGTCCGTTTCGGCGCCGGTTTCGGTGGTTGCCCATACCGGACAGTTCGCCAGTTCGGGATCGCCTTTTACTGCTGTATAGAGGTCGCGGTGCAGGCGGGCTACCGGCGCCCAGCTCCGATCTCTTCCTCCACTTTCTCCCTGCCGGGTGATTCCCCAGTTGTTCGGCTCGTTACATCCCTCGATGGCCAGCAAGGCTCCCAGGGCGGCGATCCTTTTGGAGCCGGCTATGAGGTCGCTGATGTCGCTTCCGCCGCTTCCCAGGCTGGTGCTGACTTTTACTCCGGTTTCTCCGTACAGCCGTTTAATATCGTTTTCCCGTTGCCGGCTGTTTAGCGATTCGTCGGTTCTGATCCAGCGGAATCCCAGGTATCGGGCGCATCCGATGGTTGCATTGAGGTTTTCGCCCCGCCGGTAAATGGCGCTGTTGACTCCGATGCTGTTCAGGAAATCGTTGGCTACCGAGGCCGTAACTGTTTTCCGGTTTTGCGCGTCGTGCAGGTCGAACAGTACCCGGAACCGGTAGTTTCCCGAGCCGGCTTTTATCCGCAGCTTACCGTCGTGCGTACTGACGACTGTTACGCCGTCCAGAGCAGACAGGGGCAAACCGTAATTCGTTACCTGCCGTGCATTTGTCGCCGGAAGACATATTTCCGCCGTGCTGTTGGCAGGAACAGAGACTTCTACCGTGTAATCTCTGTCGGTCAGTTCCCATTCGCAGCGCACTGTCCCGTAAGGAGATTCGTAGCTTGATTTAGCGCTTCGCACGTCGCCTGCCATTTGCGGATCAATCACAATCTCCCTGAAGGCGACGGAATTTTCCCGCTGACGGATTCCACCCAGACCACTATACAGCCATTCCATCAGATGTCCCAGCATAAAATGATTGTTGGATACAAAACCGTATGCCTGCCACGATTCCGTCAATGCAGTAGCTCCGTGAGACAGCTGCCATCCGTAGCCCGGCACATCGTACCTGCTGTTCATGTCGAAGATCACGTCCGAACGCCCGCCGTCCTCCAGCGCCCTGAGCACATAGCGGTAACCGACGTCGCCGGCAGTCAGCGCATTCCCGCGTCCGCGGATATCGTCTATAAGGTTCTGCAAAATCGCGGCGCGACGTTCTTCGGGAACAAGACCGGTGTAGAGGGCAATGGCGTTTGCCGTCTGGCTGTTGCGCTCTATTTTTCCGCTTGCCTCATCGTAGAATGTCCTGTTGAAAGCCTGCTTGATACTTTCGGCAAGTTCCCCGTAGCGTGCAGCATCGCCGTGTTTGCCCAGCAGTGAAGCCGTCTGCTGCATAATCGTAGTGTTGTAATAGTAAATTGCGGTAGCCGTTACCCCGTTAGCCGTCAGCTGGGCGTAACCCGGATGGTTGGGACCGATGTCAAACCAGTCGCCAAGCCCGTATGCCACGATGTGATTGTCGGCTCTCGTTCCCAGATAGTCGAGATAGCACTGCATCGCGGGATAGTATTCCTCGAGCAGGCGGCGGTCGCCATACCATTGATATACATACCAGGGGCAGATGATGAAGGCGCTGCCCCATTCGGGCGTGTCTTCGAAGCCGTTGGCGAAACGGACATATTCGGGGGCAATGGTCGGGATGCATCCGCTGGGCAACTGTGATGCCCGCATGTCCTCCATTATTTTGGCATACAGTCGCGACAGGTTGTAGCGATATTGCAGGGAATACTGCATCAGGTGCGCCTGCTCCAGCCAGCCCAGCTTTTCGCGGTGCGGACAGTCGGTGAGCACGCTTGCCATATTGCTGCGCAAAGCCCAGTCTATTAGCGAATGGATCTGATTGAACATCGGCTTGGAGCAGACAAACGAACCTGCTTCGTCCGCCGAATTGCAGGTGTGCAGGCCTGTCAGCGATTCAATCTCCGGCAGCCTGCCGGGATTGTCTCTGCCTGCCGGAACGGCGCCTTCCACTTCCACATACCGGAATCCGTAGTAAGTAAACTGCGGCTGCCAGTGTTCGGTCTGTCCGCCACCCTTCGCAGTGTATGAAAAGTAAAACGGGCCGCCGGACGCCCTTTGAGTGAACGTACTGTCATCTTTCAGCAGTTCCGCGGGATGAAACAGTACCGTCCCGCCGTTTTCCGACTTGAGCGACACGCGGATTATCCCCGAAAAGTTCTGTCCCAGGTCATAGATCCACCTTCCCTTTGAGTTCTGATACAGCCTGACCGGAGGAATTTCGGAATGAAACACAAGAGGCGTGGCGCGCTGGACGCTCAGTGTCCCCGCGTAATCGGTCGGGAGAGCGCTGTTCCACGATGCGTCGCTGAAGCCGGGCTTCGTCCATCCTTCTTGAAACAATGCCGCGTCATAGTCCTCTCCTCCGTAGATGCTTGAGAAGACGATGGGGCTTTCCGCCGCTTTCCACGATGCGTCGGATACGATTTCGCCGGTCGTGCCGTCGGTATATTCGATGTGGAGGATCAGCTTCATTTTCGGCGCTCCGTGGGAGATGATCAGTTTCAGGTATCGCTCGAGCGGGATATTGTAGAATCCGTTGCCAAGCATCACTCCCAGCACGTTTTCGCCCGCCTGCAGGTGATCGGTGAGGTCAAAGACCACATACAGCGCCTGTTTGTCGTACTTTGTCCATCCGGCGTCTAAAAAATGATTGCCCACCTTTTCGCCGTTAAGGAAGAGGTCGAAATGTCCAAGTCCAACAATGCCGGCTATCGCCCGCCTGACCTGCTTTTGCAGGGTAAACGATTTGCGCAGCTGCGGCAGTTTGTAGAAGCCAATGCTCCGCTCGCCCATCGTTTCGCGGATATTCTTGAAGTCGAGCCGCGCCGGCACGGTATATCCTTCCCGGCTGTCCTTTTCCAGGGCAATCCATTCGGCTTTGCCCCAGTCTTTTGCGTCCGTGAGTCCCATGGTAAAGGTCTGCACCGTGCTCCATTCGGACGGACGTCCTTTTTTGTCCCAGGTACGGACTTTCCAGTAATATACGGTAAAGGACTTCAGCGCTTTTCCGGCAAAGGGCGTCAAAACGGACTGCGGCGACGCGACTTTGCCGCTGTTCCAGATATTTCCCTTATCCCGGGCAAGCTCCCCGGAGACGTCGGACACCAGAACCTGATACGCCGACTGAATGAAACCGCGCTCTTCGGACCAGGTCTTCCAGCTGAAACAGGGTCGCTGCGTATCAATCCCGACCGGATTTTCTTCCTGCTCGCAGGTCAGCCCGTAGAGCGAAAACGCCGGCGCCGCCGATACGGATGCCGCGCACAGCATAAACAGTAAAAACACATTTTTCTTCATTTTTTTTTTTGCTATCAGTTTATTTACGGACGCCTCACAGAGACATTCCGGGGTACAAATATAACGGATTATTTCAACATAACAGTCTCGACAAATCAAGTTTTTAGTTGGACGATAGCGGAAAATAATATAACTTTGCTCTCCTTATCTCATACACAATGAAGGATTAAGGAGAATATAAACTTATAAATATCAGTATTATGTATCTATTTTTTGACACGGAAACAACAGGATTACCAAAGAACTGGAAAGCGCCGGTTACAGATTTAAAAAACTGGCCGAGACTCGTACAGTTAGCATTTCTTTTGTATGACAACGGCGGAAATGAAATCTCGTCGGGAGACTTTATTATTAAACCCGAAGGCTTTACGATTCCTTCGGATGCATCGAAAATTCACGGTATTACGACCGAAAGGGCCATGCAGGAAGGCGCTTCAATCACGCACGTCCTGCAACAATTCGACAACCTTATTCAGCAAGCCAATTGCCTCGTCGCTCATAATATGTCCTTCGACGAAAAAATCGTCGGAGCAGAGTTCTTAAGGAACAGAATGAACAACCCCATCCCTTACAAAAGCAAAATATGCACAATGGAAAAAACAACAAACCTGTGCGCCATCAAAGGCCCTTACGGATACAAGTGGCCCAAACTGTCGGAACTGCACTACAAACTGTTCCACGCATACTTCGAGGAAGCACATAATGCAGCGGCAGATATTCAAGCCACGGCAAGGTGCTTTTGGGAATTAAGACGACTTGGTAAAATTTAATACCTCATGTTACGCATCGGTCGGTGTCCCTGACGGGACAGTCTGTTGATAGAAAAACAGGTTTGCGTAACATGAGTTAATACTTAAAGCAGGATAGCTTTGATTTTACAGCAGAATATTCTATCTTTGCAAAAACAAATAACAAATAACAAATAACAATTTATCATGAAGAGATTAATCGCAGTAACGCTTTTATGTGCGGCAGCCGTATCATGCCGGACGACAAACGAAGAAAACAACAACTGGAAACTGTGGTACAACGCACCCGCCGAAAAATGGGTCGAAGCACTGCCGCTCGGCAACGGACGGCTGGGAGTGATGGTCTTCGGGAATCCGGCAAGGGAAAAACTGCAACTGAACGAGGAAACCGTATGGGCAGGCCAGCCGAACAGCAACGCTAATCCGGATGCACGGGAAGCCATTCCGCA
>JAISCL010000312.1 GCA_031265585.1 Tannerella sp. | reverse complement strand
CGCATCGCAGTCTATTCGCTTGACGGCAGGATGATCTATCAGGCGCAGAAGCAGCCCGGTATTGCAACGTTTGACCTGTACGGTTTGCCTGAAGGCGTGCTGATTGTTCGGGGCGACAGTGGCTGGGTGAAGAAAATAATCAGATAGGCCGTGCGCGCGGTAGAGACGCGATGCATCGTAGAGACGCGAAGCATCGCGTCTCTACAACAACAACAAATTGTCCACGTCCCACCGCCGCAAGGCGCCGGACGTGGACAATTCTTTTTCAATGGCGGACTCTCGCGTACAGTATAAATAGATCATCATATACAATAATCAGGAACCATTTCCGTTTATATGAAAGGTAAAAAATAAATCCGCATGAAGAAAAACAGCTTCATCCTATGGGGGACAGTCCTGATTACAACCATGATTGCAGGGTGCAATGAGATGGATAATTATTCCGTCAGTCCGAACCACTACCTTGCCTTCTCCGCCGATACGGTATCATTTGATACCGTATTCACCACGATCGGCTCTACGACGAACTATTTCATGATATATAACAAAAATGACGAAAACCTGAAAATTAATAAGATATTGCTGGCCAATGGTGGAGACAGCCATTTCAGGATCAATGTAGACGGACGTAAGGGAGATTCTTTCAACGATATCCCTATCTGGAAAAACGACAGCCTTTATGTTGCAGTTGAAGTGACGGTCAATCCGAATGACGAAAATTCCCCGTTCGTGATATACGACTCGGTTGTATTCATAACCAACGGAGTAGCGCAATCCGTAGTGCTTGAAGCTTACGGACAGAACGCACATATCCTGAGAGGAGGGACGACATTTGAAAAAGACATAACGCTTGGCTCCGAGAGACCCTATCTCATTTATGACAGTATCATGATACCCGAAGGCGTCACCGTGAACATTGACAAAGGAGCCTCCTTTTACATGCATCACAGGGCAAAATGGCTGATTGACGGAACTATAAAGACAAACGGGACACAGGATGACCCGGTTCTGTTCCGCGGCGACAGGCTTAATAACTACTCCACTTATATATCGTATGACAATATACCCACCCAGTGGGACGGGTTGTTTTTCGGCACATCCAGTTTTGATAATGAACTTAATTATACCTTGATACGGAATGGCATATCCGGCCTGACTTTCGAAGAATCGACTCCCGATAAAAGGAAAATAACGATCCGTAATTCACAGATAAAGAACATGGACGGTAACATACTGTATGCCGTCAATTGCGACATCGAAGCATCCGGTACGGAGTTCAGCAATGCGAGCGGTTACCTGATGATGCTTGCAGGAGGTAAATACCGGTTTACACACTGCACTATAGCAAACTATATGCATGGTAATCTCATCAGCAACAATGCGGCGCGGTTTACCGAATGTCTGACGCTGTCGTATCATATAACAGGCAAAAAGGAAGAAACGCATGACTTTCCCCTGCAACAGGCCTTTTTTGATAACTGTATAATAGATGGCAGCTTATCGGCCGATACAACGAACGAATACAGCGGAGAAATAAACTTTTTAACAGACGACAGCTATCAAAACGGCGACGACCTGCTTTTCAACTACCGTTTCAATCATTGTGTGATCAAAACAAAAAAGACAGCAAATACGCGCTTTCATGAAGTGTTGTTTGTGAAAGAACAAAAAATCGACAGTCCGGATGCCGAACGGATGAGATACATAAAAAGCGACGGGAAATACAGTGACGCCTACTATGATTATGTATACGATTTCCGGCCGGCCGACAATTCCGTCGGCATCGGAAAAGCAGACCGGGCCGTATCGGAACAGTACCCTGTCGACCGCAACGGCGTGAACCGCCTGACAGGTGAAAACGGGCCGTCGATAGGCGCATACGAATATGTACCACAGGAAAAAGATGACAAGCCTGAAGAATAAGCGGCTCATTCCAAAAATCAGTTGCTTCCTCTGTTGCATCCTGCTATGGACAGGATGCTCCGATGTCCGGTCGCAGCCAAACGGGAACGACAGTCAGTCGGCCAAAGCCTTTGAAAATAACCTTCCGGGAAATCAGAATCAAGGAAGGCATCAGGAGTTCCGCGTTATGTTCTACAACGTGGAAAATCTTTTCGACACATACGATGATCCCCACAAAAGCGATAATGAATTTCTTCCCAACGGAACCATGCGCTGGACAGCCGGCCGCTACTACCGCCACTTACGTAAGACGGCACAGGTGATCAATGCAATCGGCGAATGGGGAACGCCCGCTATATGCGGCCTGTGCGAAGTGGAAAACGACACCGTACTGGTGCACCTGCTGAACCGTACGCCACTGAAAGAACAGCATTACAGTTACTGTATCACGACAGGAAATGATATCCGCGGTATAAACAATGCACTGCTTTACCAGCGCGACAAATTCAAATACCTTGGCCATTCATCCGAACGGATACCTTTCGCCAATAAACGAAAACGCTCGCGTGATATCCTGCATGTATGGGGAGAATTGATCAACGGTGAATACCTGGATATATTTGTCTGTCATTTCCCGTCCCGTTTGGGAGGAGAGAAAGAAACGGAACAGGATCGCCTGGATGCGGCCGGGTGCCTTCGTAAATTATGTGATTCCATCTATAAAACAAACAGCAAAGCCAATATCATTGTGATGGGAGATTTTAATGATAACCCGTACGATAAAAGCATACAAACCATTCTGAAAGGCTCCAAAGCAAAAGACCATCTGATTAACCTGTTCGGCGATCCGAAGAAACTGAACTTCCACGGCTCACATAAGTTTCAGGGTGAGTGGTCGCAGCTTGACCAGATGATAGTCAGCAGGAACTGGAATAACTACCTTAAAAAAGACAGCCCGCAGATTTTTGCCCCGGGCTTCCTGCTTTCAAAAAAGAACAACCGTGGCGAACAGACGCCGCTGCGCAAATATAACGGGAAAGCATATAAGGGAGGTTACAGCGACCACCTGCCGATTGTTGCGGATTTTTTACTGCCTTTTGCCGGCACGGAAAGCAGGCGGCGCCTCAACCATAAAAACGAGTAAAAATACATGAACAGAATACTTGCTTCCCTATTGATAATAGTGTCCGGAATAACCGTCCGTACAGCCGCGCAACAGTTGTCCAGTCCGCTGGACTTTCCCGTCCAGCTGTCCGGAGGATTCTGCGACCTGCGCGCCAATCATTTTCATGCAGGAATAGACTTCCGTACGAAAGGTACTGAAGGACATGCGCTTCATGCGGTAAAGGAAGGGTATATTTCACGCATTTCGGTCAGTCCCTGGGGATACGGCCTGGCTATTTACATCACCCATCCCGGAGACAGTCTCATGACGGTTTACGGGCACCTGCAACGCTTTACCGGCCGCATCACCGACCTGGTAAAGGACAAACAGTATGAAAACGAAAGCTATACCGTTGATTTTAGCGTAGAGCCGGGCGTCCTGCCGGTAAAACAGGGAGACCTGATCGGATACAGCGGCAACTCCGGGAGTTCCGGCGGCCCTCATCTGCATTTTGAAGTGCGCGACCTGCGAAACAACAACCTGCTGGATCCGCTGGAATACTACAAGTCAAGGGTGCCGGACACAAAAAAACCGCAGGTAAAGGGGCTGATGATTTACCCGATAGAAGGGAAAGGTGTCGTAAACGGCAGCAGCCACAGGCAAAAGATAGAATTTAAAAACGATCCCCATGAAAATCCGGTCGTAAGTACAGTCCTGGAAGCCTGGGGCGAAACAGGCCTGGGAATAAGGGCGGCAGACCGGATGGACGGCACCGGCTTCTCGTACGGGATAAAAGATATCCTGCAGACGGTTGACAGCGTGGAAACATTCCGCAGCTACGCCGACCGCTTCTCCCACGAGGAATCAAGAAGTATTAACAGTTACACAGACTATGCGGAATGGTCGCGCAACCGCGTCTTTTACATAAAAACATTTGTTGAGCCGGGCTGCAGGCTGCGTATGGTCGCCAGCAGGCATTCAGGCATCATAAACATAGATGAAGAACGTATTTACCATATAATGATCACACTTTCGGACATATACGGCAATACATGCAGGGTTCCCATTCAGATAAAAGGAAAAAAGCAGGACATCCCGCCTGCCGATACAGCCGGCGCACATCTGATGAGATGGTATGACTACAACACCTTCGGTTCAAAGGGAATCCGCCTCAACATCCCGCGGAACAGCCTGTATGACAATGTCGGCATGTATTACAGCTCGTCTTCTGTAAAAGGCTATAAGTCTACCGTTCACACCCTGCACCGGATACCCGTCCCGCTCCACAGGCCGGCGCAGCTATCCATTCATATAGACAGTGTTTATGAGCCGGTCATGAATGAGCAGCTGGGCATCGTGAAAGTCAGTCCCGGCGGGTATCGTTCCTGGATCGGGGGAACATACCGGGACGGATGGATGGACGCGGAGATATATGAATTAGGCGATTACGCCGTCGCATACGATGCAAGTCCGCCCGTAATCACCCCTGTCGAACCGGGCAAATGGCGTGAAAGAAAACAGATTAAAATCCGCATATCCGACGATTTGAGCGGAATCTCCACCTATCGGGGAGAAATAGACGGGCAGTACGCCCTGTTCGGATTTGACGGCAAAAACGCCCTGCTTACGTATGATTTTGACAGCGAAAGAATCCATCCGGGCTATCACCGCCTGAAACTTTCCGTAACAGACAGATGTGGAAACAGATCCGTATACGGATATGCCCTCACATGGTAAATTTAACTTTATCCGGCATACAGGATAAATAAATTTTCCATACCTTTGGGTCGTTTTTCGACATAATATCTGAAATATGGAAAATAAAGAGCTAATAGAAGAAGTCAGGAAAAAAGCGCAGACATGGTTAGGGAGTGATTACGACGAAGCGACACGCAGTCAGGTACAGGCGATGCTGGATAATCCCGATCCGGCGGATCTTGTCGAATCGTTCTACAGAGACCTGGAGTTCGGAACAGGCGGGCTGCGCGGTATTATGGGCGTGGGAACCAACCGTATCAATAAATATACCGTAGGTGCGGCAACCCAGGGGCTGTCAAACTACCTGAAAAAGGAATTTGCCGATTTATCCGAAATAAAAGTGGTCATCGGACACGATTGCCGCAACAACAGCCGCACATACGCGGAAGTATCCGCCGATATATTTTCGGCAAACGGGATCAGGGTTTACCTGTTTGAAGACTTGCGGCCTACGCCTGAAATGTCGTATGCCATACGCCGGCTGGGATGCCAGAGCGGTATTATCCTGACCGCGTCCCACAATCCGAAAGAGTATAACGGCTACAAGGCTTACTGGGATGATGGAGCGCAGATGATTGCCCCGCATGATAAAAACACCATTGCGGAGGTAAATAAAATACGCACAGCGGCAGATATCCGGTTTAACGGAAATAAAGACCTGATTGAAATCATCGGAAAAGAGATGGACAGGGCTTACATAAACGACCTGAAAACAGTCTCGCTGTCACCGGAATCCATCGCACGTCACCACGATATAAAAACGGTTTACACGCCGATACACGGTACGGGCGTTCACATCATCCCTGCCGCCATGCGACATTTCGGATTTACGAACATCATCAGTGTGCCGGAGCAGGATCTGATCAGCGGAGATTTTCCGACGGTTGTATCCCCGAACCCGGAAGACCCGGCGGCCATGGCCATGGCTGTAGAAAAGGCGGAAGCTACGGACGCGGAACTGGTGCTCGCTTCCGATCCGGATGCCGACCGTGTCGGAGTAACCGTGAAAAACAACGACGGAGAATGGACGATTTTAAATGGAAACCAGACCGCCCTGCTGTTCGTTTATTACCTGATTACGCGCTGGGAAGAGCTGGGGAAACTCACCGGAAAAGAATACATTGTCAAAACAATCGTCACGACGGAAACGATACGCACGATAGCGGAAAGAAACGAAGTAGGGCTTTACGACGTCTATACCGGTTTCAAGTGGATCGCCGACATCATGCGCAAAAAGGAAGGGAAGAAAACCTTTATCGGCGGTGGCGAAGAAAGCTACGGCTTCCTCTGCGAAGATTTCGTACGTGACAAGGATGCCGTTTCCGCCTGCTGCATGATGGCCGAGATCGCAGCATGGGCAAAAGACCGGGGACTTTCGTTATTCCAGCTGCTGCACCGTATCTATGCGGAATACGGATATTCGAAGGAAACGGGGATTTCGGTCGTGAAGAAAGGAAAAAGCGGAGCGGAAGAAATCGAAGCCATGATGAAAAACTTCCGCGAGCATCCGTTGAAAGAAATCGCCGGTTCAAAAGTAACCATGACATACGACTACGCCTCCCTGAAAGGGCACAGTTTCATCGACAGCGAAGACTTTTCGCTGAACATGCCGACCACGTCGAATGTACTTCAATATTACACGGAAGACGATACGAAGGTATCCATACGCCCGTCAGGCACGGAACCGAAGATAAAGTTCTACGTGGAGGTACATGAACCTGTCAAATCCGTTGAAGAGATCCCCGCTGCTGAAAAAGCCGCTTCGGAAAAAATAGAAAAGATCAAAGAATCGCTCGGCATAAACTGATCAGTCATCATTGTGCATCTGTTTAAACGCCTTCCCTAACATACCCGTTATATCGCCGGCAATCAGGCTCTCTTCCGAAAGGTTTGCAGCAGCAAGGTTTCCGGCGACTCCGTGTATATACACCCCGATCACCGATGCTTCTTCGGAACTGTATCCCTGTGCCAGCAGCCCCAGGATGATACCGGTCAGCACATCGCCGCTGCCTGCCGTTGCCATGCCCGGATTGCCGGATGTATTGAAAAACACTTTCCCCGCAGGCGTACAGACCGCCGTATTGGCCCCTTTCAAAACGATACAGATCTTCTGCTCGGCAGCAATGGAGCGCGCTTTCTGCATCCGTTCGTAAGCATTTTCACTGTCTCCCGCCAGACGGTCAAACTCTTTCGGGTGCGGGGTGATGACAGTGCCCTGCGGTATCTTATGAAACAGCTCGCTGTTTGCCGCCATGATATTCAGCGCATCGGCATCCAGTACCAGCGGTATGCTTCCGCCTGTCTCGAACAGCCTGTCGAGCACGGCTCCCGTTTCGCTGCCGACCCCTGTACCCGGCCCGATCCCGATCGCATCATAGCCGGAAAGCGAAGCGGGGAGTTCCGTTATATAATCCGGATGCCGGTCCGCATCCGTCATGGCTTCCGGAAGCGCGACCTGCAGAACAGGCTCCCCTTTTCCCGGAAGATGCACCGTAAGCAACCCCGCGCCGCTGCGCATACAGCTTCCGGCAGACAGCACCGCCGCCCCCATTTTCCCGGCGCTGCCCGCCATCAGCAGGGCATGACCGAAATCGCCCTTATGGGAAAAACGCTCCCTTTTATGCAGCAGCGCTGCAATATCGTCATCCGTAATAAGTCCGTAGGGGGATTTTGTCTTTAACAGCGCATCGGGATGGAGACCGATCGGAAGCGCTTTCCATTCTCCGATAAAATCCGCATTTTCCGGCAGCAAAAACGAAATCTTGGGAAACTCAAATGTCAGCGTAAGATCCGCCTGTATGACATACTGCAGATTGTTATCCCTGTTATCCTCACCGAACAGGCCGGAAGGAATATCAATCGATATGACCGTTGACTCCGAGTGGTTTATATAGTCTACAATCTTGGCGAAACCGCCTTCCAGCGGACGGTTAAGACCCGAACCGAAAAGCCCGTCAATAATAATATCCTGCGGTTTAAACACCGGAGGCGAAAAGGAAGATACCACTTCCACGTACTGTTTACCGTCCATCTCCCTCAGCCGCCGCCTGTTTTCCGCACAGTCCGGAGAAAGCTTATCGGACGGATTAATCAGATAGGTAAACACATTGTAAGCCTGCTCTGTCAGCAGACGCGAAACGGCCAGCGCATCCGCCCCGTTATTGCCCTGGCCCGCAAACACATAAATACGGTTCTGATGGGAAGCATACCGGCGGCCGAACTCATTTACAAAAACAGAAGCCGCCCGTTCCACCAGATCAATGGAAGCGACAGGCTCGTTATCAATCGTATACTGATCAATCTCTTTAATCTTTGATGTTTCAAATAATTTCTTCATAGCACGTCAATTTTGGACAAAGATAACGCAAGCCGGGTAAAGTACAAAATGAGTTCATCCATTTTTCAGCGATCCGGGGCGGAATTATTTTCCGTTACGGGTATGCCGGCACAACCCTATCCCCTCCCATAAAATCAGGTCACTGCAAAGACACCTTTTGCAGCACTGCAAAAGCACCCTTTGCAACAGCCCGGCAAAGACACTCCTTCACGCCTCGGTGAAGACACCCTTTAATGGATAATTTTGTGCACCGTTACGGTAGAGACGGGGCGCGCCCCGTCTCTACTGCGCCGCGCACGGTATATACGGCATTTTTTAAAGTTCCCTTACCCAGATATTTTTAAAACTGATGGCATTCCCGTGGTCTTGAAGCTGAAAAGGCAACTTGTCGTGCGGTTTGTATCCGCTGTGGTCGTATGTGGTGCCTTTCAGAATGAAGTTGTTCTGAATCAGCACTCCATTTTGAAACACGGTTATACGGGCGGGAATTTCAACGGCTCCGTCGGAATTAAACCGCGGGGCCATGTATACAATGTCGTAACTTTGCCAATCTCCGGCCTTGCGGCAGGAATTAACCAGCGGGGGACTTTGCGTGTAAATGCTTCCGGCTGTGCCGTCAACATAGGTAGGATTGCGGTTTTCGTAGCAGTCGAGAATCTGCACTTCGTAGAGACGCTGAAAATGAATGCCGCTGTTGCCCCTGTTCTGACCTTCGCCCTGCACGTCGGCAGGAATCCGCCACTCGATATGGAACTGTATGTCGCCAAACGACCTTTTGGTCTCAATGCTGCCTCCTCCCTGGGTTACGGTCATGGCGCCGTTTTCGATTTTCCATTTGACGTCGCCTCCTCCCACGCTTTGCCATTCCGTGAAACCGGTCCCGTCGAAAAGAACGATCGCATCGGAGGGCGGCGCATTACATTCGACTGCAGGGGTAACTACCCGCGGTCCGGCATACGCCTGACCGCTCTCCTGTGCGCTCAGTCCGAAGACTGAAAGCGCAACACACACTGATAAAAAATAAGCTTTACTGTTCATGCCTTTTAATTGTTTCTATTTGAGCGCTTCCCTGCAATATTCCACACATTTAGCCACTTCCCGGACAGGGTCGGAATCTTTCGGAACGCCGTATTCGAGTTCAATATCTGCCGTAATCGGATATTTCTCCTTTTTCAGCAGCTGTAAAATATCCCTGATCGGGGTTCCGCCCTGTCCCCAGGGTTTATTGACGCCACAGGCGTCGGCAGTGGTCGGGCCGGTCTTGTCCTTCATGTGCAGACTGGCAATCCGGGAATGATACTGACGGATGAAATCGCATGGATTTTTACCCGTTACTCCGAAATAATGACCCACGTCGAAGTTCAGCATGATGGATTTGCTGACTTCCAGGATCGGGTCGTAGCTGAAACCCGGCTCGCCCGGCTGGCAGTGGTTGTGGAATATCAGGTACAGCTTGTGCTTTTCGGCAAAAGGCGCCACCTTTTTTGCCATATCGAGGGATACTTCGGTGGTGATGCCGATGGCGCCAAGCGTTTTGCACACGCGGAATGCATAGTCGGTTTCCTCGGGCGAACCGAAGGTTTCAAGTTTAAGGATGTGGATTTTGACGCCCTTATCCTTAAACATCTTTTTGATTTCCTTAAACTTGTCCATCGAAACGGTCGTTCGCCATTCCTTCTGGTTTTCAGCGGGTATGCCGGCGTACGATTCGACGGTGTATCCCATCAACTCAACCGAACTGAGGCCGGACTTGACGGCGTAATCCAGTGTCGCTTCCAGCGACTTGCCGGGCATGTCGCGATAACTGTACGTGATCGTTCCGATCTGTACGCCTCCGAATTTGGAACTTTGTTTTTTGGCTGCCCCCAGGCAACATAAGACGCCTAATACGGCAATGACTAAAAGATTTGTTTTCATAGTTATTTACAGTTTATAATGAATATGGTTTTCTGTACGGATATTTGTAAAGCTGGTGTCCGGCAGCTTCCCGGTCGTCTCCGAAACTGAGGGTCGCGGGATCCCACTTGACGGGCCGTTTCAGTTCGGTCGCGATGTTGGCGATACAGCACAGCGTATTGGTACTGCAACCTGCTTCAACAGGCGCGATCGGATTTTTGCGGGAACGGATGCAGTCGATAAAATTCTGCATGTGTCCGGGACTTTTTTCATACTCTCCCGCTGCTATATTCTTTTCTTCCTTTTTCAGGAGGTCGGGATCTGAACATTCGATGAAGCCCCGCGTAACTTTCAGCCAGCCCTTGTCGCCGTTGAAACAGATGCCGTTACCGCCTTCCTTGCGGAAATCCTGCTCGGTCATGACGATGCCGTTTTGATATTTCATGGTCAGGTACTGCGCATCCCCGTATCCTTTCGGGATAAATTCGCAGGGGCCGGAACCGTCCATACCGATGGCTGCCTGTGAGATATCGAACATGTGAGCGCCCCAGTCGGCGGTAAAACCGTTGCCTGTTTCACAGTACCAGCGCCAGGCGCCCCAGAGCTGTTCGTTTTTCTCCGGTTCCAGCGTGATGGGCGGGCAGAGGTCGGGATGATAGTGAATTTTCGGGTCGCTCAGTCCGCCAAGCCACAGATTCCAGTTCAGGGAAGGCGGAACAGGCGTTTCGGGCAGGTCAAACGGTTTCGGCGGATTGCCGACGCGCGAATAGATCGTATCAATGTGTCCGATCCCTCCACCCCGAACGATGGCGATGGCCTGCTGAAATTCTTTGCCGGAGCGTTGCTGACTGCCCACCTGCAATACAACGCCGTTTTCACGCACCGCTTTGATCATCGCAAGTCCTTCCGTAACGGTGAACGCCAGCGGTTTCTGCACATAAACGTCCTTTTTAGCCTTGCAGGCATCTATCGTTACAAAGGCGTGCCAGTGATCGGGAGTGGCAATGCCGACGGCGTCAATATCGGTACGCTCCAGTAAATCCTGGTAAAATTCATACATATCGCAGCGTGCAGGCCTGTCCTGGCTTTTCTGCCACGCTTCCACACGCCGTTTGAAACGCTCGCGCTTGATCGCGTCCACATCGCAGCCGGCAACTACCTGTACTCCCGGACAGCCGGTGGCAGCATAGAAATCGGAATTTCCCTGCTGTCCAAGCCCGATCCAGCCCATCACAACCCGGTCGCTCGGCGCTATGCGAACGCCTGCTGCCGTAACCCAACTCGGCAAAACCGTCAGGCCTGCCAGTCCCAATGCCGAATAGCCCAAAAACTGGCGCCGGCTCATTTCTTTTGATTTTTCTTTCATCTCTTTTAATTTTTAATGTTATTATATAGTCACGCTTAATTATTAATCCTTGAGTGCATCTTGTATTTGCCAGTCTCCCGTGATAGTAATGCTCGCAACAGGAGGTGTCTTCTCTTTCGCACCGGTCATTATACTACAACATGTCGCCAGAAAAATGAATAATAATCTATACATTATTTGACTGTTAATTTACGGTTTATATTCCAGACCGTAAAAGTACCTAAAATTTCCGTTATTTACCTTCAAGTACCCATTCTTTTTTTTAGCGAATATTCTTCCATACCTTTCCTTCCTGCATGTTGTCGCCCTTGCGGTTGGTTCCGTGCGGGGAATCCATGACGCGGCACTGCATGTCGAAGACGATTTCAACAGGGGTCACGACCTCCGGTTATGAAAATTTCGCTCTTTCAGAGCTTTTCCGGCCTAAATTGGATAGATTTTTGTAGAAGTGGAACGCGACGCCGTAACCGCCGTTTTCGATTTTTTGAATGAGAACAGTAAAAAAATAATCGCTGAATCGCCGGAAAATGTGCAGGGGTTGTTTTGTTTTGATATATTTTCGTATATTTGCCTCAACAAAAAATTAAACAGTATGGAAAATGTCGGCGATTGGCTCTATGTGGTAATTATCATTATTGCCGCTATCAGCAGTGTCATCGGATCTATCAGCAAAAAAAACAAACAGGCCGCCGGAAAACAGCAGCCGCGTGAGATAATTACGGAAGAGTGGGAAGACAAAGAGTTCCGGAACGGGGGGGATACGGAAACACAACATTCCGTCTTTCGTGAAAACCTGCCGGAAGCGACTCCCCTACACCAGCAAACGATTCATCCGGGACACAGACAAATTAACAAAAAAGCAGAGAAAGATTATTCCACATTCAAGAAAGAAACAGTCTATTCCTCCCTGAACACAGAAGAAGAAAAAACAGCCGTTTCGCTGGAAGACATGCCGGCAAACACGGAGGAATGGCGCAAAGCGTTTATCTATAATGAAGTTTTCAAACGGAAATATTAATGCAAATAAAACTGGTCATCTTTGATTTAGACGGAACACTGCTAAACACCCTGTCGGACCTTGCATACAGCACAAATTACGCACTGGAAAAAAACGGGTTTCCCCCACATCCCATTGAATCATATAAATGTTTTGTAGGCAACGGCATCAACAAACTTTTTGAACGCACCCTTCCGGACGGCCAAAAAACAGCAGACAATATACTGAAAATACGAAAAACATTCCTGCCTTACTACGACACACATAATACGGAATACACGGAACCATACAAAGGCATACCGGAACTTTTAAACACCCTGCAGGCGGAAGGGATTAAAATGGCTGTAGCCTCCAACAAATATCAGCAGGCAACCGAAAAGCTGATAAACCGGTATTTCCCGGAAATAAAGTTTATAGCCGTTTTCGGACAGCGGGAAGGAGTTCCCGTAAAACCGGATCCGGCAGTCGTACATGAAATAGTAAGCATTGCAGCCATTCCGGCAGTCAATACTTTATATGTCGGCGACTCGGGTGTTGATATACAGACGGCTTCCAATAGCAGTGTGACGTCCATGGGTGTTACATGGGGTTTTCGTCCGCGTTCCGAACTGGAAGCATTCGGGGCGGTACACATTGCAGACTCGGCCAATCAGATTCTCCGGATAATCACCGACAGTCAGTATTGTGCAATCATTTGAATTGCGCCTTTGGGCTTTCTACCTGTGGGGGAATGTTTGAATTTATAAGTTTGTTCGAAATAATCCTTTTATCAATTCCGGTTGTAATTCCTGTGACGGATTGAACTTATCGGATGACATGTATTGCTCCAGGCTGCGGCGGAACTGGCGGGCAGCGGGACGTTTGTCCGGGTCGCGGGTGAGGTCGGCGCCGCAGACCATCAGCTTGCCTTTGCCTATTTTTGCTTCATACAAGAGACCCAGCCGGTGCGGCTTGAACCAGTCGTCGATAATGTATACCACGGGACGGAAGGAGGGGGGGAGGTCGTCCATCAGCAGGGGCGCGCAGTTCTTCATGAGATCCCACCACTGGAAATCGCTGTATCCGTCGTTGGGGAATGCGGCCAGCGCCGGATGCGAGGGGTCGCAGTAGAGGCCGAGCGTATTGGGCTTCTGGCCGGGAAACCAGGAGGTGTTCCAGAAAACCGGCGTGAAGCCGACTGTGATTTTGCCGGTCTTTTCGGTGTTGAGCGCATCGACCGGAGGGCAGAACAGGACACTGGCGCCGGCCTGCGCCCGGGCTATCGCGTCGTCGAAACGGGTCGTGAAATAGGGCCTGTCAGCGGGGGACGGGACGGTTTCGGGATAGACCCAGACGTGCCAGTCGTTGGCGTATTCGGTACCGGCGATCCGGACGGTCAACGTCAGCCGGGACGGATTTGTTACTGTCGACAGGGCGTATTCTATCCGCGAGATTTCGATGCAGTTGTCGACGGGTAAGTCTTTCGTGACGGTTCCCCGGACGAATAGGTTTTTCGTCGCATCGTCGGTCAGCTCCCATTCGATGACGGCTCCCGGCAGGGGCTTGGCGGCAAAATGGGAGACTTCGACGGTGGCGCTGAATGTTTCGGCGTTTGTCCAGACCAGTTTTTCCATCCGTGCCAGCGGGACGGTTGCGTTGCAGAAGCGGCTGTATTCCGCGCCGTCCACGTATCCTTTCGTGTCCCAGAACGGGTCGAGCACGCCGACCAGCGCCGTTCCCTGTCCGGGGAAGTCGTGCAGGTCGAGCAGTTGGAATCCGGCGAAACCGGGCGTTCGCAGGGCGGCTTCGATTTCGGCCTTGTAGCACAGCGTCTGCAGGCGTCCGGAAGCGTAGAGGAATTTCCCGGACAGATCGCCCAGGTGACGGGCGGCAAGGAAGTCGCGGAATATCTCGAAGTTTTTTGCCTTCAGTACGCCGGTGTATTTCGGGATTTCTTCAAAGTTTGGGTAGACGCACCACTGCCCTATTTCGTGGCTTACGACGGGCATTGTTTTTTCCCGGATCACTTCCCGCCAGTCGTATGCGGTTTGCGGCGGCAGGTCGTTGAGTACGTTTGCATGAGCGTGCGTGCGGGGGGCGTGCGTGCTCCAGTAATCGGCATTGGGGATGTAGGGCCAGCCTGCGCCGCTCGTATATACCCGGCGAGGATCCCTTGCTTTCCAGTAATCTACAAACCTGCTTAGAAATTCCACGTGATTTTTGCCGCCCGGTTCATTGCCGTGAAGGAACATGCAAAAAGAGGGATGATTGCAGTATTCCTTAACGATCCGTTCGCTTTCGGCATACAGCCATTTGTCCGGCGGGTTTCCGTCGCCAATCGACGAACCCAGATTTGCCCACACGCCACATTCCACCTGCAAATAAATTCCTTCGCGGTCGGCTATCTCAAATGCCACCTCCGGAGGACACCACGAATGAAAGCGAACATGATTCAGTCCGAACTCTTTGCAGCGGCGATAAATCTTTTGCCAGTACTCCGCTTCCATCGACGGATAGCCCGTCAG
>JAISCL010000080.1 GCA_031265585.1 Tannerella sp. | reverse complement strand
GACTTTGTTGCAACGATGCTCTAGCTACATTTCTGCTTAGCATCGTTGCATCTATTTTAGCTTACTTTATAAGAATCGGGCAGCCCCATTCTTGTAAATTTATTTAATAACAAGCATTTCAACTTTACTTCAGTTGTTTGATTTTCTTTTGTACGAGCCATTAGCTCCCCACCGAAAATTGTTTTATATCTAAACATAACTACTTCATTTAAGCTTCTTTGGTGATACCCCTGCTTTTCTTTCCATTTCTTAGAACCATGTTCCTGTATATATTTCACTGCTTCATTGCGTTGAATTAGATGCTTCGGTAACGGTTTTTTCTTTTTGGACAAACAGACAACCGCATTTTGGGGCGGTGGAATAACCTGCTCTGTATCATGTCCCAAAACCTCCCTGAACCCAAATTTGTCATACGCTCCATCTCCCTTAAATCCTTTTATCCTTGAGGATTCTCCTTTCAACATCCGAATACCCACCGAGGCATCATCTTCATTATTGCCGGTTAATTCTACCGAAAGAATCTCCTGGGTTATCAAGTCTATACAAATGTGCAGTTTACGCCAGGTTCGATGCTTGCTCCAGCCATGTTTACGGACTTTCCATTCCCCTTCTCCATAGACTTTCAATCCGGTGGAATCTATGCCGATAACCAAATTTTCACCCCTCTTCAACCGTTCTTCAATTGCAACCGGAAGCTCTTTCTGTCGACGACACAAGGTCGTGTAATCCGGTATCGGAAGGGCGGATTTGCCCATCAACTCAAATAAACTTTGCAAAAAACCGGTACTCTGACGGTAACGAAGACCATAATTAAGTTTAACCAAAAGGCAACACCGAATAATGCTATCCGAATACGTCTGTTCTCCAACTTCTTTTTTCTTGCGGATTAAAGAATCCCATTCCTGTAATACTTTGGGGTCTATGAATAGGGTTAAACTTCCGCGTTTACACAAATTTGAATTATATTCTTTCCAATTCCGAACTTTATATTTATCTTTGACCGGGTTTATTGACTGGGTACTCATGTATCAACTTTTTTTTGCAAATACAAAGATAAGTCAATAAACCCTTTTTTGCTATACTTTTTTTACCGTTGCAACAAAGTCACTCATAATTGCTTACAGCACCACTTTCCGTTTCAGGATTTCCTGTTTATCGTTCCACAGTGAAACAATATACACGCCGCGCGGGAAAGACGCTGTTTCCAGGATTTCCGCATCGGACGTTACTGTTTGCACTTTCAGCGCTTGTCCCTGCAGGTTGTACACAAAGATACGGTTGCCTGTAGAGGCACGCGAGACAACAATGTCGCCGTTCCTTACCGACAGAGACGGACTTGCTGCCTGCGGGCCGGAAATTGCTACGTTGCTTGTGCCTGTACCGCTCAACGAAATACGGACTTCTTCCGCATAGTCGGCGCGAACAATCAGCGTATCCAGATACTCCTGTGCTGCCGCCGGTGTGAACGAAAGCGTCACTTCCACTACGGAAGCCCCATCGGAGGCTTCGCCGACCGACTCAACCGATACTATTTCAAAAATCCCTTCCACTGCTACAGCCAGCGTGAATGCCGACTCCGTCAGCGGGGTGAAAGGATCGCTCAAGGTAACTGTGACCGTTTCACTCTTCGATTCTCCCTCGATTACTTCGCCGAAATCAATTGACTCAGGGTCGGAGGTCACGGGGGTGCAGCCTTAAAATAATGTTAATACCCCATTTTTGATATTTTATCCCAAAACTGTTTCCATTTGCCATCAGTTTCATTGAAACATCTTAATACGAGTACGTTTTTTGCTCCGCTGTCAGACCATCTCATCCCCGAATTGCACATCCTCTGCTTGATGATAATCTTACACGCAGCTTCTATTACTCCCGACCCTATCGGGATATTTTTCGATAAATATTCCGGGTATTTCATCATCTCCCCGTGGTTGCTGAAATAAGTAATGGCTGTCTTTATTTCTGTCTTTTTCACTTCGCTTATTTTTCTTTTTATGAGATTCTGCATTTCAGCGATTAAAAGATATGCTCCTTTCTGTTCATGTTTCAGTGTATGACGCGCTCCGGCAAGCCATTCGCCGGCTTCGGCTTTCTCTTTAAATGCTGCTGTGGCAACCTTTGCCAAATATTCGCCTGCGTGAAAATAATCCAAAACCTGAACGTCGGTGAGCGGTTCAAGAAAAGTCCAGTTATCCGCCGCCCCGTCAGCTACCCCGACTACTGTAACATTTGGATAATTCTTTTTCATACGCTCTATTTCCCCTGCGAATTCGCTGTAAAACGTCTTTTTACCGTATTCCGGAGGCTGTGCAATATAGTCCGTGTGCAAACGTTCACCCTGACTGTCGTACAGGCTGATGCTGCCAACCATCGCCTGCCGCCAGCCGTCCTCAACTATCAGCATGCACGTCCCGTCAAGGCTGACGCCAATGCTCGACACATCCGACGCTGAAACACCGGACGTGTAGCGCCAGTGCTGATTTTCCACCGCAACTTCGGCTGTCGCCCTGCTTATGGTCTGAATATAGTTACGGGAGACTGAACGGCGGTGATTATCCCGCAAATCGCGCTGAACCTGCTCCGCGCCCATCTGTGAATACTTGCTGCTGACCATTTTCGCAAACTTCGGAGTGGAAAAAACAAGTACTCGACCATCCCTGTCCAGCGGACAGTACGTTGCGCCGCCTTCATTGCTCTGATAAACATGACGGCATAACTCGAACTCGCCAAATGGACACTGGTAGGTCTTCGATACTGTCCCTTTGCTGGTGTACTTCTTCTCTCCAACCTTTATCGGACTGCCGTCCGTGTCATAACGCGATAAACTCCGCTCTGTTGCTATTAAACCAGCCTGATTAACTGCCTGTTGAATCGCCTCTTCCGTGTCGAGCATGCCCTCACTGAACGGTATCGTTATTTGAATAGTGATACCGCTGGAATCTTCATTTAAAATCTTTGCATCCATAAAAACAACCTTTTTTCTTTTAAATAACGCCGCAAAGATACAAAAAAATCTTTAAATAACATTATTTAAGGGCTGCACCC